>CAZPJY010000020.1:0-34993 GCA_964587045.1 uncultured Methanosarcinales archaeon
CCTACACACCAACCCTCAAACAACTAGGAACCCACAACCTAACCTGCAACATAACAGACCAAAGAAACATTTACTACTACGCAGGCGACACCACCTCCGCATCACACGCAGTCACAGTACAAAAAATACCAGCATACCCCACAGCACCCCCCAACGCAACAATAATCGACAGAGACGAGACCACAGCAGATCCAGACCAGATAGTAATAACTGTAGACTTAGCGTACGCGATAGCAGACGTCAACCTAACATTCACCGCAACCCTTCTTGACCCAGCAATGCCAGGACAGACCAACAGGACCATAGCAACCAACACAACAGACTCAAACGGCCAAACCACCATCACATTCAACCCAGACCAAACCTGGTACGCAGGCAACTACACATGGACCACACACAACAACGCAACCAACCACCAATACAACTACACATACCAAACCTACGGAACGTTGAACCTAACCTTCCTCAATGCTAGCATTAATCCAAACAGCACCTATCTCCAGGGGGATTCTGTTGTCGTGGACGCTTTGCTAGAGAGTCTGGGACTTGAGAACTATACCGAGATGGAAGGTAACTACTCAACTTATGTCAATTCCACAATTACCCAGCCCAATTCGACATCCTACATGGTTTCACTGTCTTTAGACAGCGGAGACTGGAACGGAACACACCTCCTAGACACACTCGCAGAGCCTGGAGTTTGGAACGACCAGATAATCTCAGACGCCAGCTATTTCTACTCTGATACTGAAGGGCCTAGGACTTTTATAGTCTACGGATACACCAATTCCATTCAACCCGCTTCGAGCTTCGATATAGACAGGGACTCGGCAATACCGAGCATGGCTAACAGCGCAGTTTTCGTAGCAAGACTCACCGGCGCTTTTGCAGACCATAACATCACCATCCTGGCCAACAGCACAGATCCCTTGCTTGCCGGCGAGGAGAATCTCATCATAGGCTGGAACCTAACCAACTCCACAGGTTTTGCCGAATCATACCTTGATCCGGACACCTCATGGCTCGCAGGGAGGTACGAGTGGTGGGGAGCAAGCAACTACTCCTTCCCCAACCAGACTAACTTCGTTGACATTTGGGGAGGCCTTGAGCTGAACTGGTCACATAACGGAACTTATCCGGTCGAGAAGTACAACCCCGGAAGCGCAGTCATGCTCAGGGGAAATCTTACAAGTTTGGGACTTGAGAACAGGTCAATGCTCAACTCCACCTATAACGCGACCGTAAACGCAACCCTTATCCAACCCAACCAGACAGAATGGTATACGGACCTCCACTACAACGCATCCCTTGACATGTGGGCTGGCAGCTTCATCCTGCCATTGAACGCCGAGCTTGGGAACTGGACTGTCTACCTTAACGGTTCGGCTTACTATTTCACCAACGACTCAACGTACAACAAGACTTTCGAGGTTTTCAGCTTCTCGACCAACCTGACTTTAAGGGATGATACTGATCCTCCACTCAGTGCTGTCCGAAGAGTATACCAGCTGGTAAATTTCACTGCCAACTATTCCATGGTGAATGGAAGCTCAGTGTCTACGGGAGTCTGTAACGTGACTTTCCATGACGGTGTGAACGCAACCATGGATTACGAGGCGTCAAGCGGCCTGTTCTGGTACAACAGGAGCTTTGATGCCAGCGGAACATTTACATGGTACGTCAACTGCACAGACGCGTTCTTCTTTTCCGCCAACGCAACCGACAACGTCACGATAAACAAGACACTTACCGACGCAGTCTCCACTCTGCAGACTCAGGTCGACAGGGACGAATCAAATGCTTTAGTAAGCGACAACACCACTCTGTTTGCACAGGTTCTCAGAGGACCTTCTGGCCTTAACGTCTCATTCCTGGTCAATCTCACCTCTCCGTTTGTATCCGGGCAGGAGAATCTCCTGTTGGGCTTTGGTCTGACCAATGCTAGCGGTATAGCAAATTTCACTTGGGACCCTCCATCAACCTACTACGCGGGTAACTACTCCTGGTACGCTTACCACAATGAGTCTATGGCTAACCTGTCGCTTTGGACGGGGCTGTATGGGACTCTCGATTCCTCATTCAGCGGACCGACTGATCCTGATGCTTCCTACTATCAGGCAAACAACGTGACAGTTGTGGCCAACCTCTCAAGCCTCGGACCTGAGAACACCACAGAGCTCAACGCGAGCTACAATTCCCTGATGAACGCAACCATGATACAGCCCAACTCATCGTCATATGAGAGGATCATGGACTTCAACGGCTCACAGTTCTCCAACACCAGCCAGCTTGCCAACGACGCGGAGCCCGGAGTCTGGAACGCGACCCTGAACGCTTCTGCGGAGTGGTTCTTCTGGGACTGGACCGATTCGAGAACATTCATCGTCTACGGCTACGCCAACGCAGCCGATCCTCCCAATGGGACAATCGTCGACAGGGACGGGGTATCCACGACATCTGACACGATAGACCTGGTGGCTTACCTGAAAGGAACTTTCGCAGGGACGAACGTCTCCTTCAAATCGAACCTGACATTCCCGACAATATATGATGAGACCAACCTCTCACTGGGATGGGCGATCACGAACGCGACAGGCCATGCGACACTCACGTTCGACCCGAACATCAGCCACTACGCAGGCAGGTACCTTTGGTGGGCAGAAGGCCCGTACCAGTTCTACAACCAGACCAGGACGTATGACGTTTACGGGGGCCTAAACGTTAGCTTCGCCTTCAATGAGACCAGCCCCAACTCAACCTATTACCTGACCGAGACCATCAAGATTGAGGCCAACCTCTCGAGCATGGGGCAGGAGAACAGGTCTGTGCTCAACTCGACTTACCTGTCCGAAGTCAACGCAACACTCGTCAGGGCCAACATGACCAATACGACCATACCGTTGAGCTATAGGTCTGACGAGATATACAACGGCTCGTATGAGGTGCCGCTCTATGACTATGTAGGGTACTGGAACGCAACACTTTACGGCATCGCCGATTATTTCTTCCTCACGTTCAAGGACCAGAGGAGGTTCAATGTCAGCCTGATCCCGACGAACGCCACCCTCTGGGACGAGACTGACAACGGCACTGCCAGGTACATAGGGGACAATGTCACGTTCTACGCCAACTACACCGACATCTGGGGCAACACCGTCCCTAACGCGACGTGCAACGCATCTTTCCATGACGGAGGCAGCGGCACCATGGTGTTCAATGAGTCAGGGATGATGTTCCATGTGTACAACCACTCCTTCAGCGAAGCAGGGACATTCATGTGGAACGTAACCTGCAATGCGTTCGGCTATGAACAGAGCACCGAAGAGGACGATGTCCTCATCTATCCGAGGACCAATATAACAGCATCAAAGATTGTGTCGAGCATAGGGGAAGACCTCTTCTCGGTCATAATAAACATCACCAACAACGCAGGTTATCAAGACCACCTCTACCTGTACGACTTCATCCCGAGCGACTATAACGTAACCTACACTTTGCTGCCGAACTCTTCTAGGCTCGTAACCGGCGGTAATGCTAGCTCATGGGACTTCTTCGTAAACCCGTCAGGATTCAGGAACATAACCTATAACCTTGAAGGAACTGGTGACTACAACCTGAAGGACACTTTCATGATTGGTGCGGATCCGCTCTGGTGATCATATCCTGAGTAAGACTGTCCCCACGAGAGCGAGAAGGATAAGGGAAATCTGCTTCACCGATAGCTCCTCATGATAAAGCACCTTCCCTAGGACCACAACGACCACGAGGGAGATGGCCATCATAGGGGAGATGAGCGAGAGCGGGCCGGTTCGGAGCGACGTTAGCAAAGACAGGTACGCCAGGAAATTCACAATCCCTATATGTATCCCAATCCGGATGGATGCTGAGACATTATGGTATTTCTTCCTAGGAACGAACTTATGGGACATGAACGATATGCCTACAGAAAACAGGTATGTCACCACGATGAAGAAGCTTATGTCGGTCATCATCGCGGCATACTTGTTCGTGATCTCCAAAGCGGCGCCGGGAATGATGACTAAGCAGGCGATTATGAATCCAAGCTTCCTGTTCCTCTTGAAATTCTTCTTGGATATGTCGTGATGGATGAAGTAGACTACGAAAAGCATGCAGAGTATCCCGAGCACATGGTTGGCCGTCAGGGTCTCCTTCAGGAACAGGAGTGACTAGAGCACCGTGAAGACTATCGCGCTTCCGGTGATCGGATAGACTATATTGGTCGGGAGGTGCTTCAAAGCCTTCATCAGCCCCAAGGTGTGCAGGTAGAACGAAAGTGCGAACAGGGACCCTAAGATGAGTGTTAGTTGGAGAAAAGATACTGAGAATCCCTTCAGTATCCATGCGGTAGACCCGAGGATGAGGACAGTCATAATGAAGACCAACGTGACGACATAGGGATCGCAATCCTTCTGGGTCGAGACCTTGAACAGAAATGCTTGGAGTCCGAACAGAATCACAGCACCCAAAGCGAAGATGAACCAGTCCATGTTTGACCACTAAGGGTATAGATAGACGCGTTCTGTGGATATCACATCAGGGGTAACGAATTTGGTCAGGGTGGGCGTACCAATTTTTGGAATAAGGTTTATTCTTAGCTCTGCATCCTCACCTATGTCTCCGGGCGATTCGTAGTAGATTTTGACAACGTCCCCGCGTCCTATGTTTCCCTCGACGAAGTTGCTTCCCATGTTGAGGTATTCAACAACGAAGTAGCCCTTGCCTAGCTCCTCGGGGGTTATGTTGATGCTTAGGCCGATTGTGCTGTTGTCTGCGGTAGTTGTCCCGGATATGTCCAGGTGTCCGTAGGTGACGCCTGAGTCCGAGATGTCCTCGTTGACTTCCACTGCGGCTCCTGAGTTGATGATTGATACGCCGAGCGGGATTGCTATGTGCGCGCCCATGTAGGCAGCTGGTGCGTTGTTGCTGATGAAGAAGACCGCGTGGGTTTGGTTTATCCCAAGAGCATCGTCATTGCCATCGTCATCGAAGTCCTCGTTGAGAGTTTCAGGCATGTTGTACAGAAACATCTGGATTCCTGGCGCCCATCCCCTGATGGCGAAGTCCTGTTCTGTTGTGCCCTGGATGTGGAAGTATCCATACTCACCGATTGCGGTGTAGTTGTTGAAGATGGCCACGGGGATTGCGCCTGCGTTGGAAACATCAGCTGTGGCTCCTGCAGGGTCCTTGAGTTCTGTGTAGATGATGCCGGCTGAGCTAAGGACCCATCTTAGGTGGGTTCCGCTGTAAACTCCGGGGCATGGCCCGTCATTGTCACATACTTCTACAGTGTCTACTGCGCTGTCGCCGTCCAGGTCCAGTATGAGGTTCCTTGGAGCAACTTGGTAGATGTATGGGTTGTTGTTGTCGACTAGGTACTCTTGAAATACTGATAGGTTCAGGAGGGTTTGTTGGTTGTATGTGTTGAACCCGTCATTTCCCAGTTCGAGTGAGGCACCTACGCCCCTGTAGCGAAGAGTGGCTGTTGATTCGACAGTGTTTATTGTTAGAAGGGTGTTTTCGAGCTTGATCGGTTCAGAACCGGCGGCAAGCTTCATGACTTGGGTGAAGTTGTTCAGTACTCCCATGATTCCGTTTGTTGCGGATACTTCGACTACTACTGCGTGGGTTGCAATTTGATCTTCGGACTGGTCTCCTGTGGCAAGGGCTCTTTCCTGGAGGCTGCCTGCTGTTGATATTAGAACTCCTGCAGCGACAGCTGCTACGAGAAGGAAGGCTATGAAGACTATTAGGGTGCCAACTCCCATCTCCGCTTTTCTTGCTGCCGTCACTACCATTTTGACTAATAGTTACTATTAGTATACAAATAGTTATATTAATATACGGATATATTTAAATATTTATCGTTTTCCATATATAAACAGCAAGAAAACTACCTCAACTTAAGATCCTTCATTTGCTGCTCAAGCCTTGACAATACCTGATGCAACAGCGCAACGTTCCTTGTCAGCTTCTCAACGCTTTGCTCAAGCTGCTGAATTCTTTTCTCACTTGAATCTGAATCCGTCATCGTTATCCCTCTCACCTAACCAATCGTTAGCGTCCTTGATAAAATCATAAACCCTGTGAACAAGGCCATGTACTTCAGAGTCAAGTCCCCTAACAGTTTTTTCCAACTCATCAATTTTAGACTCTCTCCTCCTAGTCTTGGGAAGGGCAAAAATTAGAATAACCGCAAGAACCAAAAGAGCCGCTATCCCAGTTATAACAAAAAGCATAAAAGACCTAACATGTAAGATGTCGTCTATCTCTGCCATTGATCCCAGACCGGGTCCGGAATACACCAAAACCCTTATTGGATAGCTTCCCGAACCTAGGGATGAAGAATCGATTTCAACAGAAACATCCTCCGATGTGCCTGCAGGTATGCTCCCTTCAACAACATAGTCTATATCCTCAACCATTATCCGCAACCGGTATGGCATTATCTGCGAGGTGGGATTCTCCAAGCCCAATAACAAAGAGCTTTTCTGGCCTTCGAAAACTGCCTTTACGGAATGCTCCCCCAGGTCGAGGCCCGCATCAGGGGCAAGCACGGAGAAAATCGACTCGAGCTCCTCGCTTCTTTGGCCATTGAAGCTTAGGGACGCAATAATTTTATAGTTACCAAGCTCCAAGGGTATGTCTGAAAGGTTGAAGAAAATCGATTCGACTGTTCCGGGCACTAGTACCACAGGATCATTTAATGCGCCGGCAAAATAGCTCATGGATTGCTCTTCTTCGCCCACAATCCTGAAAAGTCTAACGAAAGGAAAACCCCTCACTACTGAATTTCCCTTGTTGAAAGCAGTGATTATTATCTCAGGCGGCTTGCCACTGAAAGTGTTTTGTGCCTCAATCTCGAGCATTCTCATGTTGTAGACCACAGCGCCGGGCACTGAGAAAGTGATGTTGATACCCTCACCTTTCCCAAGCTTCGTGCTTGGAATGATGATTCCGCTATGGAAACCCGGAAAGAAATCCTTGGGCAGTCTCGAGGTAACCTCCACATTCCTCATCCCGTTGGCTTTTATCATGAAACTCTCGGGAGAGAACGTGAAGTGCTCCCCAAGGTATGAGGAACCGGAATCGAAACCCATAGTAACCTCCAAAGTCTGAGGCTCTCCGTTGACTACGCTTATTATGAAAGTCTTGGAGCCTGAATATTCTGTCTCCCAATCCAGCTCTGTTGGAGTGATTATCATGGAGACCGCGTTGGTTAAAGGGGTTATGAGTATTAGTAGGAACGTTATCCAAAGGGTGAAAAGTCGCTTGTCCATATACACTATTTTCCTAGGCATTTTCCTTTAAATAGGTTTGGAATTTTTATTCCAAAATTATAATAGAATGAGAATAGAAATATTTATATAGTAGCTTTAATATGGACATACGTATACCAATAGTTATTTTCATAGAATTCATTTGAGTGGGAGGATACAAGATGAATAGGGCAAGCTTACTGGCACTGACTTTCTTCATTCTCATATGCTGTTCCATCGGAGCGGCAGGGGACACATACCTCAACATCACCGTATCTGAAGTGGTATACCAAAATATCACTTATGGTGAGTATTTCACCCTGAATGAGACTGTAAAGCTGTTCTACATCTATGGAACCCTCAACATCACGAATCCCAGCAATGAGACCATCAACGACATCTCTATCGCTTTCGAGAACACTGCAGGGATGACCAGCAACTTCACCCACATCGCTGGAAGAACCGGAAGCCATGCCTCAGGAACGCCGGGAGAGATAATGATTGTCCATGTTCCAGAGCTGAGGCCGGGTAACTACTCGACTTTCAACTATTCAATCAACGGGACCACAGTTACGCCCCCCCTCGATCTCGAATCAAACTACACGCATTCATACGTCACCAAGGTACTTGCTGGAGAGTATTTCAACGTGACAGACAAAGTGACCAACCAGCTTTGGACCCAGCAGACAATCAGCAACATCGACATCCTTATCGAATCGTGGAACGTGACCTGGAATACCTCAATCTACAACTTCACGTTAGACACGCTCTGGGAGACAGGAAATTACGTAAATGTCACCAACAACTCTGACCGGCTGTGGACTTGGGCCGCAAATGGGGGAACGCTTGTTTACAACCAGTCTGCCAACATCTCATACCAGGTAGGCGCACCCATTGCTGTACCGACCTCAGCGACTTATCCAGCAATATTCCAGACCCTTCAGTACAAGGTAAGCTACACAGCATCTAACTTAACGGTCTCATCAATCAATGCGACTGCTAGAGCGCTGTACAACTTCACCAAAAGGATAGCAAAACCGCAGGACCAGCTGGAGAACCACAACGTCACCTGGGAGACTGACTCTGCCGTTTACTCAGACACCCAGATTAATTATGTCCTCAACAACGTGACAATATGGGTCACCTACGATATGAATCCAGCCAACTACACCGGGATTACAACGGAGTACCTGCCCAACACGAGGGTCAACCAGACTAACAGGTGGACGCCGACAAGCCCATGGTATTTCAACTATACCGACGGTCACAACTCGACCTACCCACCACCCATAATCTGGATGAAGCCAGAGTACCTAATCGAGAACGCTTATGGGCAGATCATCAACCAGTCAGTAACAGTAAACGGGAAGGACACCTACATCAAGTACATATATGTCATACACGGCTACTGGCTTGAGGTATACAAGAACGTGACAAGCATAGGCGAGGACTTATACAACATCACGGTATGGGTGCACAACAAGGGCAATGGCTGGACGCCACAGTACGCCATCGTATCGGTCTACGACTTCATACCTAATGATTTCGCAGCTTCCCAGTGGAACTACGGAGCCCCACCCAACTCGCAGTCGACCGCGATGTTCAACCAGACAGTCAACGGCAGCGGATTCACTGGCCTGTCTGTCAGGTGGGACATTGGCTTCATTGGAGGCATGAATTCGTCATTCGGACCTGATGAAGGCATCGGCATGCTCGCTGGACAGAACGACACATGGACCGCGAGCTACCGCGTCCAGGGCTCAGGGGATTACAGGGTGACTGACCTGTACGTCGTGGGTTTGGACCCCCGACAAGTCGACGGGGCCAGCAGCTCTCCTGCAATCAAGGTCATTCAGACCCTTGGCACCTACTCTTCAGAGATGGTGTTCGTGCTGATTGTCATCCTACTGCTGGGAATCAACCTGGCTAATTTCATCATGACCTCGCGGATCAAGAAGCAGCTCGACACGAGCGGCCCGACACATTTCCACAAGATCCGCCGGGAAATTGACGATCTAAAGAAAAGGATTAAATAGTTTTTTTCCATTATTTCAATGAGGGGATTCAGTGGTGGAATATAAATTCAAGAAAGCTATACTCTTAATCATGCTCCTTCTCGCGATTCCTGTAGCCTCAGCACGCGTGGTCGTCTTCCGCGACTACACCACCCAGACCACCCTGGAGAAGGGCAGCCTCCATATTGAAAGGATAATGACCCTTGAAAACATAGGATCTGCGCCAATAATACCGGGCGAACTGCATTTCAAGTTGCATGAGATAGTAAAAGATGAGCAGGTCGCATCAGAGGTCTCAAACCTGGTCGCCGAGAGCGAGCAGGGCAGGCAGCTCTCCACAGACATCATCAACGGGAACCGTGAAACCGACCTCATCATCGACGTGTGGGACACTCTGCTTCCCGGTTTCTACTACACTATCAAAATGGAATACGACGTCCAGTTCAAGAGCAAAGGCGTCCTTTTCTATCTCATAAACATCCCAACAGAAGAGACCACCATCCCAATCAGGCACAACACCCAGAAGTTCCTCTTGCCCAAAAGGTTCAGCGTCACGTTCGCACCGGGTGCAGAAGTATCAAAGAGCGACGACAAGCGTGTAGTCGAATGGGTCAATCAAGAGGATATGCAGCTCGAGTATTCGATAGTCCCCTTCCCAAAGCTCCCGATAAAGGGCGTGAACGTTTTCTGGGCGATACTGATAGTGCTACTGGTGGGCCTCTTCATCGGCACAAGGGTGCGACACTCAAAAAAACAGTTCGAATAGGCCCATGAGATACATGATAGGCTTGGTTCTTTTAGTGGTTTTGTTACTGAGCACGCCGCTTGTATCGGCCAAGATTCTCCTTGAGATAGACATCGACGAGCACGGCAAGATAATCAGCCACTACGATGAGTATTACGTGACGAACGTCAACGGAACACTCACCCTGACCAACCCCTCCAACATGACCCTCTACGGCATGGAGATCCCTATGCAGCTGTTCCCCCTGACCATAATCGAGGACGGAACCTCTTACATTTCCGGCGACACCATCTACATCATTTCCCTCCAGCCCTATGAATCAATATCCTTCGATTACAGGATAATAGGGATCTCCTCAGGGCTGCCGACTGATGGTGATTGGGGCGTGCTCCACAGCGCCTTAAGGAGGCGAAACCCTGAGATTAAGGCCAGCCTGCCCATATCGCTCAGCAAAGCCCCAATAGAGGACCCAGCAGCAGGAGGGCTCAACCATTCCCGACTCGTGAGCGTCTTCCTGCAGAACCCCTCAGGCTTCGAGTTCAAGGTAAGGAGCCTAGCGATGATTAAGACCACCGTCATGGACCCAAACGACGACTTGTGGACTGAGAACTTCATCCAGGAGGAGGATGACGCAGTCATCGAGCCTTTCGGCACTTTGAACTTTGATGTCTACGACAGGGACGCAAGCGAAGGAGACATCTACTGGCTCAAGACGGACATATTCCTTGATGAGATAGACATCACCGGGAACAACAGCGTAACCTACCTCACAATTGAAAACGTCACTTTGGTGGGCATTCCGGAGATCAACGAGACCATAGTCAACTTCTCGTCCGGCATGTACCTGGAAGAGGTCCTCTTCATAAGGAAATACATCAACGACAGCCTGCTCAACCCAGGGGACATCGTGAAGGTCAGCCTGATCATGGACAACCTGGAAGGCCTCTCCAAGAACGTCAGCCTCATCGACACCCTTCCGAGAGGCTTTGAGCTGGTCGACCAGGGTGTCGGTGACAATTTTGAGAACCTCTCACTGTTCTGGAACAACGTGAAGATAGGCGGGAAGAGCAGGGTCCAGATTGACTACCTGCTGAAATACGTCGATGAGTCCTCTGTGGGGGTTGACTTTTTCCCGGCTGCTGAGATGAGCTACAAGGACGATGTGTTCCGCTCAGCAAGGGTGCTCTTCATACGGAAGTACGTCCCGCAGATGAGGGTATACCTGCAGAAGAAGATCTCATACTCCGAGTCTGGTGAGGTGGAGGTGCTCCTTGAGATACAAAATATCGGCGAGGCAGATTTGCTGAACATCCTGCTCAAGGAATATCTTGCGAGCGAGGATGTCTTCAGGGAGATAACCCAGGCTCCTGAAGAGAAGGGTTTATGGAGGATACCTCTCATCAAGAGGGGTGATACATGGCAGGTCTCCTACGTGACCAACGACAACGTCGCTGTGAGCAACCTGCCCGACCTGTACGGTGTGGAGAGCGAAGAGGTGCTGAAGACCATAATCTTCGAGACCGTGGTGAATTACTCCTTCCTGCCCTCAGCTGTTGAGGTCATGGAGATTATAGGCCTTCTGATTATAGTAAGCCTTCCGATAGCCTATTACTTCCTTAAGAAACGGGATAAGAAGAAGCACACGGCACGCGTGAAGCATGTCCACCAGCATGTTGAGGAGGTCATCGATGAGCGGCCCAAGCAAGCGCCTTCAGAGAAGCATGATCCCAAGTACCATATGGCATCGAAAGAGGTTGCCCAGAAGGTCCATGAGACCCAGGATGATATAAAGCATCTCGAGAATCCTAATTCTGGTAAATGACTATTATCGTGGCGTTGGGCTGGCCGATTAAATCTCCGAGCTCGTCGGATTGTATAACTTCGACGTCATCCCTTCCTTCAAGTGCCAGAATCATGTCATCCGTAATGTTGTAGTTCTCCCTAAGCTGATCGATTATCTGGAGATTCAGCTCTTGAGCCTGGGCCAGGTCCTCTGAGAAATCGTACTCTGTCAGGTCAGGACTGCATTGGGCGAGCGGGATACCCCTCGCCGCGCAGGGCATGGCGTGTTCCATCTCGGTTGCGAAGCTGACAGTCTTTTGGGATGAGCTCTCTGCGAGCTGGATTAGGGGCGAGGCTATGCCTAAGAGGATTATTGCAAAGAGCGGAAGTATCAGCACTTTCATGTAGAATGGTGAATCAGGGAGTATTTATAAACATTTCCATTTGATACTACTATTTAGTGGTTAATTAGCCCTGAAGGATATTATAAGCACAAGTCCGGAACAAATGGGAGAAAAAAAAGAGAAAAAAACAAAGACAACTTTACCCTAGCTCAGCATAGAAATAATAGTCTGCTGTGCCGGAATTTGTGGTAGGCACCATGAGCTGGAAGTCCACTGCACTTCCTTCGAAGCCGTTGGCGTCGTTGGAGATCAATGCCATGTAGACCCATCTGTTAGCACCGTCGTTGAGGAGAGCCATCTCGCCTGCGAAATCGCTCCCGTCATCCTGCCAAGCATGCTCGGTGTTGAGGCTGCCTGAGCAGTCCACTGAGTTGCCCGCGATGGTGTAAGCACCAGCCGCATTTTCCGTGTAGGTGCTCGCCACGCTGTCATCTTCGCCAGTGAGCCCTAGCTCAGTGTCCTCGCTTGCCATGCCTCCGCACGCCATGCCGCCAAACGCAGGTGTTGTCGTATTCCTTGTTGCATAGACCTCGCCTGAAGGGGTCAGCACAGACCAGTTGTAGAACTGATCCCCTGAGTCGTCCTCAAGCACGATCCAACCAGTTACCTGGCCCCAATAGCCCTGCCAGTTGTCTGACTGTGTCCTAGCGCTTATGTCCAGCTCGGTCACGTTACCGCCTTGCGCTGTGTTGGTTGGACCGACACCAGCTGCAGGTCCATCCTCTCCAACTCCTGCTGAAAGACTGCTTGCCTCAAGAGGAGCTGCAACAGCGGTAAGGGCATAGAGGACTAAGGTCAGAGCTGCTATGAATAGCACGCCATAAACCCATGTCCTTCCCATCCTATCACCTCCAATACGTATTGGATTAGTATCTGCAGATAATCTACTCTATCTGCTATTAATATCCTATTATGTATACTAGTATTTAAATATTTCTATTTAGATATAAAAATCATCCATAATAACATTTAAATAGAATGGTAGGCAGGAATTTGCACATGAGGAGGGAGTATTATTTCTTGGCGGGGGTATTCCTTTTGCTTTCCCTCACTATCGTTTTCTTGGCCAAACCGAGCGTGCTGTTCTACCTGCTGGCCGGAGGGGGGAACGTGACAGCTCTGAACATGACAGCCACCGAGCCCGCTAATGTATGGCATGGTGTGTACGGCAGCCTGACTGTCAGCCCTGGCGCGACAGACCTCATGATATCTGGAAGCGGCTTGAGCATTGTCAGCATTAAGTACGTGGGCGGATGCAATGACACTGAGGTATATGCCGTGCCGAACAGCTCGATAGACTGGAGCTCCCTCGAGAACGCTTCGCCCGCATTTCTGGATTCCTGGCTCAACATCAGCGTCTCAGATTACCAATCCGCGAGCAATACCTTCACGCAATTGGTCAACTTCAGCGTCAACGGAACGAACATGACTCTTTACGCCACGTATACCAACTCCCCAACCCAGATGTTCGCCTTGGGTCTTCTCAGACAGAACCAGACCCCTGTCTTTGTCTCGGCCACAGATTTCAACGGGACATCCTTTAACGGAAGCCCTGCTGATTTCCAATTCATGCTCCCGGTTCTGAACAATAAGAGCCTGGATTACAATTTATACACGGATCAGGCAGACGACTGTGCATCATGCAGCATACCCATCAACATCACAGCCCAGCAACCTGCCAACAAGAGTCATGTGCTCCTCAAGTGGACCAACGGCACGAGGTCCGAGTCGTTCCGGGTCTATTATATTGACGACCCGAAAGGGGCAGATGGTTTCAGGAGGCTGAACTTCACCAGCGCGACTGTCGTGACGAACATAACAGCGACCAACTGGACTGATACGACTGCCGGCAACATCTCAGAAAGGTACTATAGGGTGGGCACTTACTACAACGGCCAGGTGTGCGTCTCGAACCAGACCTTTGCCAGGTATGACTATTTCATGGAGCCTACTTGGAACATGGTGTCAGTCCCCATCGCCATGGAGAGCCATTACGTCTACGACGTCTTCTACTCAATAAACGGGTCCTATTCGACCGTGTACCTCTTCAACAACACGGCGGACGGTTACAGGATATATATCAGCCCAAGTCTGAACACGTTCAATCTGACCGAGAGGGGCTCTGTATACTGGATAGCTGTCAACAAAAACGCGAGCTGGATAATCGCGGGTGAGGTCATCCCAAGCATGATCCTTGAGATGGAAGCTGATTACAATCTCATCTCCTTCCCCCCTATCGACGGAAACAACTCCGTCCCGTACGTCCTTGACTCGATAAATGGCAGCTACTCAGCCATCTACCATTACAACAACACCGACGACAGCTACAGGATCTACATCAATCCTGTAGTGAATTTCTTCTCCACCTTTGACCCCTTAGGAGGGTACTGGATAAAGATGAATTCCAATGAGACATTCAACTTCAGCTACCAATTCACGTAGGGGATGGCTCTTACTTACCATCCTCATCCTGCTGGCTTTGCCCCTAATCTCTGCGGTGGGATGGTCACCGATAGGTGTGCAAGGATTCGTGGAAGGCACGGATTCAGCCACCGTGAGCGTCGAAGCGAGGCAACCCGGAACAGGTAACCTGCTGTTCAGCGGACCACCGTTCATGGCCAACGGGCAGGGCGGGTTCGTAAACGCAGTCACCATCGAGGCAGCGGAGCCAAAGGCTGATTTGTACGTTACCGTGCGGGATACCAGGACCGGGGCAGAGTACACGGTGACAGTGCCTGACGTCCCTGCATTTGGGATGGTAAGCCTCAACTTCTCATTAAGGGATGGGGCCTGGACTCAGGGACAAGCAGCGGTAAGTGACACTGGCGGCCCAGTAGGGGATCTCTACAAGCAAATCGACGCCGAGATCGATGCAGGTGTGGATCCACTTGACATAGCAGAGAAGTATGACATACCTGTCGCTGAAGGGAGGGAGGTGCCTGCAAGGGTTGAGACGCCAGCCGGGTCTTCTGATGTGCATATTTGGCTGATGATACTGGTGTTTGTGCTGATTCTGGTCCTGATCCATGTCACACTGTCAAAAAAGGAGTACTGATTTTCATTTTTTAATGAAATATTCACTAATTAAAGTATTATATATTTTATAATAATAAATTTTTCTAATAGTTAATTTTATATACTAGTATCATTATTATACTCATTAGAGTGTTTTTCATTAGTAAGTGAAGTGGGAATAAAGTGTTGCGACTTAATAGCCCGAAGACATATGGCACCCTTTCCTATATTCTAAACCATGTCACCTTCACCCAAAGCGAGATAGCCGCTTCACAGGGCATTTCTGTCGGCAGGGTAAACAAGGTCGTGCAATGGCTTGTGGAAAAAGGTATAGTTTCTAAGGAGGGTGGCAAGTACAAGCTAAACCAACCCAACAAGCTCATCGAACTTATATCCTTTGCGATGCCAACACCGTCAGTAAGAACCTTCGAGGTCAACCTTTCAAAAGAGGAGGCCCATAATACCATCAAGAGCAGGGCTATACTCTGCCGGGAAAGCGCCCTTGAGACCATCCAGAACAAGGAAATCAGCTCAGACCTCCATCTCTACCCGACTGACGAATCCCTCATGAAGGACCTGAACATGCTCGAGCGTGGTCCTCTGAAGATACACCTGTACCCATTCGATCCCAATCTCCAGGCGGTTGAGGGCCACACCATACCGGTAAGGACCATGATAGACCTGATAGCGGACGGCAAAGGGCATCTCGCCAACGAGCTTGCAAAAAAGATATGGGGGACGCTACAATGAAAAGAACGACTTGGCTCTTCCTAATCGCATGCTTGCTCATCCCGATAGTCCACGCCCTCCCACAGCCCATAATCATTTACGGAAACCTGACAGGACCCTGCGTCATCGGTGCAAACATCTCATGCACCTCCTATTGGGGAGGTTTCATGGGAGACACCAGCCGAATCTACCAGGAGGACTTCTATATTACAGACGGGTCCTACTTCAATCCTTTCGGTAAAGCTGTCATGTACGTCTGCTCATTGAACTACCTCGACGACCTCTGGCCAGGGGGCACGCCGTGGGGTGCCGATATCGAGATCAATGTCTCGAATCCTGCCTGTGGTGCCAGCTTCTTTGGCGAAGTCCTCCAGTATAACCAGACCTCAAGCTTCGAGAAGTACGTCAACGTCAACGCCACATCCACATTCACAACAGACATCCCGGTCAATAGCTCCTTTACCAACGACAACACCACCTTCCTGGACTGGACTGTTGATTCGACCGATGCCCTGAACTACACGCTGTTCATAGATGATGAGATTTCAGTTTCCTCACCGTTCGTCCAGCAGATTGCAAATATTGGTGCTTCGAGTTATACTCTGAACAGCAGCCAGGCGCTACCCGACGATGATTATTACTGGAGGGTCCTCGCCTACGATTCGAGGGGCTATTGGGCCCAGGTCTCGGGGCTGGGGATCTTCACTGTCACCACGATACCGCCAAATATCACCAGCGTAAGCCCGGCTAACAGGACTTGGAGGAACAACCCAAACGTCGCCTTGCAGGTCACCACGGATAAACCAGCGGAATGCAGGTATGCCAACAATTCAGGAGTGCCGTTCGCAAACAAGGCAGTGATGGCTGGAGGGGGGACCCAGATCCACACGGCAAATGTCGTTTTGCCAAACCAGGGACCGCACAACGATTACTTCTTCCAATGCAACGATTCGGCAGGCAACCTCAATCCAAGCGAGGTCCTGCTCTCCCTTTACCTCGACTCGATGGCTCCGGATCCGAGCAACGCGAGCGTGTTAATAGCGGGAGGCGCATACTATGCAACATCCACGACTCTGACATTCACATGGAGCGGGTTCACCGACCCGGGATATCCTGAGAACTCAACCAACATCACCAGTTACATCTACAGCTTCAACAACAATGGAGGCACGGCTATAGGCACATTCGACCCATCATCTCCGGGATCGCTCAGCAGCGCACCGCAGGGCAATGTAAGCGTCTACGTATGGGCCAGGGACTCCATAGCCAATTACGGACTCGCCGTGTCCGATTGGATCTACGTCGACTCTATCGCACCGCAGTTCGAAAACATATCTACCTCCCCAATGAGCCTGTGGTTCAACTACACAGGCAACTACACCGTCACGCTAACGATAAACGATAACCTCAACGGGAGCCCTGCCTTCAGGTACTGGATTGGGAATGACACCTCGACGATCTGGGCCAACATGACCTCCTTGGGAGGGAACAATTACAGGATCTCGGTACCAAACCAGGCGGCCCCAAACGACTGGTTCAACCGCAGGAACGAATACCTCAACATCGAAATGAACGCTACCGACGTTGCGGGCGTGATCAACACGACAGTGCTACAGGCACTGATCAACATAGACAACACGGCACCGGTTATGGGCATCGTAGGTAACAAGGTGGCCTACGAAGACCAGCTCCTGAGGTTCAACGTGACCGCATCAGATGCCGAGAACAACACATTGACATTCACTTCGAACCAGACTGGCATATCAGTAGTGAAGTACACCAACAACCTAGCGGGATACAGCTGGACACCAACAGCAAGTCAAGTTGGGCTGCACGCGGTGAACATCTCAGTAAGCGACGGTGTGCTGCATGATGAGGAGATAATACTGATAACAGTAATCGAAACCAACGACGCTCCGATCCTTGAAGAGATGGGGACCCTCACAGCCTATTTGAGCCAGTACTTCGAATACCAGATAAACGCTTCAGACCCAGAAAATGACCCAATGTTCTACACAAGCAACTCGACCCTGTTCAATGTAGACTACTACACTGGGCTGATAGGCTACTACCCTCAGCTCGCAGATGCAGGAAGCTATCACTTCAACTTCACGGTCGAGGACGACCAAGGGCTCGCCGATTCAGAGATGGTCACCTTCAACGTAAGGTACTGCGGAGACGGAATCTGCACATCCTACTACGAAAACGTTTCAGCCTGCCCGATGGACTGCGAAAGCAGTGCGGTACAAGAGCAGCTCGCGGTCCTGATCTACCCTAGGAACTGCATCAACAGCAGTTTCCAGATAAAGTCTGTGAAGCTGGTCGAGCGGGCCACCTGCGACGTCAAGGGCAGGATAATAAATGGTATGGAAGTCTGCGGCAACATGAGCGATGCGACCATCAAGGTTTACAACTACACCAAGGACAAGTACTTACTTTATGACGAGATGATAACCGACTCCTACGGCGACGCTTCCTTCTACCCTGAGAGGTTAGGATGGTACAAGATTGAGGTCGCAAAGGGAGGCTATACGACTGTCTTAGGTTACGCACACGTCAACGACTGCATAATGCTCGGCAGGAACGAACCCACAATCCCCATCAGCACCACTGAGCCGGAAGAGACTAAGGAGCCAAGCAAGCCGTCCGTGATAGAAAAGCCTGAAGCAGAACCGGGAGAGACAATGTGGCAGCTTGTCGGGGACGTACTGATAATGGTGGCAGCTCTGGTTCTGCTCCCGATAATAATAGTCTTAGGAGCGCTGGTTGGCGCGTATTACATCATCGCCAAGTACTTCCCGAAAATAAGGCAGAAGGTCGACGAGTACATAGAAAAAGCGCTCTTTGCAATCAAGCTGAAATACCTCAGCGCAGTACTTGGGTTCTATGACCCGAAGCTGAAGCGGTTCGGCGTGGTTTACAGGAACTGGATGTTTTACAGGGTTGGATTCAAGGGGAAATGCATACTGCTTTCGAAAGACGAACCCCTAGGCAAGATTGCTGACACGTCGATTATCATGGTAAACCCGTGGAAATACAAGATTGTCAACTATGCAATCAAGGAGCCGAAGGCAGAACCTGACAATATACTGATGCGAGTGGAGTACGGACGCAGGGGGCTCATCTTCTCATATGAGGACATGATCCCTGTGAAAATCATCATATCAGAAGAGGATGAGCTCGAGAAAAGGGTAAAGGAAGCCGTCCTTAACAGGGGCTGGATTAAGGCCGCGACCGGTTTCGTTTCAACCAGGTCCAAGGCCATCTTTCTCCAAATGAAGTCCTATCTCACTCGGAAGTGATGCTGATGCACTCGACCAGGGGAGAGGGAGGTGTAGGTGTGCTTTTGATTTTCATAGTCACACTCATAGGAGTGGCAGCCGCTATCGGAGTCCTGTATTCCAGCTCAGAAGACGCCCAGCAGGACATGCTAACTGACGCAAAAGGGATGAGGAACTCCCTCGTGGCAGGACTGAACATCCTCCAGGTAATGGGCAGCAACGGCGCTCTAGGAGAGCTGCAGAACGTGTCGTTCATCCTGGGTCTCGGGCCCAACTCCGGAACCATAGACCTAAAAGATGTGACAGTGCTGCTCAACACCGAGCACGGAAGCACCACCTTGGCCTACCGGGGCGCTGATGGCATAGTTGACCTCGGAAGCGATGGCTTCGACACCCTAAACGCCATGGACCTGTCCGAACAGAGGGTCAACCAGATAGAATACGGGACTGTGGACAGCAAGTTCCTGTCCCTACCCATAAGCATTAATCCTGACGGTACTTTCGATCCTGCTCCGACTTTTGGGAATGTTTACGTCTACAACAGCCTCTCCAACCAACAGAAGCCCCGCCTGGTCTCTGACTCGACGGACAGGCTGCTCGCGGTATGGGAGGACTATTCAGGAAACCCGGACATCTTCGCATCATTCTCAGCCGATTACGGCAACAACTGGAGCGCTCCAGTGGCTGTTGACAACACGGCCTTCGCCCAGTACACCCCTGACATCGCAGTATCGGACGACGATGTCTTCTATGTCGTGTGGATGGAGAGCAACGCTGTAAGAATATCCAACAGCACCGACGGCGGCGTGTCATGGAGCATCCCGGCCCAGGTCAACACCGCTGGGACCGGGACAGATCCTGCGATAGCGATTAGGTCGGATGGCAGGATATTCGTTGTGTGGGATGCGGGCAACGAGGTCTACATGTCCTACTCAGACAACGGCGGCGGGACATGGCAGCCCCGCATACTGATAGACGATGGGGGCCAGCTGCAGAACTACCCAGACATCGACGTCGACTCTGAAGGGGATGTGGTCGCGGTCTGGGAGGAGAGGATAAGCCCCGCCAACTACGACGCGATGGTCTCCAACTCGAGCGACGGAGGCAACACATGGAGCCCGAGCGTGACCATACACGACGCATCCCTCACGCATCAGTTCAACCCCGAGATATCGATAGCCGGCACCAGGATCCAGGCGGCATGGGTGGACTACCGCGGCGGCAATCAGGACATTTACTCAGCCTATTCGGATGACGACGGGAGGACGTGGTCCAACAACCAGACTGTGCACACGGTGACTGTGGGAAACCAAAGGGACATGAGCATCAGCACAAGGGGTGACATGACAGCCATCCTGTTCGAGGGCGGTGTCGGGACATACAACATCTTCATGGCCATCTCATATGACGGCGGGGATACCTGGCTCAAGGACTTGAAGGTGGACACGACTTCAGGGGTACTTTGCAACAACCCCTGGGTCTATATCGGGGAAGACGGCAACGTGAACATGATCTGGTATGACAACAGGTATGCCAGGAATGATGTGTGGTTCGACAAGTTCGGCGGCGATTTCTTCCTGATAAACAGCACCCATGCAAATTTCTACAGCAAGGACGGCCAGATGTACGCTGTGGACCTAGAGGCTGACCTTAGCTCTGTGCCCAAAAGTGTCTCAATCGAAAAGCCCATCGGACCTTATGGCTACCTGACAGTTGAGGGAACGACCAATACAGCGAACACCATAGAGCCTCAGATGACATTCAACGTAAGGGATGCTGGAACACCCATCGAGGACATAGACCTGGACGGCCAGGGCGACCTGCTGTACCTCAACACGACCCACCTGACATTCGTCATCAGCTCAGATGCATCGCCGACTGAGGTAGCACTTGGGACCAAGACGACATTCCCGCCATCGGACATTTCAGTATCCCAAAACATCGGTTCCTACGCGAGCCTCGAAATCAGCGGCACCACAACAGGATTCTACTCCCTTGAGGGCACCACCGCGATTCTGACCCCGAAAGCAATGGGCAGTGGCTTCTTCGTGGCAGAGCCTTACGGTGTCGGTGACGACTACATGCCAGGGCACCTCAACAAGGGCGACATAGTGAAAGTCCATCTCGAGGCGGCCGAACCGCTCGCCAAGGGCGAGAAAGGCACAATCAAGGTAATCCCAAAGTCCGGGATGCCTGCGGTAGTTAGTTTCACAGTTCCGACACTTTTATATGAGGAGGACACAGTCCTGTACATGAGCTGATACAGATGAAACCTGCCTTGATACTCATGCTTCTCCTCATCATCCCAGCAGCATCAGCTTTCGACCAGGTGGTGGTCAACTCCCAGGACTGGAGGGATGTCTACGCCGGGATTACATACGGCGAGAGGAACAACATACCAGTTAATTTCATGACCGACCTGAAGAGCCAGCTCACCTTCACCCAGACCCTTGACCGGATCAGGACAGACCTGCTGCTCATACAGTCCCCGAGCGAGGTCTATGCTGTGGCATACGGCCAGGTGCTGGCAGACCTCGGCTTCCAGGTCACAGTCCTCGAGGAAGATAACAATCCTATGGAGATCATGAGGCTGCTTTCCCAGGAGAAGGGAATCAGCTCCTTCATCATATTGGACGACTCCTACGGCTACAACAGCATATCGGTGGCTCCCTACGCGGCAGTGGCCAACAAGGGTGTGCTCTTCGCAAACAGGAACAACATCGATGATGTGAGGGGCCTGCTCGACGAGTACGGAAATGATGTGCTCATTTATGGAGAGGTTGACCGGGAGGTCAAGGACGCCCTGTCCGGCTACGACCCAGAGGTCCTGAACTTGGGAAGCAGATTCGACAACAATATCGAGATGGTCAGGAGATACCTTAAGGTAAAACCTACCAGCCAGGTTTTCCTGACCAATGGGGAATTCATCGAGAGGGAGCTGCTTTCAGGCTCCTATCCAATCCTCTTCATAGGCAAGGATAACGTGCCTGACCAGGTGATAGAATTCATAAATGAGGGATATTTCTCCGTCGGCGTTCTCGTCGGAAACGATCTGCTCCAGACCTCGCTTTTCATCAAGGATCAGACCGGGCTCCACACCTTCGTCAAGTTCGCGAGGTCAGCCAGGATACCCAGTTCCCCTATCGAGAAGATCGAGGGTCTCGACCTGCAGTACATGCCCAGGATCATGCTCTCAATCGATGTTGCATCATTGAGGTACAATTACCTGACCAAACAGCTCGAGATGGTCGTGCAGAACAAGGCTGATCTCGTGACGTATTTCCGCTCCACCATTCTCGTGAGGTCGGACGGCGAGTCCATTGCTACACTGGGGGACCCTGTGCCTGTCTTCGTCGACAAGAACGAGTTCAAGACCATCACCTACCCGCTAGAAACCCTAGGTCAGAACCTGACGGCAGAAATCCTGTTCTCGTACGGTGAGGGAAGCAAGTCGCTTGAGCAAGCCGCGCAGACCAGTCTGCCAGTTGAAAGGATTGAGATCCAGGATGACTCCGATGTGGGGATCACCGGTGCTGTGTATGCCAAGAACAAGGGCGTACTCTATGTGGTGGTCGAAAACAGAGGAGGTGTGGACGCTTACGTCGATGCAGAAGTTATTGGGCTCATCGTGGATGGCGACCCCACCACTGTGAGTGTTAGGGGTACTTATTTGGTACAGGCTCATGACTCCGCAAGGTTGCCTATTAGTGTCACCCTGACCGAGGCTGACCTTATTGACAATCCGACTGTTTCAGCACAGATCTATTTCGGCGAACGGGAGAACGTTCTGGTCAAGAGGTCATCTGCGGAGGTCAATCTCGAGATCAGCCAAGTCGATTATATTACCATCGGCCTGGTCACCCTTTCAGTTCTGGTAGTCCTGCTGATATTGCTAATTCTGATTAAACGCAGGAAGAAGTGAGACAAGAATTGTGCATTACTACTTGGAAAACCTAGTTCTTTATTATACTTACATAATATGATATAAATCAAAAGATTTATATACTAATTTCTGGAATAATATACTTACATCATATGATTAGTTGATTCGATGGCAGGCCGCGCACTGACAATACTAAAGCAGGACACTATTTCTCAAGATGCGCAACTCAGCAGAGTAGTCGAATTTCTGGGCAATAAGGTTGATGACCTCAGCAAAGATAGAAAAACCTCATTCTGGAGAACCATCAAAGACATCAAGGCCCAGTACACATCTGTTCCTGTAAGTATCTTCTCTCAAGAGCAGACGGTCCTAGAAGCCACAATCGCTTACCTCAAAGACCAAAGGAAACAAACCACCACAAGCATCGCAAGAAGCCTCAAACGCGACCCCCGAGAAATCCACGCAACCTACACCCGAGCAAAAACAAAAACACCAACCCACACGACAAAAGACACAACCCGAATACCACTGCAAATACTCGAGAAACGTATCCTCTCCCCTCTCGAAGCAGTTGTCTGGCACCTAAAAAACACACAACATCTCACCCACGCCCAAATCAGCCACATTCTCGGGAAAGACCAACGCACAATATGGACCGCCTGGAACAGGGCGAGGATCAAGGATTCTCAAGAGCCGGAAATATCCGCCTGTCTTGAGGATCCGTCCATCACTGAGATTGTACGGCAAATAGAGGAAGTCTCCGCAGATATAGGGTCATGTTTCAATGAGTTAATGGATCAAATCATCATTCATCGAAAATCGGTACCTGCGAGCATCTTCTCTCAAGAGCAGACGGTCCTAGAAGCCACAATCGCTTACCTCAAAGACCAAAGGAAACAAACCACCACAAGCATCGCAAGAAGCCTCAAACGCGACCCCCGAGAAATCCACGCAACCTACACCCGAGCAAAAACAAAAACACCAACCCACACGACAAAAGACACAACCCGAATACCACTGCAAATACTCGAGAAACGTATCCTCTCCCCTCTCGAAGCAGTTGTCTGGCACCTAAAAAACACACAACATCTCACCCACGCCCAAATCAGCCACATTCTCGGGAAAGACCAACGCACAATATGGACCGCCTGGAACAGGGCGAGAGGCAAAGCAACATGATGGATAGCAGAAAGCCTGGACGTAGCAGCCGGCGCTGGCCGGTATTGTTACTTACAGTGCTGCTCTTGATGTCGCTTGTGCTGGGAGCCCCGACACCGGTGGATACATTGGCTTCTGGTGTTCCTCAAAGCCCAGCGGTCCCGGTTGCGAATGCCACGACCGCCAGAGGCGGTGCAGTGACCCAACTTGACATCAGCTTGTACACCCAGACGCTAGTATGGCAAGGCTATTGGGGCAGGATGGTCGGTACGATTGTGCTGGAGGACGATACAGGCGACCAGCTGTTCAACTGGAGCAACGTGGTCTCAGGAGAGGTGTTTGCGAGCAGATCGGCTACAGTCGATTTCTCATCTATCCAATGCGCAAACGCCTCAGTCGTGTTGTCAGAGGAGACCATAACCGGGACTGGCAGTGATTCGGTCAGTAGCACTTTCACCTCTCTCTCCTCGCAAGAATTCACTGTCGGAAGAACAACATTCCTCTCAGGCGCATGTGACTATTCAAGCTACCTCTACAACAGCAGCGCGACCAAGGGGACCTATGAAGAGGTCCTGCTCCACGACACCCAAGACATGGTCTACATGTCCATCCTAGCAGAGAACGGCCAAGCATTCAACTCAAAGAGCGCCGACTTCGAGATCATCGTCCCAGAAGATGGAAGTGATGATGTCGGGACAGATTATTACTTCTACGCTGAATTAGATTAATTCTCACTTTGTAAGAAAAAATAGATAATTATTTAAATAATTTCTTACATTATAAGTAATGGTTGACAACCTAGGGATGACTTTGGATAGGGATGTACTCAGACAGGCAAACATTGAGGCAAAGGATGAGATAGCAGAGCTAAGGCGCCTTGTCGCATTCTTATCATCGAAATTTGAACTCGAAGCGGATGAGATCCTATCTCTCGCAGATGATAGTCTCCCCCTCATGGTTTTCGCACAGGGGTTACCACCATTAGAGGCTTTGGTCCGGTATATGAAGGATGAGAGGGGGAACACCATATCAGAAGTCGCCGCAATTCTCAATAGAAGCCCAAAGACTATCTGGCACAGCTACAGGCAATCCTTGACACAGCCGTTCCATCAATCTCGTTCGGCTGGTCCGAACATCCCATTGCGTATCTTCCATGACCGGCGGTTCTCAATCCTTGAGGCGGTCTGCCACTACCTAAAGGAAAAAAAGGGATGGTCCAATATAAGAATCTCAAGAGAATTAAACCGGGACACGAGGACAGTATGGACTGTGCTGTCGCGTCACAGGAAAAAGTATATAGGTGGTACATCATGAGAAGAACCGTGCTTCTGGCCCTCAGCATCATGATTCTTATAGTACCGCTCATCGCAAACGGATTGATGCTCTCCAGCGATAAGGAATCATTCATAGCTGGAGAGCCTGTGATAATAGGCCTAAATGGATCTTACAACCTCAGCGCGCCAGTGGATGTCATAGTCGTAGATCAAAGTGGGGTTGTCTCGCTAGTGGGGTACTGTTTGCCACCCTGCAAAATTATATTTAACCCACAATTCCAATCTGTAGGCGATTATGAAATAAGCGCCATCACAGACAACGAGACCATAGCATCATTGAACATCTCCTTTACTGACGGCCGTCCCGCAGAGGAGATAGGGGCCCTGATTAGGAAAAAGACCCTGCGAGAGGGCGAGTCCGAGGACTTCGAGATTCAACCCGCCCGCGCAAGGGGGTCATTTTGGGTAGAGGATGCAAACGGCACAATACTCGAGAACTTAACAAAGCATGAAATAACAGGAAGGGCGCCTGGCAAATACATCCTGAAAGGGCTCCTTAACGATAAGGAGAGGTCATCGTATGTTTCAGTAGCGTTCACGGTGGTTCAGGACCTGAATAGGATCCTCGATAAGACGACCATCCTGTTGAGGGATGAAGAAGGTCACGACATCCCTGCCAGGGTCAGGGTGCTGAACAGGACTGAGAGGGGCGCATATGAAGTCGAATTCACACCGGAACACGCCACTATCAACAGGGTCATCATGAAAATTCCTGACACATCCCAAGTGGCAAGATTCAGAATAGGGGAGGGTGAGGTGTCTGGTAAGTTCACCCAATCCTACTCCATAGACCCAGAGGAGGTCAACTTGACTTCTGCTATCATATCCGTAGTGGCAAAAGGGACCAGCCTTTACAAGTGCAAGGATTGGGATTTCGACTCTCAGGAATGCTTTGGAGCGTGGGAATTCCATAAGAAAATCGTTCCCGGTAGTGAGTATAACATCACAATCGGCCCGGATGATCCTGGGTTTGGAGAACTCGGCAACAACTGGTCGGTTCAGAGCGGTACTTCATCGATAACCAACGGCAACAGCTTTGCGACAGCCCCAATATCAGATATCAACATTACCCGCTCATTCATCCTCTTCAGACAAAGGATGGGAAACGGCGACAGATACCCTGACATCAGCGCTGTATATGCGACTTTCGACGACACAGACCAAATAAGGTTCACCAGGGAGGGCAGTTCAAGCTTGGTGAACATCGACTGGTATGTGGTCGAGGGAAGCGACATCCGAGTCGTGAACGGGACAACAGACTACAACGATTCAGATGTGCAGAAGGACGAGGTGATCCCAGTCGTCAACCTGAGCAACAGCTTCGTAATCGCATCTGCCAGCTGTGATGACTCGGTCGATGACCAATGGCACGAGACGTTTTGGACAGGCGAGCTTCTTAACCAGTCCGCGCTAAGGCTTCAACGCAACACCTCAGGCGCATGTGATGGTACCATTGGATGGTTCGTGGTTGAGATGAGGGATGGTTCCTCAGTCCAGACTGGAACAGCCACCCTCGGTTCGTCATCAGTCGAGACAACCGCAAGCATCCAAGATGTCAACATGTCAAGCTCTTTTCTCTATTTCACCCGCAGGACCGATGACAGCGCGACGGGACTCGCCCACACGTCAGTTTTTGGCGAGATGACAAACTCAACAACACTCACATTTAGGAGGCAGACAGCCGCAGGGCAGACCGACATACATTGGTTCGTTGTGGAAACTGTGTGGGCTAACGTCCAACGGGGCTACTATTACACCCCAACAACTGGAACCATCACCCGAAACGAGCCGATAGGAGATGTCAACCTCACACGCAGTTTCTCACTCCTGTCAAATGACTGTACAGGTGCGGGAGAATCGTATGCAAGACCGCACTGGACGAGCATGCTCACGAGCGAGACTAACCTTTACTTGAGTCGGGATTACACTGGGCAGAGCCAGAACCTCAGCTGGGAGGTCGTCGAGTTCGGAGAGCCGGCCATCACTGTGTTTTGGGCCAATGAGGAAAACAATCTCGGCGTAGGGAGCCTTGATGGAGGTAACCTAACAGGCAACGAGACAGTATATTCCCATGGCACAAACAGAAATGTGAGTGTGGAATGCGTTGCCGGAAACTGCTCCTATATCCTCGATGAATGGGTGGACGGGACCGACCTGGCTGGAGGTGAGAGCGCCACTGTCGGTTTCATATGCCTGAACGCCAGCCCTGGAGTATTCAGCGCCACTTTCAACCTCACGAGCAACCTCGACCAGTCCGCTGACCAGTACGTAGTAAATTGTGAGATTCTCCCGCCCGTTACGGTCTTTTGGAACCAGACCAATCTGGATATCGGCGGCGGGAACGCAAGCGGCGGCTCAATCACCTCCTCTCTCGAAATTCAATCTTTGGGTGTAAACTCGAACATAATGGTGGCCTGCACCTATGGGAACTGCTCCATTTTTTCATCTAACTGGACCAACAGCACCAGTTTAAACGATGCCGAATCGGTGCTTACAACATTCACATGCGATGATACAATACCCGGTTCTTTTTCAGCCTTGTTTGGTGTTTGGTCAAATGAAGACACGCTGCCAAACGAGGTGGTTTTGACCTGCGAGATGATTGACATCACACCCCCATCCCAAGTGAACGGGCTTGATAACACCTCTGTTGGATACACATGGATTACTTGGAGCTGGACCGCCCCGTCGGAGAGCGATTTCAATCATGTAGAGATTTGGATCAACGGGTCTTTTTGGGTGAACACTTCCTCAGAGAGCGTGAACATCACCGGGCTGTTGCCCTTAACGACCTATGAGATAGGAACAAGAACTGTGGATAGCAGCGGTAACGTCAACATCTCCTGGGTAAACAACACGGCAGCCACTTTGGAAAACTTGGCACCTGCCGCGACCCTCATCGCGCCAGCCAACGGGAGCGTAAGCTCCCTCCCTTGGAGGCTGATTGAGGCGGAAGTTACTGACCCAGAGGATGGAACAATCTGCGTGTGGGTATTTGGAGGGATATCGGCACCCCCCTCGGCAGAAAATCTCGTTTATAGCAATTGCAGCTTCGGTAACGCGAGTACGGTTTCGTACAACTGGACCTCACCTGTGCTTTTGCCGACTGCGCAGACCGAAGTGCTCTGGCATTTCGACAAACTGCGCGAATATGGCGAGAATGACACATTCATCTTGGATTTCGCATACAACAGCCATGACCGCACCTGCACAACTACATGTCCGTCATTTATTGAGAACGGGGGAAAATTCGCAGGCGGGTATCACTACAATGGATTGAACCAGTACTGGGAGCTGAACGAGCAGTACTTCAACGATCCTTTCACCCAGCGCGTCTTCCAGGCATGGATCAAACCAGAAGACACAAATGGTATCCAGACCATCTACGAGGAAGGTGGGGCCACAAATGGCTTCGCACTCCGCCTCAACGGGGCCACGCTCGAGTTCGGAACGCAGACCTCCGATGCAATTTATATAATCTCGACACCATACATCGACACGTCTGGCTGGCACTTCGTGACCGCCCAATACGACAGCGGCAACATGACCCTCTATGTCGACGGAACCCTCGTCAACTCGACTGACACGTCAGCAGACTTCACAACAATTGCAAGCCACGGCAATGATGGCGGACTGGGTGCAACCCAAGGTTCGGACGCTTTCGACAACACAGCAGCTCAATGGTATGACGGAAGAATAGATGAGGTCCGCATCCTCAACACGCCACTTTCCCAGTTGGAAGTGATGCAAGGATACCAACTATCCATCAACACAACCTATTACTGGAGGGTAGGTATGTCCGATTCTTTCAACAGCGCATTTGGGCCGATATGGTCGTTTAACCTAGCTAATGAGACAGTCATCTGGAACTCATCCTCACTTAATTTGGGATACGGGCTACCAGAGGATGGAAACTTAACTGGCAACATCACTCTGCGCAGCTTTGGGGAAAATGAAAACATCAATGTCACATGCGTCAGCGGTAACTGCTCGGTAATCGTCGATGATTGGATCGACGGGTCCAACTTGGGTCATGATGCTGAACAATCCGTGAATTTTACGTGCATAAACATCTCAACAGGCATCTTCTATGCTGCATTTGAACTTATCTCAGACCAGGACAGCTTGCCATCTGAGGTGAATGTTACCTGCGAGATGCTCCCCCCTGTTTTCATCGTTTGGAATCAAACAGAGCTCAATATGTTTGGCTGGTACAGTGAGGGCAACGCAACCGGCCTAGTCGATATCCATTCTAGCGGATTTAATGCAAACGTTTCGAACTGGTGTTCGGAGGGTGATTGCTCCTCAGTATCGAACGACTGGGTGAACGGAATTGACATGCCGGACGGAACCTCATATTCAGTTAATTTTTCCTGCTCCGATGCTGTACCAGGATCATTCAACTCCACTTACCTACTGACTTCATATAACGACAGCGTTCCGCACGAGCTCTCATTGGTATGCATCATGACAGACAGGCCGCCGAGCTCGGTGTTAAACCTCAGTGATCAGGATGCTGGATTGAGCTGGATAGAGTGGTCCTGGACCAACCCCACTGATATGGACTTCAACCACTCGGAGGTGTGGCTGAACGGATCCTTTGTGCTCAATACTTCAAACGAAGTCCTAAACATGACAGGCTTGGCACCTTCGACTGCCTATGTGATACAGATTATGACCGTCGATGATGGAGGCAACATAAACACCAGTTGGGTAAACGACACGGCAGAAACTCTCCATAACGACCTACCAGAAGTGACGCACTTATCTCCCCCTCACCAAAGTGTCGGTCCCAACGATTATAGGGATCTGGCTATAGAGGCTTATGACACGGAGGCACAATTGTTTTGCTTGCGTATTTATGGCGATACCGCAGGCTCAATCGTAGAGGAGGCCCTCCTTTACAGTAATTGCAGCTTCGAAAACGCAAGTGTGATATCGTACAACTGGACCTCACCTGTGCTTTCGCCAACTGCGCAGACCGAAGTGCTCTGGCATTTCGACAAACGGAGCGAATACGGAGAGAATACCACTTATGTGAATGATTTCACAGGGAATGGATTCAACCGCTCATGCGCCGGCTCATCCTGTCCAGTATTCATAGAGAACGGTGGAAAATTCGCAGGAGGATATCACTACAACGGACTGAACCAGTACTGGCAGCTGACAGAGCAGTACTTCAATGACGCATTCTCAACACGCGTTTTCCAAGCATGGGTCAAACCAGAAGACACGAATGGCATCCAGACCATCTACGAGGAAGGTGGAGCAACAAATGGCTTTGCCCTCCGCCTCAACGGAGCCACGCTCGAGTTCGGAACGCAGACCAACCAATTTATCTACATCACATCGACACCATACGAAGACACAGCAGGCTGGCACTTCGTGACCGCCCAGTACGACAGCGGCAACATGACCCTCTATATCGACGGAATTCTCTTAAACTCAACCGACACATCAGCAGACTACACAACAATCTCGGGGCATGGCAATGAAGGCGGCTTGGGTGCCACGGAGAGTCAAGACGCGTTCGATGCTTCCGCCGGAAACTATTTCGCAGGAAAGATTGATGAGGTACGCTTCCTCAACACACCCATCACCTCAGCTGAAGTGATGCAGGACTACCACCTTGCTGACAACTCTACTTACGGGTGGAGCGGTCGGGCATTCGACGGTTTTGGATGGACTAATGTGTCTGAGTGGGAATTCACCGTCGCTCTTGTTGATGTTGAGGTAAACGACGGCAATTTGAGCCTGTCTGTTCCATTTCCACATGATGAGGAGAATGTCACATTGTTTGTTGAGGTTTTCAACAATTTCGCGAGCAACATCAGCAATCTATCTGTCATTTTTTGGGATGAGTCTCTTTCGCTGACAATTGGAAACATCACCATCCCATACCTACCCGGAGGAACCAGTAAAACCGTTAACATTTCCTTTATCACCCACTTTGGTACTATGAATATTACAGCAATCGCGGATCCTGACGACGAGCTTGATGAGACATTCGAGGTGAACAACAATGCCTCAATCCAATTCGCCGTTGTTGATGTGTTAGGAAATGAGAGCACATTGGATGGTAATCTGCAGGATCCCCATATCTATGTGGATGGTACTCCCCTCAACGCTAGTACTGATTATGATGGGTTAGGAAATATTAGCATCAAGAATGGAAGCCAGCTTATCACCTATTTTTATCATAACTTCTCTAAGGATATGTTGAATATTACAAATATCACTGTTAGGCTCGATAATCTTTCAGTCATCATTAAGGTGCTCAACCATCAGGATCTCACCTTGCTGGTCCCACTGGTCGATGCAAAATGCAACGTGAAGGTGTGCGAGGGGGTTGGCAACATGTCTGAGTGTGGGGATGTCAGTTATGTGTATCCAACACCCAACCTAGGATTCTGCGGTGTGGTCGTCAATGGGACTGGTGCTGAGGACCAAGAGGATCTAGAAGACGCCATGATCAATTCCACATCGCTGACCTTCAATGACACATCACTTTTGGAAGGTAGTCCTGTGCTTGTATCTGTTGAGGTTTTCAATAAAGGGAATACAAATCTTACTGATGTTTTAGTTATGTTCTGGGATAATGCTACCGGAACGCAGATTGGAGCCAACCAATCCATCCCACTTATTGGCGTTGGAGGTTCTGTCTCCATCAATGTCACATGGTCCTCAAATATTGGAACCACCTTGATATGGGTATTAATTGATCCAGACCATACAATCAACGAAACCAACGAGAGTAACAACGAAATAGGGAAGAACATTTCCGTCTCGATGTGGGAAGTGTACTTTGGTAATATTACTGGAGGCTTGAGGCTTGCAGACTCTGAGAACCGGTCGGAATTCGAATGGACCCTGACTTCACTCATAGGCAATATCTATGTTGCTGACAGCGACAATTCGATAGACTGGTCGAAGCTCTGGCCACTCGGCCTGGATCTTTCGAACAACACGCAAAATGACGATTTTGAGGAGGTCGATTCAGCTTTAGGAACTTCGGGCTATAATGATTCGGTCAACAGGACTTTCCTAAACAATGGCGTACCCTATGATACTGAGAGTCTGAGCCTCTTTGGTAGGACCTTGGATGCCATCAGAGTCGTGAACAGTTCAATCAACACTAATTTCAAGACAGGCATCCTGTGGGACAGCTCAGATGACGACGGGGATACGGAGTACACCCAAGATGATGAGGACCTTGTCATGGTCTCTGGTATCAACGAGGATTCCCTTGGCGGGTATGGAAACTATGACTATGAGATCAAAGTTATGGCTTTGCTTGATGAATATAAAGGTGGGGATGGTACTTTATATTTCTACGGGGAGCTTCGATAATATAATTAAATGATTATAATTTTATAATAATAAAGTAAAATATAATAAAAATAGATATAATAATATAATTAAATAGTTATAATAATATTTTCTTATAAGGTAAAAATCAACAAATGATTATAACAAAAAAGTTATAATAATATAGAAAATTCAATACTAAATAGAAAAATATTTATATTATTATATCAAAAAAGTTATAATTGGGCTACCAGTGAGTGCTAATGAAGTGGGATTTTGAGCAAAAGGTTCTCTCTTTGTATCAATCAAACCTATTTGACGTCCACTCGATAAACCAGATCGCAACGCTTCTCAAGAAGAAATATCCGTTCGTCAACAAGAAAGTATCAGATCTCGTGCAGGAGGGCGTGCTGACCAAAATCCCTGTGGGCAGAGCCCACCTGTGCATGCTGAACCTCGCAAGCGAGAAGACCATCTTGTTACTTGCATTGAACGAACTCGCGAAGAAGCAGCGTTTGGATCCAAAGACGGTCAGCTTGATAGATGAAGCCATCGGCGGCATGGTCGATGCCACTGCCTACATCGAAGGCAAAGGCCGTATAGTCGTGGTGAGCGCAAAACCAGTCAAGCTCATTGTCACAGGTTACCTGGTCTCAAGCATAACCTATGAGCAGTTCGAAAAGAACTTGCTCGAGAGCGACAAGCCATTGACGGACTTCGTCGTGATAAGAGGCTACGAGACCTTCTACAGGACGGTAGCCAAACTCGCTGGGGAGCTCAAGCAAAAGCACAACCCGCTGATGAGGGAGCTAGGAAGATGAGGAACATGAACAGTTTCGGAACCGCACTCATCCTCTTCATAGTCATCTTCCTATCCCACCCAGTCACAGCTGAATACATGTCGCTGGACAAGACGACCTACCTAATCAACGACAAGGTGTACATAGACGTCACTGTGCCCCAGAACACGCAGTTCAACATGTCGATCATAAGCGATGCCGAGACCTACCGCTACCCGTACAACGGGTACGTGACCATCAGCGGCACCAAGACGTATGTCTACAGCCCGCTCGCATCTGGTAACTATAATATATACGCCAATTTCAAGAAGGACACAATCACTAGAGAGCAGCTGTCCTTCGCCGTGACCGCAACCGACACGTCTGAGGAGGACCTGCCCCTCAAGGTCAGGATAAGCCTAGACTCCCCGACACTGCAGACCGGAGAGGAGGCAGATTTCAAGGCAGTGGTTAGCGGAGGAAAACCGCCATATACCTACTACTGGAATTTCGACGACGGAAGCACGGGTACAGGCCAGTCCGTTCGCCACGCATACCCAAGCGAAGGGACTTACACCCTCAGGGTGACGGCATCGGACTCCGAGGACCAGGACTCTGCCTACTCGGTCAAGATAACCGTAAAGGACGTGCTCTTCCCGCTGACGGTGGTAGTGAAGGATGAAAACGGCGACGCAATCGTCGGGGCAAGGCTCGTGATAGACGGGCAGATCAGATATACAGGATCAGACGGCAAGGCCGTGTTCAACGACGTAGCCGGGGCAGTCAGCATCGAGGCGAGCAGGGACGGATACGACACTCTTTCCCAAGAGATAACCGTATCATCAGCCAAAACGGTGACAATAGTTATGACAGAAGACGAGTTCACACCGGTCGACGAGCCGCTCCTGGTGGAGCCGCGCTACCCGATTGGCGGCACTGAAGTCACCACAAACGAGATCAGCTTCAGGTTCATCCCGACAGATGACGAGACGATCAGGGAGTGCAAGCTGTACCTCAGCGAGGGAATGGAGGTCGGCTGGAGGCTTAAGGGGAGCACCAAGTCGATAACCCCATCCAAGGAGAACACAATCACCATAGACGGCCTGGATAACGGCGAATACACTTGGAGGGTCAAATGCCAGAACGCACGAGGGCTCGAGGGGTTCACCAACGAGCAGTCCTTCATAATGAAGAAGGGCTCTGTAAAGAGCCTCACACAGGCTGCGCAGCCGACCATAACTGAGAATCCCAAAGGAGCCGAGCCGGTTACCGCGACTAACGCA
>CAZPJY010000020.1:35003-35439 GCA_964587045.1 uncultured Methanosarcinales archaeon
ATCTGCTCACACAGATCAGCAAGCTGGAGAGCGACTACAACAGCCTCAGCTCCCTTACCAAGGAGGTCGCCTTCGCCCTGGACTATCCCGGACAGCTAGAGGCAGCCAGGAATCAGCTTGATAGGATCGAGCGGGACTACGAACTGGTGGAGCATACCGAATTGAGCCAGTCTGTCAAGGAGAAGAGGATGTATGAGCTTGAGGAGGACATGGAGTCCCTGAAGAACTCGACCCCGGCTGACATCTCGGTGGTGGAGAGGGATGATTACTACTGGTACGCGACCTCATCAGACGTCAAGCACGACACGGACCTTTACCTCGAGGCGACAGGCAAGAGGCTGTCCAACTCCCTCAAGGGCGACTTATACCAGCAGAACATAGACGCGCAGGAATACCTGACCATACTTACCAAAGCTTGGGTTATTGAGATAACCTA
>CAZPJY010000021.1:0-34671 GCA_964587045.1 uncultured Methanosarcinales archaeon
GAGAGCACTACGCTGAAGACGTAGGTGTCCTGGGTTCAAATCCCAGTCGTCCCATCCTTCTCATCATAAATGATAGCCTTTTCACCATTGGATAAACCCCGAATTACCCTGACCACCCCAACACCGTTCATATAGCAATCTGATATAGTTCTTGCTACCTCCCATGCCCTGTGCCATTTGTCAGGTTCGTATATTCTAAATATTGCTTTGTCAAAGTCGGGATCAAAAGTAACCGAAAGAATTCTATCTTCGATTGAAGGGCAGTCTGAATCGCAACCTTTTCTATCATAAACTGTGATTGAATAGTCAAAGGCCTCCTGGGCAGCCTTGATGATGACAATGTAAGGGAATCCGGATTCATCAGAATAGTAATCACGCCCTGGGTGTTTTAAAGCTAGCTGCTCATACAGGCCTTGGATAATCTCATGAATATCGACCACTCGCGGTACCATCATTCATCACCTATATATCCCACCCAGACGAAGTTCTTGGAAAACAGTTTGACGTGGTTCGTGTAAAATCCTGCCTCCCTAGCATTTGAGATGCACTCGCTGATACCCTGTTTGGTATGCAGGTAATAGGCTTCAACTTCGCCCAGTCTCCGCAGCTCTTTCTTCTCCTCGTCGCCTGAGAAAGCCTCGAGGAACTCCTGGAGGCTTGCGCCCTCTAAGTTGTAATCGAAGACGATTAGGGGAGAGAAGGGTGTAAGGACTTCCCGAACCTTGCGGAAAAGCCCAAGGTTGTCCTTGTCATGGTGGAGTGACCAAAGCATTGTGGCCGCTCCGAATTCCCCTTGCGGGAACACGCTTGTGTAGGTAATATCCCCCTCGAAGGAGAGCAGTGAGTGCAGCTCCTTAGCGGTCGATAGCACTGACCCGTCCTCCTCAAACGCAGTCACTGGCATGCCGGAATATGCCACTATGTACCTCGAAAGTGTGCCATTGCCGCATCCGATGTCAAGAAGCGACGCGTCTCTCCTGAGGTATACGCGTATCACTTCGTGAAGCTCGTCCAGTGTGGAACTGATATATTCCAAGTCCATAACCAGCTGGGAGAAAAAGATTATTTAAAAAGATAACTAAGCGATGTTGCCTATGGAGCCCATAATCTGGCCTGCAATCAGGTTGAAGATGAGCATTACGATGGCAGAAACAACGGAGTAGAGCACCACGCTCTTTATCAGGTTGGTCCCTATGGCATACTTTTCGCCCAGCTTGTCAGAGCCGTTCTCTATGCCGTTGGTGAGAACTGACAGTATCCAGATGATCTGCACGACGTAGATGCCGACGATTACCTGGAAGTAATAGGCTGGGATGCCGTCGCCGAACATCTCCATGATCCCTCCGCCTCCGAGAGCGGCCGAGCCGGATTGCGCTGCCGATTCGGTCATCGCCCTCATCTGCTGGGAAAGCCTCCCAAGGATGGTCGTTATCATGCTGGTTATGCCCACCACGATTCCAGATATGACAGGTGTGAGGAAGGATATCTGAGATTTCATGGAGGAGATGATGTCGCTTAGGAGGTCCTTGAGCCGCTCATCGACCGAGTGCATCTGCTTTATGTACTGCGAGACGTTTATCAGCGCCTGGCTGGCCACTAGCGGGCCCTTCTTTGAGCTCTCGACGAGAACCTTCATAGAGCTTTCGATCAGGTTGGACGGGTAGTATATCAGGGCGCCGACTCGCGTGTCGAAAATGGCCTGGTGCACGCCCATCCCGAGCTTCCGTATGTTGGTGCTGACCGTCCGGAAGAAGTTGCCTGACACAGTGCCTTCCATCATGTCGGCTACCTTGTCAAACGCTATCTCCGCAGGGAAGCCGTCACCCAGCCTGTTGCCAAGCTGGAACAGGGCTGAAGCGAACTCGGTCTCGAGCCGTTTCGCTTTCTCGCGGATTTTTATCACGTTCTTGCTCTGTAACTTCGCCTTGAGGCCCAGCATCAGACCAAGCCCAAGGGGCACAGCCAGGCTGACAATCGCCGCGCCTAGTCCGTAAGGCCCGATTAGGAGGTCAGGGTCTGTCTTGCTCTCCCTGTATTCCAGGAAGCAGAATTGCTTGCCACAGCTGTTTGTGGCGTCCTTTAGCCCGAAGCCGAAATCAGGCATGCCGAGATTGAACATCACTACAGGCATGATTCCGAATAGGAAGACGAGCCCTCCGACCAAGATGGCGATTATCAGTGGAGAGATTCTCAGCTCAGCACCCCCCAAGTTGATTATCAGATTCCTATACTTCCTCAGCTCGGGGTTCTCCTCTGATATGTCCGTGTCCCCATAGCCAGTCGGACGAGAGGCCAGCACGACTTTGCCCAGATAGAACACGCCTATGGGCAGCATTACGTTGTAGAGGGCCGCGATATGGTACCACTTCACTCCTTCCATGAAGCTCACGACCAGCGGCAGGACGACCAAGCCCAGGATGGGCAGGATGATGCCAAGCATGTGGAGCATGGTAATAGGGCTCTTGAGGTTTTGGGCGAAGTGGAGCATCTTTTCGTAGGTCTCCTCCAGTATGACTGAGAGCGCCTTGTCGAGGGCGTTGAGCCTCCTGTCTTCTGCAGACTCGTACAGCGACCCCTCTATCAGGTGCATGGCCTCGATGAACTCCAGGTTCCATTTCCTCCAGGACTCGAGGTAGTAGTCCAGGGACTCCTTCACCGACTCATACTTCTGGGTCTCGACATCCCACAAGACCTTCTTGAGGTCGAGGGAGAGAGGGGGTGACAGGTGCTCCGCAGCGAAGTCAATCGCGTTCTCGAGATTGGAAGTGTGCCTCATGTAGGTCACAACGTAGAAGACGCAGAGGACCATCTGGTTGCTTGCTTTCATCCTCCAGCTGTTGGCCATGAATCCGGGAATCTTCCCCAGAGGCACCATGAGTATGAGCCCGGAGAACATGAAGAACATCACGAAGAACATGCTCGGCTGAGCGAGGAAGAGAACTGGTATCAGGTATCCTATCACGCCTCCCACGAGCATGAGGACGATCGGAAGCAGAATCGATAGGCTCAGAACCCCTCCGGGCGTAACCTCCAGATGGCAAATATTGATGTTCTCCTGGACGAGTTTAGCCTTGGCCGGGTCCGGTTTGATTTTGAGGACCTTCTCGGCAAGGTTGCAGGACTTCTCGTACAAGGAGTGATGGAAGGTTACGTAGTCCCGCTTGAAATCATTGTATTCCCTGGAGCTAATCGGGTTGATGTCGCTCCTCTCAGGATCCAGCTCGTTCTCAAGCTTGGACTTGTACTTGGTAAGAATATCCTTTATCTCATCATCTTCGGAGCCCATTTTCAAACCGTTTTTTGCTGGCGCTTCTTGCCCTCCCGCTTGAGCCACTCGTTCCACTGGAAGAATATCTCCTTAGAGTCGAGACTGCCCTTCTCGGCCTGCACTTTCTCGCTAATTTTGTGGAACTTGTCGTTGGCAAAGATAACGAACTCGGCCTCAAGCATGTCTGGATCCTTTAGCTCCTTCGAGATCTCCACCAACCTCTCCTTGATGTTGGCGCGAAGCATGATATTATCCCACACCGCATCCCAGTTGCCAGCCCACTCCTTGACCCCCGATGCTATCATCTTGAGTATGTCAGAGTCACCGTTCATCAGGTCGTCTGTGGTTTCCAGCTGGTCTGACTCGGGATTGTATTTCATGAGGTCCACGAATCCGCCCTCGACCATCGGGTCCTCCTCCCAGTTCTTCCTGACCTCAGTGATCTGGATGACCCTCCTAAACTTGTGCAGGCCGTCGGCCGAGCGCACCGGATTTGCGATTATCACAATGTCAGTCGCCTTAAACGATGTCTTGGGCACGCCGATATCGTTGACTACGCGGTCGAACACGCCGTAGGGCGAGTCTCCGTGGATAGTCCCGGCCACAACGTTGGCCGCTGCCCCGACACGCATCGCCTCATACAAGGCCGTGGCCTCAGTGCTCCTGACCTCGCCGACAATGAGTGCTGAGTCGCCCAGGCGCAGGGTGCTCCTTATGCCGTCGGACGCGCTCATCTCGGAGGAAGAGACTGAGAGCGCACTTGCCACTTTCATGGGCTGGATGTTGAAACCGAGCTTCCTCATGGACCCGGTGGGCAGCTCGAGCGTGTCCTCGACGGTTATTATGCGGTAACGCCTCATTATCTCGACGAGCAGGGATGACAGGAGTGAGCTCTTACCCGAGCCTCTGGTCCCAGCTATGAGAATGGCTCTCGTGCCGTCTATCAGGAAGCTGATCAGGCCCGCCGCCAGGGGGTTGAGCATGCCATTCTTTATGAAGAGGGGCAGTGTCCAAGGATTATCCCTGTGCCTCCTGAAAGAGAAGGCGAGGCCGGTCGGATCGAGAGGCTTGGCGATGGTAGAGACACGCGCTGTCGCACCTGGGATTGAGAGGTCCGTATCGAGCAGGGGGTTGGCCTCGTCAAGGGGCCTTCCTGATATCATCCTCAATTTAGAGGCCCAGGATTCCGCCTCGCTCGGGGTCGGTATGATATTGGTCAGGCAGTCGCCGTACACACCATGCACGATGAAGATTGGGATCTGGCCCATCGGTGAGTTGATCGATACGTCCTGGATATTCTCATCCTGCAGCAGGACCTCGACCAGTCCGAAGCCGACGGTGTAGCGCACCAGGATCGCCGCGAGGGTGTCGAGCTGCTTGTCATCCATGGTGATGCCCTTGTGGATGGCGATTTCCTCGAGCAGGTCGTGGCCCACGTTCTCAAAGATTTGCCGCATGCGCTCAGGATTGACGAATTCCGATTTCTTGGGCTTGTGCTCTGCCATTATCTTCCTCGCCGAGTCGAGCACCTCGTACTCCTCCTCGGTCAGCCTGAACTCTGGGGGCATAATGTGATAGAGGTACATTACATTGTCGGGCATCTCAAAGATTGTTACCTCAGTCTCGTTTACCCTGTAATTGTCCAGCTCCTCCGCATCCTGGGGGAAGTTGGCCATCAATTTGGTAAACATGAAATCCGGCTTGATGAAGGGGGAGAATATCTTCCTGTAGACCGCCCTGTCACTTATCTTGTAGCCTGGCAGGTAGGGTTGGGCTATGGTGATGAGTCTCGTCTTCTCCAGGAGATCTATAAGCTCTGAGACCATGTTTATGAATTTCTGCTCCGACTCGGTCTGCTTTTCGTCGATTGACTTTTGCAGGGATATCCTAGCTCTCCTTATAACGCGCTTGAGCTCGACGTAAGCACCGATAGGATCGCTCTTGAGCAGATTGGCTATTATGTTTTGTATCTCCACGTAACGCTGGTCCTTGGTCCTGGACTGGCCGTCGATCCCGAAGGCCTTGTATCCAAAGGAGTCCTTCCTCTTTGCGATGTGGTTGTAGAGCCGTGCTAGCTCCGAGAGCATCCTAGTCTGCGGGTAGTCGTACTCATAGTCGCGCTTCTGCGTTAACACGACTTTGGTAGCATCCGTGACCTCCCCCAGCTTGTCGATGACCTTGGCCATTACCGCTGGTTCGTCCTCGATAGAAGGATAATGGGTGCTAGCATCCATGTTGAACCGGAGGGTTGTGTCCTCACCCTCGCGGACGACCTCATAGTCCTCTGCGCCCTTGTTGAATAGCATAACCTCTTCTCCCCGCAAGTTTAATATAGGAACACTCTCTAATTATGAAGCTAGGTATATAAATATTGTGATGGATATGGACGAGGACACCTCCCCCCCGGTTGCCCCTGTAAAGAGGATGCACAGTCACGTGTCTCCTGAGGTAGCAGAGCTCTCAACGCAGATAAATGCGGTAGGGACAAGGATCAGGATCATTGAGGAGAGGTATCTCAACCTCAGGAAGAAGACCCAGGTGACTGACGCAAACATGCTCGAGGTCCACAAGCGCATGGAGCATGAGATCAAGGCTATAAACAACGACCTCCTTGAGATGAGGAGGGAGATTGACGACCTCAGGGACAAGATGAAGGTGATGGTCCACGAGGTCATGGACAGCGCAAGGAAAGAGGATCTTGATGTGGTCAAGAAGTACCTGGACCTGTGGGAACCGGTGAAATTCGTCACAACAGAGGATGTTGAGAAAATCGCGCAAAGAATACGCGACGAAAGCTTTAATAACTAGGCACAGACAAGAATAACCATGAGCCCTGCACCAGCACCTTTCCTGACCAACCTGCCGATCGGGCAGGTGAAAGCTATGATTGACCAGGGGCTATCCCAGAACCAGATAATCGAGAACCTGCAAAGGGACGGGTTCTCATCACAGCAGATCCTAGATTCGATTCATCAAATTCAACTCAAAGGAGGTGTGGATGCAATCAATCAACCGCCACCCATGCAACAACCTTACCAAGGAACCCAGCAACCTGCTCCTGCTTCGATGCCAGCCGAAATGGCGCCGGCAAACGAAGAGCTGATTGAGGCCATCATCGATGAGAAGTGGAACGACCTCATGAAGGACATCAATAGGATCATAGAATGGAAGAACAAGACTGACGCCAAGATAGCGGCCATCGAGCAGATGTTCTCTGATCTCAAAGACAACTTCGACAAACTTCACACCGCAGTCATATCGAAAGTGGGAGAGTATGACAAGAATATCCTAGAGGTCGGAAATGAGATTAAGGCGCTCGAGAAGGTGTTCTCAAAAGTCATCCCGACTCTGACCGACAATGTCAACGAGCTCTCGCGCATAACCAATGCGATGAAGAAAGGCTAGGGACCTGATGGAGCTCTGGTTAGGAAGTATATCGCAAAAGTCGCGACGAAGAACATAAGGATTAGACCTAGCACTACAGGATGAGTCAGGGTGTTGCTGAGGTTGTCCCCAAAATTGCTAGACGCCGTTGAGGTGGATCCTTCTGAGGTCGTAGTGGTCGTAGTTCCACTATCCCTTTTCTCAAGCAGCCCCTGGCCAAAGGTCACGCTTCCTGCAGCGATTATGATGATTATCATCACCGCCACCAGCCAATAAACTATCTCGTTGTGGCTAGTGAGGACCCCTCTGAAGTCCTCGTCTCCCGCGTTGAATATCCTAAATGCCATCAGGACAAGGACAATCACCAGGAAGAGAACCACAAACCAGGGGACCATGAACCTCACCATGCCCAGCACCGTCGGTGAGAAGAGCACGATCACTGCTATGGAGAACCCGATTATGGCGGCCAAGCCCCGCCTGCCTTCGCCAAGAGCGTTGGTTTTATCCAGCAATCCGTAGACAATGACAAAAATGAGAATGAAGATAAAAATTGAAGAAAAATGTTCAAATATGCCAACATCCAAAAATGTTGCCATTATCCATCATTAATCCTTGAGGGCTTTGCCGACATTATCCCAGGATTTCTTTACTACGTTGCCACCTGCTTTCTTCGGCTTATCCTCTTTGGTTATGAACCACACTATGATGCCGAATACAAGGATCATGATGACAAGCGCTTGCGTATCGGGATCGTCAAGCCACCAAAGCCAACAGTTGTTGGTAATGTCGCCCGGACAGAAGGACCAGCCTCCTGCGCTCCTGTAGCCCCACCACCCGGCTGCAGCACCAAAGATGATGATTATGATGACCACCGAGAGTATAATGACCCAGGTCGCCAGCGACGTGCCCGCAATCTTCACGCTCGCTCCGAACGTTCCGATTAGGAGCAGGACCATCAATATCGCAACCACAACGATGGAAACGTTGGGAATCGCCGTGTTGATGATCTCAACGATATCCGCGTTGGGCGGGTATGAGCCAGTTATATGAGGTACCACCACAAGGAGCGCTATAACCAGAGCGACGCCGATGTTATAGTTCTTCTTGCCTTCTCCGATTATCTTCGTCTTCTGGAGGATTGCGAAGATTATCGTAAAGATCAAGATGAAGGGCAGCAGAATATCGGTTAACCCCCAACTGTCCCATGTTCGAATCACATCATACAGCGTCATTTTGGATACCTCCTTTGGATATGTTCCATTTCTTGTTGTTAGTCCTATATAAATCTTTTTGTTTTATGGTCTTATTTGTCCTCGTGCTTATCCCCCTGCGGCTTAGGGGACCTGGTAACCCATACCATGTACACGATAATTATGACTATGAGGATAATCGATAGCACAGCCGTGCTGTCCCAGTGAAGGACCAGGTAGTCCCACCACTCTGAAAGCCAGCCGATGGCGTTTAGCCAGATTAGAATAATACCTATTAGAACAGCGATCATGAACCCGATACGCCACTTGCCCTCAAGGATGACTTCCTCCTTCTCGCTGTAGAAAGTCCCGATGAGGAGCAGAAAGGAGAATATCAGCAGGAGCACAAGCACCATGTCGGCCATGGCCTTGTTAATCGTCTCTACCAGCTTGGTCGAGGCGACCACCAAAAAGCCGATGACAAATGCTATCATGGAGTTGAGGTTCTTCTTGGTCACGATCATGTCGCCTACCTTGTCGGTCCCGAGCACCTTCGTCTTCTCAAGAATCGCAAAGACTATCGTGAACACGAGTAGGAAAGGTAGAACGACATCATAGACGCCTATCTTGTCGAAGAAGACTATAATGTCCCTGAACGCGGATGCCATTCAGTCGAATACTGGCTTCTAAGGTATATAAATGTTACGATTCACGTGAAGGCAAAATCTTTTAAATGCAGCGGCTTTCACTGACTGAGGGGGTATGATGGAAAAGGCTAACAAGGAAGATTTCTCAAAGCTGAGAAAGCAGATTGACGAGGCAGAACAGCAAAGGGAGGGGCTCATAAGAGATTCCAGGGACATCCTGACTCTCTCTAAGCAGATGATATTCCAGGTCCACCGAAAGGATATGAATGCGGCATCAGAGTCCAGAAAGGCGTTGGAGAGCTCCTACAAGGCCTTCGTGGCCAAGTACGACAATCAGGACAGCGGTTCTTACCGGGTAGCGGTTCAGGAGTACGTCGAGGCAGCCGCACTCTACTCCTTCGTAAAGGAAGGCAAGCTGCCAACATCTGACGAGCTGCACGCAAACGTAGAGGGCTACCTCCTAGGGGTCTGCGACCTCTCAGGCGAGCTCGTGAGGCTCGCGGTGAATTCAGCCATAAGAGAGGAGTACAGCACTGTCAAGAAGGTCAGGGAGTTCCTAGGCAGCCTGTACGAGCAGCTGCTCGGGCTTTCCCTGCGCAGGGGGGACCTCCGCAAGAAGTTCGACAGCGTCAAGTGGGACCTGAACCGGATCGACGAGCTGGTCCTCAACCTGAAGATGAGGGATTCCATTTGAATGAGGATATCAAGAAGCAGGCCAAGGAGATTATGGATGAGTTCATGGCTGCCATGGAGCGCGCTGGCGTAAAGCCTGACAAAGCCGCTGGCCTGGAGAGGGAAGCCCAGGTCAGGACAGGGCTCGAGCCTTGCCAGGATAAGGAGTTTCCAGAGCTCATGCTCAAAAACGCACCCAAGGTCAAAGACCATTCCGTTGTCGCCGAGAGGAAGAATTGGTAAGCATGGACCAAATCCAAAAATACCTGCAGCGAATCGAGGAGAGCGACTCGAACTCTTTCCTCTATGTGAATCCCAACGCTGAGAAGGAAGCCAAAAACGCGGACGGCAAGCTGGCAGGTATGGCATTTGCCATCAAGTCAAACATCAACGTCAAAGGACTCCCAGTGACCTGCGCATCAAAAGTGCTCGGAGGGAAGAGGCCATACATAGGCACTTTCGACGCCGACGTCATATCCAGAATCAGGGCCGAAGGAGGGGTCATCCTGGGCATGACCAACATGGACGAGTTCGCATGCGGCAGCTCAGGCGAGAGCAGCGCCTTTGGCCCGTCAAAGAACCCAGCAGCAAGAGAGCATATACCTGGGGGGAGCTCGAGCGGGAGCGCAGCCGCCGTTGCAGAAGGCCTTTGCGACGCCGCGCTCGGATCAGACACTGGGGGCAGCATCAGGAATCCTGCCTCGCACTGCGGGGTGGTCGGAATCAAGCCCAGGTACGGGCGCGTCTCCAGGCACGGACTGATAGACCTGTCCATGTCGCTGGACCAGATAGGCCCTTTCAGCCGCGATGTGGAGACAGCGGCCCGCGTGCTTGAGGTAATAGCGGGCCCGAGCCCGAACGATCCTACCACCATCAAAAGCCCGGTCGGAAACCTCACCATACCAAAAAGAGGTAGAATCAAGTTCGGGATATCAGGCGAGCTCGACGCCTTATGCCATGATCCTAGGATCATGAAAGTCATCCATGGCAAGCTGGAAGGCCTCTCGCCGGTCGATGTGAGTCTGGACGGGGTGGATCTCGCAGTCCAGGCGTACTACCCCCTGGTTTATGTCGAGTTCTTCAGCGGGACGAGGAGGTTCGACGGAAGGAAGTATGGCGAGGTGATAGAGGAGGTCGCCGGTCCAGAGGTGCTGCGGAGAATCATGGGAGGGAGGGAGATATCGAAGGCGGAATTCAAAGGGAGGTACTACAGGATGGCCCTCGCGGTCAAGAAGAGCATTGCGGAATCGTTTTCAAGGGCCTTCAGGAAGACCGATGTGATAGTATCCGCAGTCACCCCTATCCTTCCTCACAGGTTGGGTGAGGAGATATCTGACCCGAGGGTCATGTACGCCTATGACGCCCTGACCGTACCCGTCAACCTGGCGGGCTGCTGCGCCGGGGTAATCCCTGCCGGCAAGGTTGGGGGCGTTCCGGTGGGCATGCAGGTTATAGCGCCTGACGAGGAGACCCTGTTTTCCGCATTGGAGATGATTTCATGACCGGACACTCACATATTTTCATCATCCTGATTGTGAGGACTTTGGGCCAGCGGCTGCGGAGGCCCAATACAGGATTACTCAGAGTTACAAGATAACCTAAATGTTTCAGTGCTATCATAACCAGAATCAATGATTCAGGAGAATTCAACAGAACCAACAAAAGAGGTGGAAAACATGCTTGATTTAGGAGAAGTGAAATTAGAGTGGCTCGGACACGCGAGCTTCAAGATACAGGGAGATAAGAACATCTACATCGACCCCTATAACGTCGATGAGCCTGAGGCAGCTGACATCATCCTGATCACACACAGCCACTATGACCACTGCAGCATCGAGGACCTGAGGGACCTCTCAAATGAGAGCACAGTCATAGTCGCGCCTCCCGACTGCCAGAGCAAGCTAAAAGACATAAAGAAGAGTGAGGTCATACTTGTGGCGCCGAGCAAGAAGTTCCAGATCGGCGACATCGAGATCGAGACCGTGCCCGCCTACAATCTCGACAAGCAGTTCCATCCCAAAGCCAACAACTGGGTGGGCTACATTGTGACTGTCGCAGGGAAGAGGTTCTACCACGCCGGCGACACTGACGCGGTGCCTGAGATGGCCGAACTAAAGGACATCGACGTTGCCATGCTTCCGGTCGGCGGGACGTACACCATGACCGCAGAGGAGGCTGCCAAAGCCTGCAACGCCTTCAAGCCCAAGATTGCAGTGCCAATGCATTGGGGCTCTATAGTCGGAGGGAAGAGCGATGCTGAGCGCTTCAAGGAGCTCTGCGAGGCAGAAGTCAGGATTCTCTGACGCAATCTTTTTATAACGAGTATGAAATCCTATGATTAAAATGAAGACCAGCCTTAGAACTCATACGTGCGGTGAGCTAACCGCCAAGGATGTGGGAACCACGGTCTCGCTTTGCGGCTGGGTCCAGTCGAGGAGGGACCATGGGGGAGTTATTTTCATCGACCTGCGGGACCGATACGGTCTGACCCAGATAGTCTTTGATCCCCGCAATGACGATAACGCCCACTCCGCTGCCGAGGACATCAGACGGGAGTTCGTCCTGCGGGCTCATGGCAAGGTCAGGAACCGCGCTGAAGGCATGGTCAACCCCAAGATGGCCACAGGGGAGATCGAGGTCATCACCGACGCGGTGGAGGTCCTGTCCAAGAGCGAGATGCCCCCTTTCGAGATAGAAGACAACATCGACTGCAGCGATGACGTCCGGCTGAAATACAGGTACCTGGACCTCAGAAGGCCGCAGATGCGGCATAACATGATTGCGAGGCACAAGATTGCCAAGCTCGTCCGCGACTACTTCGACGGGGAGGGGTTCATCGAGATCGAGACCCCGATGATAGCCAAGTCGACCCCTGAGGGAGCTAGGGACTACCTTGTTCCCAGCAGGAAGTATGCTGGGCAGTTCTACGCCCTGCCCCAGAGCCCCCAGATATTCAAGCAGCTCTGCATGGTGGCTGGTTTTGACCGCTACTGCCAGATCGTCCGGTGCTTCCGGGACGAGGACCTCAGGGCGGACAGGCAGCCTGAGTTCACCCAGATTGACATCGAGATGAGCTTCATCCAGCGCGAAGACCTGTTCAAGGTCATCGAGGGCATGATGAAGAAGCTCATCAAGGAGACAAAAGGCATTGACATCAAGGTCCCAATCAGGAGAATCGCGTACGATGAGGCGATGGCGCTTTACGGGTCTGACAAGCCCGACCTGAGGTTCGGCCTCCCACTGGCAGACGTCACCGGGACTGCCCACAAGTCCGATTACAACATCTTCAAGAACGCAGAGCTCGTCAAATGCCTGAAGGTGTCACATTCATTCTCCAGAAACGAGATTGACGAGTTCACAACGCTCGTCAGCAGGTACGGCGCAAAAGGCCTCTCATGGACGCGCGTCAAAGGCGGAAAATTCGAGAGCGGCGCCGCCAAGTTCCTGGCCGGCAAGACTGAAGCTGCGCTGATCAAGGAGCTCGGCGCAAAGGACGGCGAGACGCTAATGTTCGTTGCCGGACCTGAAAAAGTGGTCAACGACAGCCTCGCGAATCTGCGCCTGAAGGTTGGTAGTATGCTGGGACAGATTGATGACACCAAGATTGAGCTTGCATGGATAGTCGACTTCCCCTTGATGGAGTGGAGCGACGAGGAGCAGAGGTGGGTGTCGATGCATCATCCGTTCACCAGGCCTCTGAAGGAGGATGAGCACCTGCTTGACAAGAGCCCGGAGAAGGCTAGGAGCAACGGCTACGACTTAGTAATGAACGGCAACGAGATTGCCGGTGGCTCCATAAGGATCAACGAGCCAGAGCTTCAAGCCAAGATATTCAAGGCTTTGGGACTGTCGAAGGAGCAGGCAGAGGAGAAGTTCGGCTTCCTCATGGGCGCTTTCAGGTACGGGGCCCCCCCACACGGGGGGATCGCGTTCGGACTGGACAGGCTGGTCGCCCTGCTTACCGGAAACGACTCCATCAGGGAGGTCATAGCGTTCCCGAAGAACAAGAACGCGCAGGACCTGATGATGGGATCTCCCAATTCTGTCGACGACAAGCAGCTGCGCGAGCTGCACATCAAGCTTGATATGCCAAAGAAATGATTTTTTCTTACCTTTAGCGTAATAGGTCCGGGAATGCAATTTGAAGAAAGAGAAACATTTTTTTAATCCACCACCAATAATAAGTGCATGGAATATTCAATCTACCCGCTCAAGGATCCTGACAAACCAATAAAGGTACCATCAAATCCTTTTTGGGATGTGTTCAAACGTTTCGGTCGTGACGAGTTCATCTCGATGCTGATCAATGTCGCAGGCACGGCAGCCGCTGAGACACTGATGAGGGGTTCTCTTGGCAGGACGCTTGGAAAGACCGCAAGGGATTGGATCCTGGCCTGGACTGGGCCGGTAGTAGAGAAGTTGGGCTTCTTCCCCGGCCATATGAAGGATGCCCACGACGTGTACAAGAGGACACCCGAGAAGGAACGCAAGAAGATTGGCTACTATTTCAAGCGTACCTTCAAGGGAGGCATGACCAGCCTTATAGAAGACATTCTGGTCCACGATCCCATATACGCTGTCCTGATGCTACTGGGCCTGCATGTCTACACTGAGACCCCTGCCTGGATACTATCAACCACCAGCTTCATTCTCGCGGTGCTTGCGGTTTCCGGGCTCGAAGTCGGCATCCATGAAGCAAGGTACTGGAGCCTCAAGAGCAGGTTGTACAAGATGGGTTTCGGCAAGGAATCCTATTATGAATCACGCTTCCTGATCAGGGCAAACCGAAATCCGGACAAGGTAGTAAATAGGGTCGTCAAGGAATTCGGCCTCCCAAAACCTCAGGCCATCGAGTATTTCGACAAGTATTTTAACAACAGCATGAGCAGCTACTCCAACAGGACTCCAAAACTTCGTCTGAGAAAGAGGAGCCTTCCAGACGGCGGATGGTCCCAGAGCGCTCAGATCACCTTCACCCGAGCGACTGAGATGAGCCAGGAAAAGCATGACCAGTTCAGATATTTCCCGGTTAGGAAGGACAAACTGTATTTCATGCTCGATCAAAAGATGCCTAGTGAACTAAAAGAAATCAGAGACCCACAAGTCAAGAGATTCTTGGAGAGGACCCTAAAGGGTGAAGAGAGCAAGGAAGTGCATTTCACAAGGCTGGTCTCATATGCGCCCAGCGCATTCCTAATATCAGCAGACAGGATCCAAGGCAACAGGCCCTTCTTCGTGGTCGAGATAAAGACCTATCGGAACATCAGGCTCCTAAAAGAGGTGATGCGCTTTGTCATGCGAGAATTCCCTGTGGTGCAGACCACACACGGCAAGCTCGATCTCACGCTCTTCCAAAGGAACTGACATGTAGTAATCTTTAAATTAAACCTGTTCTATCAGTCCATCATGAGTCTAACAGAGAACCAGGAAATCTTTCTTTCCGGTTATGTGAAACCGGTTCTCGAGCATTTCAGCAGGACCGAACTGATGGTCCGAGCGGAAAAACAAGTTCCAAGGATTTTCGTCAACAGGGAAGAAGGATTCAATATCGAGAGTGTGTTGGAGTCCCTGCCTGATGAAGAACGGGGTGTCCTTTCGCAAAAGTTTGACAAGGGCTGCAGCTTCTACTCCCCCATCGTCAATGTGGTATACATTCACAATTTGAGGAAATCAGACATCGCAGAGGAGGCCACGCATTTCTGCCATAACCTGAACGCGCCGAACGACTTCTCCAACCTGTCGAGGAAGGGTGATTGCTTATGGGCAGTCATAATGTACGAGGCCTTGGGATTCTACGGCTCAAAGGTGATCCAACCCTGGAGGCGGCCTATTAAGATCGAATCGCTTGATGAAAAGGACCCTTATCAGAAAAGCCTGATTGACGGCTATTACAATCAAATTGAGTTCATGAGCGCGGTGGTTTATACAACTCCTGAGAATGACGTGCCTGACGATGTGATGCCCCTGTTTTTCCAAAACGAGAGCCTGATGCAACCCTACAGGGATCTGGCGCATATCATGGGTTACGAGCTGGGCCAGACCTTCTTCAAGCGCAAGAGGAGGGATCTCGCGCTGCGTATCTTCAACAATCCTTTGAAGGAGAACCTCTTCATAACCTACCTTAACATCCTTGAGAACCTCAACGGCGTCGACGAGACAAGAGTATAGCGGCCGCTGCCCCAGTGATTCCACCCAGCAGGAATATCAGGACTCCGCGTTCGAAATATCCCATCATGAGCTTCGGCCTTGGGGGGAAGTACTCATCGAGGTTGGAGAACTCAAGCGCGTATTCTGCAAATAGGAGAGAAAGGTAGGGCTGGTCCTCCCTGAGTGATTTCGAGTACTCGTAGTAAGAATAGCCGATTATGGGGAAAGGCTTCTTTGCAATCTGCCTTCCTATGCTCCTTTCCACAACCTCGAGTTTTGCATCGAGCAGGTCGGATAGGTCCGCCTCATCGAGCTGCATGAGTGAGAGCATGATGTCAGACTCGGCCTTTGCCTTGCTGGCCTCGAAAACGCACAGCCCGTATTCCCCCAACTGGGAAAGCTCAACGGCATGGGTCAATGACTCTTCAATAGATTCCGGATGGATCCCCAGGAACATGTTCAGGTACTGGTACCTTTCCTCGGCCTCCCGGGTCTTCTGGTAGCATGTATCCTCCTGGACTGTCAGGTCGACCAGCTTGTCGTCATCGTTGTAAAAGAAGTCCCCCCAATAGAGGGCAGAGTAGTACCTCTCTATTCCCTGAGCCAGGGACGTCCTCTCTCCGGGCCCATCGCCTTCCTCCTTTGCTATGTATGCATTATCGAGCTGTTTCGTCGCCTCAGACAGGCGCGACCTGACAATTATGTCCGTTTGGAAGTCTGTAAGCGTGTCCGGAGAGTAGTTGCCAATCCTTGAATCGAAGTCTGCTATCTTGTCAGTAAGCCAGGACATCAGCTGGTCAGCGTAGCTGTCGGATATGTTCATCAGCAGCACTTTCCTGGCATCGAGGTTTGCTGTAAAACAGAAGCTCGCCTTCGTATAGTAAAGGCCGTCGGTTTCATCTGCGCGCTGGGAATAGTTGCGTGCCTTCTGAGCCTCGTAGCTCTCATCACCCCCTATCTCCTCCAAGAGACTCTTTGTCCTGCTGCACATCTTGGATGCTATCTCACCCATTATGCGCTCGTAGCCGGGATCTATCTTGATCTCTCCTTTCTCAGGCTCAAAACCGTATAGGTCATAGAGGACCTCTCCTATGTCGTCGACCTCCTTCACCTTGATACTTATGGTTTCGTTACCGGCATTTATCGCCTTGTAAATGTCAGATTTTAGGAACTCTCCAGCAGGCACGTATATGGTTGAGAAGTTCAGCTCGTCTGCCTTGCGGATCTTGGCGTCGATTCCGCCGACTGGTCCTATCACACCCCCCGAGTTGATTGTGCCTGTGATCACAACATCAAGGGGAAGCTCCCAGCCCTTCAGCGAGGCAATTGTCAGGAGAGCGATTGCAGCGCCTGCCGACGGCCCGCCTATGATGGACGACTGGCTCCTTAGAGTGTATATGAAATCCTTGTCCGTGCAGTCCTCATCTATATACGTGCATGCCACGTCACGCGCAAGTCTTGTGGATATCTGCGTGTCGAACTTGGAAAGGGGGTAAGTGTCTATGTACACTCTCCCCATGCCCGGTATGACATCGAGGGTCACGTCCGCAGGACTCCCGACGAACTCGCCGTTCTCCTCAGTGACAGCTATCAGCATCATGTGGTAAGCCGATGCCGTCGGCAGGACAAGTACAAGCATGATCATCAGGGCTGCGAGTCGCATCGGGTCCGAGAAACATCAAAGTTATATAAAGCTATACGCCTGCTCTGCGGAGGATTTTATGAAGGTCGCTCCTGCACTTTTCACGTATCTTCTCCTGGAAGTGAGCAAGCTCCAACCCTTCCTGCTTGGAGAGCTTCCCCTGCCTGTGCCTGATCCTGAATTCAGACTCGTAGTTGTCGAGCTTTATCTGGGCCGTGCCGATCTCAGCGACCGCAACTAGAAGCAGTTTCTTTTCAGAAAGTTTTTTCTTGTACTTATAGACTTCCCTTGTGAACTTCTCCAGCTTTAGGTCGCTGATTTCAAACTTTTTGTCGTCAATCCTTACTATCATAAGGATACTGTTATGCATGGGTTATTTAAGCTTTCTCTCCCAAAAGTATTTATAGGAATCTCGCAAACATTGTTGGTATGGATGTCGATTCTGAGCTCAAGAAGCTAGGGGAAGAGGAGGAGAAGCTGGCCAAGTGGGTCAACTACTTCATCAAGCGCTTCAAGGCGATTGAAGATGAGAACGCCCAGCTCAAAAAAGATGTCGCCGAGCTGAAGAAGAAGAACGAGATTCTGGGAAGGAGCGTCCTTACCCTTTTTGAGAAGAAGAAAAATCCTCCTTTAAGGGACCGTCATTGAGCTTTTCTGTATACCTGCATTTGGGGAAGTTGGAGCACCCGTAGAACTGGCCGTACACAGAGGTCCTGATGACCAGCTTGCTCTTGCACTTCGGGCATTCCTTTTCGACGACACCGTTCTTGACCTCATCCACTTCCTTCTTGACTTCCTCATCCTTGACCCCCTTGCCGGGGCAGTCGGGGTTGATGCAGACCTCCTGGGTCCTCCTGCCGCGCGAGATTAGCACGGTCGGGAAACCGCAGTGCTTGCATTCTTTCTTGGATGCCTTGAGGGTGCCAGTGTTGGGAACGTTGTATATCGCTTTGCAGTCGGGATAGCGGTCGCAGGCGACGAAGCGGGACTTTACCTTGCGGGATGATTTCACTCTCAAAGTGCCTTGCTTGCAGACAGGGCAGGGCCCTATCCTTGACGCCTCTTCCCTTGCTGCCTGGTCAGCCTCCTTCAGACGCTCGCCTATCTGTTTTTCCTGCTCCTTGAATTTCTTGAGTATCTTGTTCAGGGTTTCGGTTGCCTCGGTCAGAATCTCCTCAGGGGTTGCCTTCGACTGCTCTATGGCTGCCATCTGATCCTCGAAGTGCTGTGTCAGCTCCTCATCGACGATCTCAGGACTGAACTGCTGGAGAGTGTCAAAAATTTTCAGGCCGAACTGGTTGACCTGGATTGATGACCCAGAGACGTAGCCCCTCTGGTACAGCGCCTCTATGATAGCCGCCCTCGTCGCCTTGGTGCCAAGGTTCCTTTTCTCGAGCTCCCTGATGAGCGAGGCTTCGGTGAACCTCTTGGGAGGCTGTGTCTCCTTGTCAATTACCTGCACATCCTTGACATCATACGGATCGCCTTCGGCTGCCGAGGGGAGCTCGACCTCCTCCAGCTTCACGTAGGGCTTGTAGTACTCGAACCAGCCTTCCTCAATGGTTCTCGTTCCCTTGGCTATGAAGTTCTCGCCGTTGACGCCGATGAGAAGTTGGACCGTCTCCCTCACCGCGGGGGTCCCGAAAGTTGAGAGGAACCTCCTGACTATAAGGTCGTAAATCTTATGCTCATATGGATTGAGGTGTTTTGGAACCAGGCCGGTTGGGTATATCGCAGGATGGGCAGGGTCTGTCTTCTTTCCGTTGTTGGGCTTGAGCTCGGCGGATGTGAGCAGCTTCCCGGCATGTTCCCTGTAGGTCTCCTGGCTCTTGAGAGCCTCGATGAGCTTTCTGTAACCCAGCTTTTCAGGGAGCTGCTGGGAGGATGTCCTAGGATAGGATATGAGCCCTTCTGTGTAGAGGGACTGGGCCGTTGACAGGGCATCCTTTGGGGATATCCCGAAGACCTTGTGGGCCTCCACCTGCAAAGTAGTCAGGTCGAATGGGAACGGCGGTGACTTGTTTGACTGGGTCGCCTTAATCGATGAGATGCTTCCGTTGTTGCCCTCGACCTTGGTTTTAATCTCTTCTGCCCTTGACTTGTCGAAGATGTCGCCCTCCTCGTGGGTAGCCTCCAGCTCGCTTCCCTTGAGGAGGCCTGCTAGCCTTACCACCCAATACGGCACGGGTTTGAAGGCCATGATCTCCCTCTCGCGCTCCACCAGTATGCGCAAGGCCGGTCCCTGCACCCTGCCTGAGGAGAGCACCTTGAACCCCCCTCTCGATTTGTATGACTGCATGAGGGCTCTTGAGAGATTAATCCCATAGAACCAGTCCAGCCTGTGTCTCGTGTCGCCGGCTTTTGCCTGCCCCCAATCAAGATGGTCTGACGCGTTGTCAAAAGCCTCTACCAGGTCAGGCGCGGTTAGTGTTGAGAACTTCATCCTGTGGGCGTCACCGCGTTCGCAGGCGTACCTTACGCAGTTGAGCCCGATTACCTCGCCCTCAATGTCGTAGTCTGTTGCGATGGTAACTGTTTCTGCTCCCTTGCTGAGCAGCTTAATCGTGTCTATGTAGGGCTTGGTGTGCTTAGAATCCTTGCTGACGAGGTATGCGGGTTTCCATATTATCTCGAAGACTGGGTACGAATATCCTTTCTTCTTCTTCTCGTCCAAAGAGTACACATGTCCGACAGCGCAGGCGACCACAATCTCCCTTCCCTTGTGTTTGAGCTGGTAATAAGGGATTTTCTTATTTAGTTTCTTGATCGGTTTGTCGTCGGCAAGAGCTTCAGCGATGCGCGCCGCGGTCTTCGGTTTTTCTGTTATAATCAGCTCATACATGCGAGCAAGGGTTTAGCTGACCCTATAAAAAACTTTGCTAGTCCATGCGTCGCTTCGAGAATGTGTACAATCTAGCAGGCCTATGCGCTCCTTCCATCTTGGTCTCATTGGTCTCGACGACAAGGCCTATTGATTTCATCTTCTTCCTGAAGTTGCGTTTGTCAAGCTTCTTGTTGAGTATTATCTCGTAGACCTTCTGCAGCTCCGTCAAGGTGAACATGTCCGGAAGCAGCTGGAAAGCGATTGTCGTGTATTCGACCTTGTTCCTTATCCTTTCGAGCGCATATGAGATTATCTTCTCGTGATCGAATGCCATCTTCTTGGGGAGGCTGTATGCAGAATGCCATTTGGTCTCATCAATGGATTTCTGTACCTTGAAGCGGGCCTCATCTGCGAGAGCGTAGTAGGCCACAGTGATAATCCTTCCCCTGATATCCCTTTTGGGGTCCCCAAAAGTGTACAGCTGCTCTAGATAGACATCCATTACCCCGGTCTCTTCTTTGAGCTTCCGGAGGGCTGAGGCGTCGAGGGATTCCTCCATCTTTATGAATCCCCCTGGGATCGCCCAGTAGTCAATGAATGGGTAACCCTTTCGCTTGATTAGCAGAACCTTCAGATCATCATCCCTGATTGTAAAGACTATGATGTCGACAGTGACTTGAGGACGCTTGAATCGCTTGTCTTCCTCCTTCCACTCCTTGGCATCCTTTATGACCTTGTCCATCCGAATTAGTGTTGAATTTACACAGATATAAAGCTTTTGGGAAATTTAGATAAATTTTAACTACTATAGAGTGATGAATAATCGAAAGATTTATATAGTCTGGTTCCGACACTATCATAAATCAGGTGAAAAAATGAATAAACAAAAATATCAAAAACTAATCTATCTGCGGATTCTGAAAAAAATAGATGATAATAATATCAGGCGTGATGTGTGGAAGAAGCGTGTCCAAAGGTATAGCAAGGGCTCAGAAGCCGAAGTTGATAGGGAGATTGTCGCGTATTCCAGTGACATAGTATTCCTAAAAGAAAAACCAAAAGACATCAAGCGGCCGGATATAGGAATCCTGATGGATTACTACAATAAGATAAAACCTGTATATTCAGAGTTAGAGGATGCCATCGAAAACTCAAAAGAAAATTACGATGACAAGGGCAAAATTAGAAAGTTCTTCTTCGAGGTCGAATTTTTCTATTCCCAGAGAAAATTGCTTGCTAGGGCTATTGATCTCAAGAACAAAACAATTGACGCGCTCATAGAAAAGACCCGGTGAAGCCAAAATGCTAAAACAAGACCCAATTATTACTTATGACGTCTGGTTCGGTCGCAACATCGGCGAAGCCGGCGAAGAGAAGGTGAAAGACCTCTATGCCAAACGAAATGTTCTGGGCAACCCAGCAGTCATCAACTCGATCCTTACTGCTAAGGAGGATGGATTCGAATGCTTGATCGACAAGGTCATCCTCGAAGTGCTTGACGCGGATTTCGAGTACGCAGATTATAAGGTAACCGTCTACGGCCAGAAAGGGGACGGCAATCTAATTCACCTAGACGAGTTCCCAGTCCTTCACAAGGAGTTAGAAAGCTTCAGGAGGGAAAGTAGCGCAAGCAACCCAAGAGAATTCCCATACAAGGAGGCTTGGCTGCAGCTCTGGTTCGAAAATGACGAGCATGCGAAGCCATTCATTGAGATGTTCAAACTCAAGATGGAGGACAGAGACTTTGTTGCAAACATCCCGATCCAGGAGAGGTCTATCATGAGATACCTCGTCCAGAACGGCTTTGAGGAGTCGACCTTTCACAAAGCTATGATCGCTGATCATCTGACTGACATGTTCGAAGGGCAGTTCAACCTCCAAAAGGAAGGGGCTTGCCTGAGGATGCTTAAAACAGCGGTCGAAAATTACAGCGACGCGGCCAAGTGCGTCAGCGAACAGCTCTGCAAGATAACCTACATGTCGGAGGATGACAATGCTCCCAAAGGGCTCCTCGAGGACCTCCAGACTTACGTATCAAAAATGAATGTCATCCAACGAGGAGCAAACAATCTCCTTGCGGGAATCGACAAGCTGATTGAAGATTACAATAAGACGGTAGAAAGCTACAACGAGACCGGAAAGGACATCAACGGTCTCAATCCGGAAGCTTATAACTAAAATGGCAGAAGCAACCGATCCACACAACCTATGGCAGGAGCTCGTGCCTTTCATCAAGAGACCTGAAGAGCTCAGTGCCAGATATGACCCGGTGAAAAATTCGCAGTATTCACTAGAGAAAGGAGACTATATCATGTCGGCCCATCACCTCGCAAATTCACTGGATCGGAGCGGATGGACCGAAGAGAACCGGAAGCTAGCCGACCAGCTGGAATCCAAGCTGACTGAGGAACTGGCCAATTCATACTCTCATGAAACAGGTGTGTATAATCTCCAGCAAGCCCTTGACAATTTGGAGGCCCTCTTCTCAATACAGAGGTTCAACCGAGAGGCGGTGGCGATCGGAAATGATCTGCAGAACTATCAGAAATCAAGGGAAAAACAGTACATAGCCCGCGCTAAGATTCTCAAACTCGATATAGAGTCGGACATCCCCCTGCTCCTGTCAGACGAGGAAAGAAGGCTCGCCAGGAAGGTTTATGACAAGGAAAGCAAGACCTGGAACATCAGACTGCTTTCTTTCCACAAGAAGATAGTGATGCCTTATGATTTCAAGAGCCTCGCAGAGGCTGCCATCACTTATCTGCGCTGGCTAGACCCAAGGGATCTCCGCTTTCCCAAGGAGGACTTCTACTTCGTTCTGCACGAGAAGGTCAAGACCATTGCGGACCTAATCGACCAGATGGGCGGCATCGCCGGATATGGGGGCATCGACCTGGAATCCCGGACCTATGAAGGCGTTTTCGAAAACAGCAGCAGGAGGGGTTCTCCGAAAAATTTCTACGATGAGCTCGCTGAAGCTGCCACAGAAGCTGACAAAGTGATGGGTTTTGTCAAGAGCCTCTCGAACACAGGCCCTGAGACACTCCTTGACCCTAAAGAGATTTCAAGCATGGAAGACTTCAAAGAGACCGTGGAACTCCTGGACGAAGAGGATAGGGCTAAAGTGATGTCGGGGAAGAATCTGGAAAAGTCTCTCGTCAATTTCTTCAAGAGCCGAGCCGAGCAAATTGTCCGAGAAAGGGAAAACGCACGACGTGGCTACTGAAGAGTTGTTATAAAATCTTATTATTGGCCTTGTAGGTAAGTAGCTCATGCCCCATTCAATGTTCATGCTCGAAAGGCACCACCCTTTCAAGGTAGGGGAATTTGCTCTGGTCGTAATCACAGCGTCATTCGCAGTCGCCTATGTCGATACTATATGGGCGCTGTTCATCAATAGCTTCGTTAACTCTGACGCTATGGTAAGCTTTGTATCGAGCATCCTAAAGGCAGCAATGCTTCTAATGTACTTCTACTTCATCCCACTTTTCCAGAAGAACCAGGCAAGCAAGCTCTACGTCACGTCGCTTGCGATGCTTGGATTCTCGTATTTCATGTTCATGGTCACTGATGACATATATCATTTCATGACGATAGCCCTCATCATGATGGCCGGATGGGTGCTGCGGGTAGGAAGCCGCGGAATCGTGCTTCGCGATTTATCGACCAAGAAGAACATCCCGAAGAATGAAGGCTTGATTTTCACAACCCTCAACATCGCTTGGATGGTCGGGCCTCTCGTAGCTGGCTTCCTGAGCGACAGATACGGCTTCAATGCCGTGTTCTTCGTCTCATTCCTCTTCATTGTTATAGCAATCTTGATGTGGTGGGCGATGCGGGTCAACATCAAGGATCCGCCAAGCAAGACAGTGGACAAGGATATCAGGAAGAACATGCACGATTTCCTATCCAACAAGAAGCTTTTCAAGATATTCACTATCAACCTTTCGCTGGGGGCGGAGATGAGCATAACTTATATTTTTGTTCCGCTTTATATCATATCATCAGGCTATTCGGTTTTGTGGGTTGGCTTATACCTCTTCGCAACTAAGATTCCTCTTATAATGTTCGAATATTTTATTGGAAAACAAGAGGAAACTTCCGGCGTCAAGAAATATCTCCGTTATGGCCTGATTATCATGAGCGTCATGAGTTTTTTAGCTTTCCTTTCAACGATATTCCTAAACAACGTCGTGCTAACCCTCTCCCTCCTCGTGGTTGCTAGGATCGGGTTCGCTTTTGTTGAGCCCACTGCTGATTCTTATTTCTTCAGGGTCACTACAAGGAGCGAAGAACAGAAGTTCTATGGGCCGTTTAGGACGTCTATACCGCTTGGAGGGATCATCCTCCAGCTCGTAGCGAGCGTTGTCCTCTTGGTGCTGCCCATAACCTATGTGTTCCTTATATTCCCTTTAATGATTCTTCCCCTTCTGAAGGTGACCAAATCTCTTAGAAGGGTATGAGTTAAACCCTGGCAAGGACTCCTCGCACGAGGCAAGAAGTCCTTGCTGGGGAAAAAGAGGTGATCATAATCACTGTTAGAGAGTTATCCCTGTTTATAATTATCAAGTAGAAACAAACTAATATTTATACTTTTCGTTTTTATTAGCATTATTAAGTAGTAACAAAAAATGTAATTTCATTACTTATCCTCGATGAATTCTTGGGATGCAAAATTGACAATAATTTTTTACTACCAATTAGTGGTTAAAAAACGAAAGATTTATATACTGTCACTACCAACAATCTCTTATGAAACATAGGAAAAGGCATACCTATAAGTTTCCAACCCGTTTTGAGGCGTTCAAGGACAACTGTAAGAAATTCATCAAAAGACTTACCTACGGGACCGTGATATCACTTCCATTCGTTGCCGCGTACTTCACAGGGAACATGGTAAAAGAGCATACCTCAGATTACCTATTGGCTACAAAGTACCAAGTCAGGATGCTGGAAAAATACCAAAAAGACCCCGGAAAATCAACGAAGCTTGATAGCCTTGAGACGGATTTAGAAAGAAGGGTCAAATTAATCGAAAACACAAATCCATTCAACCTTTTCAGCATTGACACCCAGTTCGGCGAAGCCAAGGCAATATGGGAAGGAATCAACAATGACACAGGACAATATCTCAAGACCTCAGCTCGGGAAATCGATGTAGGGTTAGCCTATGATATTCACGCCACGACCATAGGGCCGGGCATCAATAACGCAAATCACAGATTGAAGGACCTCGGCATCAAGCTGACAATAAAAGAATATCAAGATATCCATCCCACATCGAATTTCTTTAAAGACGACTACTCATACGGTGTCAGGGGAGCCTTCGAAAATGAACATGAATTGTACGTAGTCTCATCGTGGGACCTGTATGATAAAAAGAAAAAAATACTCGGCGTGATAGGACCTCATGGAACAGTAGGGGTGTATAACACAGAAATGTCATTTGATTCTCTCGGAGCCCTTATCACAGAACAGGTGATGAGACGCTTAGAGCTCACACCAGAAGACACCGTTTTATTTACCATTCCTAACAGGAGTGTTGACTCAAAGGTTGAACTTATAACCTCAAGAATCGGAATGCCACTTAGGTACTCCAGAACCAACACCGCAGAGGATGACTCCACACTTTGCGTTTCCGCGTTCGTATGCCTTGACGAGGTCGAAAAAGCTTATGCAAACACAGTATTAACAGAGGCTGCCAAGATCCTCGAAGATAAGTTCAAGATCTACATCGATTTTAAGAAGAGCGTCGAGGTCAAGCTGGAGAGCGATATCTCGCTAACATCCTTCGGAAACAACCTGGACATGATGCTCAAAGACTCTGCCTACCACCACATAATTCTCACTTCACAGGATTGGGGGATAGTGAAAGGGTCTTCAATCTGCTCCAAGAAGGACTCTGTTGAAAAGAGCATGGCCGGATTATCAGATTTCAAAACCCACAATGTGCTCATAGAAGTGCAGCCGAACCTTGAAGAGACAGTCCTTGTTATCCTCCATGAGTTGCTGCACACTTACGGTGCGCGCCACATTTTCGTTGACGGCTGTCTGATGTATCCCATCTCACAAAACCCCCCTCTTAGAATAATGCCCTTGACCTATTACACTGTCTTGAGGAACAAGGGTGAAATATTGCGGGAAAATCTTTATTAATGATGTTCCATTCTTGTTCTTCATGAGATGTGCATGCGGGAGCAAGGCGACTGTTTTTCCCAAGTACACCCGGCTTACATATTGCGGCAGATGCTTTTCCAAGCTGCTAGAAAAAAGAGTTAAGAGGGAAATCAGGAAAAGGGGAACCTTCAGCCGCGAGGACATAATCACTGTCGAAGATGACGGATCAGCAGTAGGCCAAGCATGCCTCCACCTGCTCAGGCAGATACTAAAGGATGTCGGCTGTAGGATAACCGAAGGAGACAACGGGAAGATATTCATCCCAGCCTGGCCTGCAGATAGCGAGGCCGCCTTCCTTATATCCAAGATGGCAGGCATAAGCTGCAATAGGCCAAAAGGCATCCATCTCATGACCCAGATCCTAATCAGCGACTGTGAGGCCTACTGCAAAATCCATAGGATTAAATACCATAATAAACGTAATTCCTGCGGGGAGACAGGGTCTCTTCTGTCACACATCTCAAATGAGTATCCCCAAACAATATTTTCGATTGTGAGAAGCAAAACTAAACTGGAAAATTGGTACGCACAGAACACATACTGATGATTGTAGGAATACTGATTGGCCTGGGACTAGTGCTTGCGCTCGTAACGCTGGTCAACACCACAATAGATGAGAAAATGGGCGTCGAAGGCGCAAACGAAAGCCTCTACAAGGCCGACTCCCCATGGAACTACAGGATAGACAAGCTATCGTTCTACCAAGACACAATCATGGATATCCAAGGCACATCCTGGAATGAGCTATGCCCAACGGCCGAAGAGGACACAATAATTATCACCTTAGCTGTCAGCGTCAAGGACGCACCGAACCAGTGCCAGTTCTTCGTTGACCAGTTCCTGGCCAAGAGGATCACAGACCTGACACCGCCATGCTATCCTAATTGCGGTGTGGACGAGATGTTTAACACCATGGAGCTGGGCAGGGGCAGCGTCAAGCAGGAACACCTGATCCGCATATGCTGTGATGATCTCTGTTCTGAGAAGCTTCTGAGGAATCCATGCGGATAGGTTCCGGCAGGAATTGGATAAGAGTTAAAACTGCGCGTCCGCGGGATGTGACAAATGAAGGTCGCCTCCCTGGTTTTAATCGTCCTACTCACCGCGTCTTTTTCCTATATGACCTTCGGCAACTACAAACCCTACAGGGAGCCGCCCAGTGAGGACGGTGTCGAGGTCTCCGTCTATTTCTGCCCTGATTGCCTCGGTCCCATGTTGCAGGAGATTGAGGCAGCCGAACGTGCCGATTGCGCACTCTTCGAGCTGGACAACGAGATAGGGCAAGCGCTGAACAGGACAGATTACAGGATAGTTGTGGAAAAGGGGCAGTACAAGGACCTGGGAATGGTGATAAGGAATGACACCAACCCAGCCTACATGCACAACAAGTACTGCATCCTCGACAACAGTACTGTGATAACCGGCTCGACCAACCCGACATGGAGGGGTTTGCATGAAAACCACAACAACATGCTGATCATAAGGTCGAAGGTGATTGCGCAAAGCTACGCAGAGGAGTTCGGCGAGCTTTGGAATGGGGAGGGAGACAGCGAGAACACCAAGTTCATAATTGACGGCATGGTTTGGTACCTGATGTTCTGCCCAAAAGATGCCTGCCACGACCTTCTGGTCCAGCTGATATCAGCAGCAAAGAGAAGAGTGCTTTTCATGGCCTTCTCATTTACCGACAAAGAGGTGGCAGCTGCGCTGCTCGAGGCAAAGGGCAGAGGCTTACAGGTTAGGGGAGTGGTTGAGGGGAGGTGGGCAGGCGCGAGCTATTCCGCGGTCCCGCTGGTAAACGACACGTTCAGTGTCCTCGAGCTCAAAGACAAGGGCTTCATGCACCACAAGGTATTCATCGTGGATGACGTTGTCGTGACCGGGTCCGCCAACCCAACATGGAGCGGCTTCTATTCCAATGATGAGAACATGATTGTCATCAACCGCAGCGAGGTTGCAGAGATGTACGCGCATGAGTTCGAACGCCTCACCAAATGATATTTATACCACCTCCATACACACTATTCCATGTGCGGTATTCTAGGGGTAATCACACCGAACGATGAGGTGTTCAAGCAACTTTACGTAGGACTGCTCGCCCTGCAGCACCGCGGACAGGATGCTGCCGGAATGGTGACATGGGATGGTAAGCGCTTCTACGACCACAAGAACACCGGACTGGTAGAATACGCCTTCAAGGGAAAGACCCCAAAAGACCTGCCCGGTCATCAGGGTATAGGCCACGTAAGATACGTCACCCACGGTGAGGGATTCGCAAGGGACGCCCAGCCCTTCCTGCTACAAGCCCCATACGGAATAGCGATGGCGCACAACGGCAACGTCACCAACTACGGCCAGCTTGAAAAGGAGCTGCGCATAGCGCCAGGATGCGATCTGGAGACGATCCTTCACATATTCAACAACGAGCTTATAAAGCGGGACTTCAAGAGGCGAGTTAAGGCCGATCCCAACATAACGCTGATGGACCTGCTGGACTCCCCAGACGAGCTGCTGGACATCGAGGAGCTGACCGATGATGACATTTTCAAGGCCACAGGAAACCTCATGAAAAGGGTGCAGGGCGCATATTCGGTGATTGCAAGCATCGCGGGCAAGGGCCTTCTGGCCTTCCGCGACCCTTATGGCATAAGGCCACTCATCTGGGGAAAGAAAGAGTCTACTGAAGCCATAAGCCACGCCTTCGCCTCGGAATCCAGGGCGTTTGACACCTTGGGCTATGATGTCTTGAGGGATTTGAAGCCGGGGGAAGCGGTTCTGGTCAAGGAGAACGGCAACTCCCTCCACCGCCAGGTGGCCCAATCGAAGGGCCTGCACACCTGCATCTTCGAATACATCTACTTCGCGCTCGCAGACTCGGTGATTGATGGCCAGAGCGTCTCCCAAGCCAGGCATGAGATGGGAGTTAACCTGGCGGACCGGGTCAAGGAGGCTGGCATCATGCCTGATGTGGTAATCGACACACCGAACACGTCCACCCACGCTGCCAGGGCCACAGCGAAATACTTCGGCATGATCCCTTACAGGCAGGGATTCATCAAGAACAACTATGTAATCAGGACATTCATCATGGCCCAGCAGTGGCTCAGGGAATTCATGGTGGACATCAAGCTCAATGTGGACAAGGCTGTGGTATTTAAGAAGAAAATCCTCGACATTGACGACTGCATCGTGAGGGGCACGACCGGCAAGAAGCTGGTAAGCAAGCTCCGTCAAGCAGAGGCAACGGAGGTCTACCTGGGCTCGTCCGCACCCCCTATCAAACACACCTGTCCGTATGGCATTGACATGTCCACCGAAGGCGAACTGATCGCAGCCAAGAAGAGCATCCCCGAAATCCAGGAGGAACTGGGAGCAGACGCTTTGATATACCAGAATCTTGAAGACTTGGGAAAATGTGTGCCAAGACTGGACACCTTCTGCGACGCATGCTTCTCAGGGACCTATCCAACCGGCATCTCTGCTGAGGATTTGGCCAAGATTAGCGGTGACAGGAGGGCTGTGAAGAGCATATCCGCCCAACAAAAGTTTTAAATAATGCACTTAGTTCTCCCGAAATATCAATTAGAGGAGGGAAACCCAATGACAATAGTGTCCATCAACTTCACAAAGCTCAACGCGAAGCGAATCAAGCCTTTAAAAGGCCAGATTAAGATTCAGAACAACATCAATCTCAAGGATGTCAAGCCTTCGGAGATAGGAACCGGGAAGGGCAAGAAGGATGCGCTCAATATTACCTTCTCGTTTAAATCCAATTACGAGCCAAAGCTGGGCTCTATCGAGATCGAAGGGAACCTGGTGTACGTAGGTGCAGAGAAGGAAGTCAAGAGCGCAGTGACCGCTTGGGGCAAGGACAAGAAGGTCCCGCCAGAGATCGCGCAGGAGGCCCTCAACAACGCGCTTTCGAGGTGCACCCTGCAGGCCCTGGTTATGTCCAGGGATATAGGGCTGCCCCCACCAATCCAGCTCCCAACAGTGAAAAGCAAGTAGGATTCTCATGGAAGACCTAACCCTCAAGGTTGCTGAAGCCATACAGGATGATGTGAATAAGGGCATTGTTAGGATAGACTCCAATCAGATGCATTCAATAGGCCTGAGGCCAGGGGACTTCGTCGAGATCGAAGGCGAAAGGAAGACCGTGGCCATCGTCGACAGGAGCTACCCCGGCGACATAGGCCTCAGCATCATAAGGATGGACGGAATCATCCGCCGCAACGCAAAGACCAGCATCTCAGAGTTCGTAAAAGTCAGGAAGGCAGAGATCAAGGAGGCCAAGAAGGTCTCAATCGCCCCGGCAAGGAAAGGCATCATCGTCAAGGCCGACCCGATGATATTCAAGCAGGGCCTGCTGGGCCGCGCAGTCTACAAGGGAGACATCGTCATCCTGGGCGGCACCTTCTCAAGGAAGAATGCCATGAGCGGCAACCCGCTTTTCGACGACATATTCTCGATGCTGGGGGAGACAGGGATAGGTTTCGGCCTTGGGGACCTGAAGTTCATCGTCACAAATACCGACCCAAAAACCGGCGCCCTGGTAATAACCGAACGCACCCAGGTCGAATTCAATCCAGAGGCCACTGAGGTCAAGGAAGAGAAGATGCCTGAGGTCACCTATGAGGACATAGGTGGGCTTTCCGATGAGACCAGGAAGGTCAGGGAGATGGTGGAACTGCCGCTCAAATACCCGGAGCTCTTCGAACGCCTGGGGATTGAACCCCCAAAGGGTGTCCTTCTGCACGGGCCGCCAGGGACAGGCAAGACCCTGCTCGCCAAGGCTGTCGCAGGCGAGACCAACTCAAACTTCACGGTTATAAACGGCCCTGAGATCATGAGCAAATTCTACGGCCAAAGCGAAGAGAACCTCAGGAAAATCTTCGAAGAGGCCGAGAAGAACTCGCCAAGCATCATATTCATAGATGAAATAGACGCAATCGCTCCCAAACGTGAGGAGTCGAAAGGCGAGGTCGAGAGACGCGTCGTCGCTCAGCTTCTCGCGTTGATGGACGGTTTGAAATCCAGGGGTAAAGTCGTTGTCATCGCAGCGACCAACGTGCCAAACATCATCGACCCTGCACTGAGGAGGCCGGGAAGGTTCGACCGTGAGCTCGAGATAGGGGTGCCATCGATCGACGGCAGGCTGGACATCCTCAAGATCCACACCCGCAACATGCCCCTGCACAGCAACGTCAAGCTGGACCGGATTGCGCAGATAACCCACGGCTTCGTCGGAGCCGACCTCTCAGCACTGGCCAAGGAAGCGGCGATGACTCTGCTCAGACGCATCCTGCCCCAGCTCAAGCTCAAAGACGAGGAGCCAATACCAAAGGACGTCCTCGAGAAGCTCAAGATAACTATGAAGGACTTCAAGCAGGCCCTCAGAACAGTCCGCCCGAGCGCGATGCGCGAGGTGCTAATCGAGGTGCCAGACGTAAAATGGGATGATATCGGAGGCATGAAAGACGTCAAGCAGGAGCTGATTGAAGCTGTCGAGTGGCCTCTCAAGCACCCTGAGGCCTTCAGGCGCATGGGCGTCAGCCCGCCTAAGGGTATCATGCTCTATGGCGCTCCAGGAACAGGCAAGACTATGCTTGCCAAGGCTGTGGCCAATGAGAGCGAGGCCAACTTCATACTCGTGAAAGGTCCAGAGCTCCTCTCGAAATGGGTGGGTGAAAGCGAAAAGGCCGTAAGAGAGGTCTTCAAGAAGGCGAGGCAGGCAGCCCCGACCATCATATTCTTCGACGAGCTGGACTCCCTCGCTCCGAGGAGGGGCGTAAGCCAGGACAGCAACGTCACCGAGCGGGTCGTCAACCAGCTACTGACCGAGATCGACGGCCTGGAGAACCTAAACGATATAGTGATCATCGCAGCGACCAACAGGCCCGACATGATTGATACCGCCTTGCTGCGCCCCGGGCGTTTCGACAGGATAATCCTAACTCCCGTACCTGACCTGGCAGGCAGGAAGAAGATCTTCGAGGTCCACACCAAAAACATGCCCCTCACCAAGGACGTCGACATCGACGAGCTGGCCAAGACCACCCAGCACCTGGTAGGAGCCGACATCGAGTCCGTATGCAGGGAAGCTGCCATACTGACTCTTAGGAAGGACATGAAGGCAACACAGGTTTCCATGAAGCATTTCAAGGAAGCGCTGAACCAGGTCCGGCCGTCCGCACCCCCCGAAGTCGAGAAGATCTACAAGGAAGTGGAATCTACCTTCCGCTCAGCTAGGGGGAAGGAGATGATCGACCAGCGTCCCAGCTACATGGGCTAGAAGCTGGTGACAATATCCATCTTGGCTGTATTCTTTTTGAGAACTGAGTTGTAGAGGCTCTCGAACCTCGCAGCAGAGAACCGAACTCTCTTAACGCTATCGCAAATCAGGCTTGAGGTGAGATTCGGGCCTCCATACTGCTCTGATTGTTCGAGCACCTTGCCAGCAAGGGTCTCGGAGACGTCAAGTAATAGGGCTGTGAGGTCATCTGGTGAGGGCGACCTCCCAGCGTCGTAGGCCGCAACATGCCATTGCCCGGTCTTCGGCTCAAGATCCTTCTTCTTGACTATGTAGGCGAACGTGTGGGCCGGCTCGCCAACCCTTATGATCGCATCGATGTGCTGCTTTATTCGGGCATTTTCAGTCCATACCTTGTACATGCCACTGATCCTGAGGTATCTTGCCATCGTCAAAGCCTGCTTAGCCAATCTATGATCTTTTTCTGCTGGTGGATCATCTGGTTGTAGTATCCAGTAATCGCATGCGCTCCGGTGTAAAGCTCGAGAAAGATCTCCTCATCCCACCACAAGGCCTTTGGAGGTTCTGACAGGATGAAATGTGATTTCCCTTGTTTCACATGGAATTTTCCTCCACCCTCAAGGGATTTTTCCAGGAGGGCGCCGAGGTCGTCATCGTGGATGCGAACCATTGCCACCTCACCGACGTCACGCTCATCCTTCTTTATCACTTTCGCGACAAATCGGAGGCCTTCTCCCTTGTGTGCCGGGCTGACAACTGCAGTTATCTGCTGCTTTTCCTCGATGGGCTCGCTCTCTGCGCCCACGCCCATGAAGGATGTATAGGTTCCGGTTATCTTGTAGTATTCTACCATCGCGTTCGGGGAGGAAAGGGTGGAATATTTAAGGCTTGCTGCGGACGAGCTGGGTAGAGAATGTCTTTGGGTTCACAAGCAGCCCGTCCTTTGCCGCAACGCAAGGGACGCCTGTCTCCTTGCTTATCCGCCTTGCCGTTATCAGGGGGTCGCTCTTCAGCATCTTGATCCCGAAATGCGTGATGATCGCAAGCTTGGGCTTGACTTGGCTGACGAGCTCTATCGCGTCGAGAACGTTGAGGTTGCCGGGCTCTTTCACTTCCTCAGTGTTCTTCACATTCAATATGAGGACCTTAACACCCCTAAACTTCTTGGCCAGCTCTGGGAACAGACCTGTGTCAGAAGTGTAAGCTACCGAAATATCCTTGGTCTTGAATATGAAACCGACGCCGTGAGGGTCATCATGCATGGTGGGAGTGGCGACGATCTCAACCTCGTTGATGCCGACCCGCTGGCCCTGCTCGATGGCCATGCTCTTCTCGAAATGGCCTTTGTAATAGTTGTTAAGGAAAGGGTCGAAGGTCTCAGATCCATTATAGGCCGTCTTATTGGCGACGAGCACACCCCTCTTGTCCAGACCGCCGTAGGTCATCGCTGACACGACAGCGTTGACTCCTCCCGTGTGGTTTAGATGGTTGTGGGAGATGAAAAGGGCTATTGTAGCACGCAGATCAACATTGTATCTGGCTGCCTGCACGACGGCACCGGGTCCTGGGTCAATGACGAACTGATTCCCCTCAAGAGTCAGGACAATCCCGCCTGACGCTAGAAGCTGCTTTCCGACGACCAAAGTGTCGCCTCCTGATCCGAGGAACAAGATTTCCGCGTTCTTTGGCATTTGAGCACCCCCTGAGAGCATGTCAATTCCGGCTTGTATTTAAAGTTTATCCTCTGCGAGCCCCTTGATTACGAGGGAGGGCATCTGCTTGAGGGTTTCCACAAGCTCCATATTGCCAACCAGTTCAGCTATCTTGCCGTTTATCTTGGCATCAGCCCCTTTCGGGAGCTGGAGCAATCTGTAAATCCCGGATCTCGACTCGTCATTCGGCTTCCTTGACAGGTATGCCTTGATCCCTTGGTGCCATAGCCTGATATGCTCATCGTCTATCCCCAAGAGCTCCTCATCATTGAGGATGGTATCGAACATTGAGCATACCTCTTTCCAGTCATGCACCTCATCATAAAATAGCATATCCTCAATGAACTTGATCGCGACTATCGAGAGCCTGTCTACCGCAGCCCTTCTGTACGACTCATGTTCAAGGAGGACTTTTTTCCTCACCCTGTCAATCAGGGAATGGAACATGTATCCTGAAAGGAAGGATTCGGCTTCCCTGACCTCGCTGAAACCATGGACCGGGTGGGTCTCATCCCTTGTGACTGAGCCCAGATACCTGACATCCGGCAGGCTCGTGCCGATTATGAACCTCTTGCGGTCTTTGCCTTTCAGAAGTTTTTCCATAGCCATCTCGGCAATCAGAATGTGAGTGATCGGCGTCGCCATAAAGACGAGAAAAAGGACTGTTGTATTTGAATCTAACGAAACCTTTTTAACTGCTCCCGGCTTCACCCTACCCGGACAGGCTAGACCGGGAG
>CAZPJY010000022.1:0-6373 GCA_964587045.1 uncultured Methanosarcinales archaeon
ACAAGGAATAGGTTCTGTAATTGAGGAAACGCCAACAGGCCCATTATTTCACATCCAACCATTAGCTACAAATGCTGGAAACCTTAAGTTGTTAAAAATCCGAAAGCCAGACACAACAAGACCGGAGTTGGGGGATGCTGATTTTACGGTTTCGGATTATCCTGGATTCAAGAAGAAATATTTGCCACGAAAAGAGTTTAAATTGATAATACGCGAAGACTTCGAGATGATTGAACTTACAGATTCTCGATTTAATATGAGGGCATACTTTTCGAATCCACCTCTGGATAAACAGCTCGGGATTGAATAACCCAAAGCATCATCCCAGCTGCCTGAAGCGCCCTTCTGCGGTTGCGTCGTAATACCCCGCAGGCGGCATCTTGAAACCCAGCTTGTCGAACCTGGCCCTGAAAAACAGGAGACCATCAGTCGTGATGGTATCAGCAACGTATAGCCTTCCAGGAGTCTCGCCGATGATTGGTAGCAACTCCTCCCAAGCAACATGCCTAGCATCGAAGCCGATCACCTGCTTGTCCACAAACTCCTCCAGGGAGCTTATCCTGTATCTTTCCTTTGCAGCATCTCCTACGACCTGCCAGAAACCTTCGGTGGTTTCAGGCTTGCATACGGGACATGTGATGAAGCCAAGCTGCACCAGCTTTCGCAAGCCCTCATCGCCCTTCGCGAGCAGCACCTCAGCCTTGCCTTTCGGGCCACGATTGCCAGCTGGGCAGCCAGGACTCCCGAAAAGCCCTGTCGACAGCCGCGCTGACCAAAGCTCATCCCTGGACGCGACGACTTGCCTGAGGTCGGTGAGCTTGTAATCACCTTCCGAAAACAAGAAATATTTTACCATAGCAAAGGACCAAAACCGCTAATATTTAAACCTTTTTTTTACGAGAAGATACTGCCATTTCCGAAGCGGCTTCATGGAGCCGGTCTGCACAATCTCATGCATCTGGTCCTTGGACATCACGAGGTAAGCCTGTATGCCTAGTCTTTGGGCCACAGCATCGCGCGCCTCTGAGAGCCGCTTAAGGTGGTTCCTCTGCTGGGGGGTGTACCGCTTCCGCTCAGGCTCGGGGATGGTAACGCGTTCCCTCTTGGCCTTCTCGACAGTGTCGAAGAGCTTCTTGGCGCGCTGCTTCACTACCGGATGCACTCCCTTCATGTTCTGCCACTGCTCAAGCGTTGGAGGGTTGGTCGCTAATTCAAGGAGGCGGGAGTTCGAGAACAGGTAGTGCACAGGCCTGTTTACCGATTTTGCCATCTGATTCCTAAGTGCATAAAGCCTCTTGACTATTGCTCTCTGCCTGTCGGATAGAGCCCTTAGGCCTCGCAGGTCCCAAAAGGAGGGCTCATGGAGTGAGAGGTCGTTCTTCTCTATGTGCCTGCATTCCTCCATCATCCAGCCGAGCCGTCCCTTGGCCTTGAGCTCCTTTGCGAGCCTGTCCCGGAGAGGCACGAGGTACATAGCGTCCTTGATGGCGTAAGAGAGCATCTCGGGAGATAGAGGCCTCTTGGTCCAGTCTGTCACCTGCATCTTCTGTTCCTTCTTGACGCCGTAGAACCGCTGCAGGAGGGGGCCAAGTCCCATGTCGTCATAACCCAAGAGCAGGGCGGCCACCTGGGTGTCGAAGACGTTCCTCACCCTGCAGCCGTATTGGTGGTGTATGATCCTCAGGTCGAAGCTGGTGTCGTGGAAGACCTTCTGGACGCCAGGATTCCTGAGCAGCCCGAGCAGCGCTTCAACCTTGCCCATGCGTAGGGCGTCGACTATCCAGTGCTTGGTGCCTGATGAGAGCTGGAATATCGTGATGTAGGCGCCGTAGTGGTGCATGTTGTTTTCGCACTCCACGTCGACCCCGATGGCACGAAGCCTTGACCACTCCTGTGCTGCTTTCTCGAGCTCTTCATTTGTGTTGATGTAGGTAAAGTTGTGCATCAATCTACCTCGCCCTGTAGAGATTCAGGAACGCCTTGAGCTCGTTGTGTAGCTGGTGCACGTCAGTTGCGAGCTTTCCCTCGTATTCCTTGATGTGGGACTTGAAGACGAACTTGTCGAAAATAGTTCTCCAGAAGAAGTAGCTTGGCTTCTGCTCCCACCTGCCCTCCCAGTCCGTGATGAGGAAGCCTTGGAAGCCGATGTCGACAGCGCCCTTGTTCATGTTCTTCTTGATTCCGTCCTGCTCGATCCTCACCTCTTTTGCGTCTTCGACGAGGATTTTCAGCCTGATGGTGAACTTCAAGTAGTCTGAGACGAACTTCTCCGGTTCGATGACCAGCTCTATGTTCTTTCCGGTCTCGAGCACCTGCTCGGCGTTTCGCTTCTCCACCTTCTCGTACCCGTGCCTCTGGAACCACTCGTCTATTAGCTTATAGAGCTCACTGATTGAGAACAGGCCGTCATATTTGAGGCTCAAGCCTTCGATTACGAAAAATCTCTCTCCCATTTTTCAGTAGGCGCTCCCAGCCGTAGACATCCCCAGGTACTCCTTGGTCTTGTCGTGCAGGTTGTATACCATGTAATAAAGGGTTTCAAGGTGTACGGCATTGATTTCCTTGTCATAGATATAATTGTTAAAAAAGGTTTCTAGTTTCTTGCGCCAGGGACTCGATTCCCAAGTCCCTTCCCAGTCGGTCCTGACCAGGCCTGAGAAGGTTATGGTCATCCTGCCCTTGTTCATCTTGCGCTTCTTGCCGTTCTTCACGACGTCGATGGTGGTGAAACCCCAGAGGTGGAATTCCACGTTGATTTGGTATTGGAAGTAGCCAGTGACCCTGCGATCTGCCATCCATGATAGCTCCTTTTCGGGCGGCTTGTCCTTGTATAGGGTCTCGTAGAAATCGAAGTCCCTTTGCTGGAACCATGCGATCATCTTGTTGTACAGGTCGTCCCAGTCGAACATCCCCTTGTATTTGAGGATGACTGGAGGGACTTTGAACTCTTGGGTCATACAGCAAAAAAGGGAAGAAGTGTGTATAAAAATGTTTCGCCTACTCGTCGAGGCGGCATTTCTCGCAGAGCATCATGCCATCGACCTCTTCTAGGTCGTCTGAGGGTTCGCCGCAGCTGGCGCACTCGCCGCTCCTTCTCGAGAATATGGGCTTGTCCTGCTCCTCCTTTACCTCGAACCGCTCGACAAGTAGGTCGAAGAGCTGGGGCTCTATCTTCAGGATGTCCTTGAGAGTCAGGAGGCCCACTATCTCGTTTCTGAACACGACTGGCAGGTGCCTGATGTTGAGGTCTCTCATCTTGATGAGTGCCTCGTAGATGTCGTCGTCAGGGGAGATGGTGTAGATACTCTCTTCCATGACGTTATCGGCCGTGGCTTTCCTCACATCCTTGCCCTTTGCTATCAGCTTTCGCACTATATCCTGCTCAGTCAGGATGCCCAGAACCTTCTTCTTCTCAGTGACCATCAAGCCGCCGACGTGCTTTGCCGCCATCTTCTTGGCGCATTCGCTGATTGGCGTGCTTGGGCTTACCACGACCGGTTTCTTGGTCATGGCGATGGAGACGGGATAGCCTGTTCTCATAGTGCGTGCAAATCTCGGGGTGTATTTAAACCTTTCCTCAGTAATTTATGAGTATCTCAACATCTTTGCCGTAGACTTTCTTGAGATTTTCGAAGATGGGCTGCTTGATGAAGACCTTTGAGGGTATCTCGATTTTGGCCAGGTGCTCCTCAAGCTCCTCAATGGTAGCATCCTTGATGGGACCGAGCGACCCGTCCTTCTTGATCGGTGCTCGCATTATCTTCTTTTCCTCGGCGTCCACGTCCTCAATGATGAAAGCGTCGTTGTCAAGTAGGAGGACTTCGCCGTACTTGTCTCCATGTTTGATCCTGATCTTGGTCCTCTCGAGCTCCTTTCCGCGTTTGCGCTGCATGTACTCGACCAGGTATTTGACCAGCTCCCTGGACTTCTTCTTGACGTTCTCGATCTCGGTCTTGGTGAGCTTGTCGTTTTCGTAGTCTGACTTGGCCTTCATCATCTCCTTGAGCAGCCTGGAGTACTTCTCCGGAACGATGCCGCGGTTGACGATGTGGGTTTCGAACGCCTTTTCAACATCCTTGTCGTCGATCTTGTCCACACCTTCGATCCTCAATAGGTCTCGGACGACGGTTATTGTCGTGTCGTACGATGCGAGGACGTTCTCCTTCTCCCTGAGCAGGCGTATCTCCTCGAAGAGTTTATCTATCCTTTCGAGGTACTTCTCAGCCCCATCGATCAGCTCGTCGACCTCCTTGCCGGAAAGCTCCTTTTGCTCGCCGTGTTCCAGCTTTTTCCTGATGTTGAGGTTCTTCTCGAGTATTTTGACGAAGTTGTCTTCGAGCATCTTGTGCTTCTTTACGAAGATTTCCCTCATGAGTTGAGGGGTTTCTTTGGGGGTCGGTGGCGGAACGCCGAAGAGCATGAGCGCAGCCTGGCTGGGTGTCAGGATAGCCCAGTAGGTGTCTTCCATTCCTATCTCCTTGATTTTGTACCTCACCCTTTTAAGCATCTGGTCCCCGGACCCCATAAAGAGGTCGATTGCTTCGGGTGAAGGCTTGATCTTTCCCATCTGTAGCAGCTGCTTCCAAGGCATGAAAATCCCTCGGTCATAGAAAGGAACGCCGTCCCTTAGGAAGGTGAACATGACCGGGTTGGCTTCCCTGATGTTCTCCCAGAAATCTGTGAGTATGTATACCTGTATGTTAAGCTTGTTGCGGATTCCAGTCATCTCGCCGGCTTCGATGCCCATCCCGATTATGATGGCCCTCAGCTTGTCTTTGAGCTCGGCCCGGGTCATCTTCTTGACGTCGGTGTCGTCGATCACGACGAAAACGTCGATGTCGCTCTTCTCAGTAGCCCGGCCTTGGGTGAGGGATCCTGCAAGGACATAGGCCACGATGTACTTCTCGAACTTCTTGAGAACCATCGTCTTGTGGATTTCCGCAATCTTTATGGCCTGCAGCATTCCCTTGTCGTAGACTGGTGCGCACATGGCGATAAGCTGCAGGAGGTCGTATTTTGCGTCGTAGCAGCTTTGCCAGAGCTCTGAGATTATGACCGCATTGGATTCTATATTCTTGTCAAGGTCTTTGCCGATCTTGGATATGATCTTGGAAAGCTTCTCCTTGAGCTCCTCCTTGCTCATCTTCTGGGAGTCAGAGTCGTCAATCAAGACCAAAATGTTGATTGCGTCCTTATTGGCCTCTTTGTCATCGGACTTTGGGGGCGGGAGGAGTGCGACGCCCATTATGTACTTGTCGAATTTCTGGACTACCTGCTTTTGGAATTCCAGGACCCGGTCCCTGATGTGCTTGAGCTTCTCTTGGGCTTCTTTTGGAAGCGACGGGTCGATTGGGATGTCCTTGACAGCGCTCGGTTTTTCTTCTTCAGAATCGTGATTGTCCTTTTTTTTGGCCATTATCAATACCTCGCAAGCTCGTACCCGATTTGCGGAACACCCGCCGACTATTTAAATACTTCGATTCATTATTATCAGTAAGTGGGACATTTTAATCATGTCAGAAAGTGCTTGGAATTATCTTCTGAAAAAGCGAAATATATATATAGTTTAAACATTACTTAACTACTATATAGTGATTAATAAATCTGGTGTTTGTACTATGGACCCTGCCAAAAAGAAGCTCGAGGACATCGCGAAACAGACCCCTTCTATTGACAGTTGGGCCGACCGACTGGACAACTACCTGGCAGGTTTCGACGCAGCCATGCAAGCTGGAGAGCGCAAGATGGCGACCAAATTCATCAACAGCATGGTGGACGAAATAAGGAACGGTGTGACCAGCGAGATCTACATCGGGAGGATTAAGGAAGCCTGCAAGAAGGCCCAAAAGAGGAAGGCCCCGCTGGAGATACTCAAGATGGAGTATGACATCTACAAGAACTGGAACACCACCCACTACAAGGTCAAGGCCGCAGATGTGGCAAAAGAGATAAGCGAGCGCGTAAGGGATGACGAAGAAAGGCTAGGCTGGCGCCAGCAGGCCGTGACAGACTACCTAGAGGGTGGCTACACGACAGAAGCCATCAGCATCGCAAAAGAGGACGGAGCCCTGGACCCCCTCATCGGCCAGCTGATCAACATGGGCTACCGCAACCAAGCCAGGCACATACTCCACCACAGCATTGCCAAGGAGAAAAGAGAGCAAAACCCTGCAGGCATTAGGAAGTACGCTTCATGGTATCTTGACGTGCTGGAGTTCGAGCTCGACTCCTCAGTCCGAAAGGAAGACCCCAACCGGTTCTTTTACTACATCGACCTAGTCGATTTCGCAAGGGAAAACGGGCTGTCTGAATATGTTGAGAAATATTACCAGACAGCCCAAGAGTTGCTTCCGGCAGTTTTCCATGTCTCCGC
>CAZPJY010000022.1:6383-29839 GCA_964587045.1 uncultured Methanosarcinales archaeon
CAACATTTCAAAAAATGAAAGACACATGATTGAGAAGAAGAAAATCATCCTACCTAACACCCCTGAGTTCGAAAATGCTGTTTCTGAGATAAACAACACAGGTATCGTTCTTTCGAAGTAGCGAAAGGTATTTATATGAGTATTCCACAGGTTAAGTATTACATCATAGTAACACGGAGGTAATTCATGATGGCAGAAGGAGAAGGCGGTGGACTCGACGGAATTCTGGACAAGGCAATCGACGTGCAGGCCCAATTCGACGCACAGGACCTGCAGGCCAAGCTCAATGATGCGAGGATGATCGCTCTTAAGGGCATCTTCGACAAGCAGCTTGCTGGGAATTCGGACTGGCAGGCAGCTTCAAGCGGCGGCGACTGGGGCAAGATGGTAGATATGATCAGGGAAAACGACTACCGCGTGGCACCGCAGTACGCTAAGGAGTTCGCATTCCAGGTCGCCTATGAACTGGTCTACTCAGCGGACAAGGACCTGGCCAAGAGCTACAAGGGCGCTATGGAGACTGCGTTCAACGAAGGAGCTAACCAAGAGGAGAGGCAGAAGGCCTTCAAGAAGCTAAACATGCTAAACAGCATCTCAGATGCCCAGTTCGGCTTCAACGTCGACCAGGTCAGGAGGCAGGGCGAGCTTATCGGCTTCGACGACAGGATGTGGCAGCAAAACATCCAGCAGGTCGCGTCAAGGAAGATCCAGCTTGAGCAAAGCGCGTGGGAAGATGTAATGACTGAGGGACAAATCAAGTCGTATGTCTCAGCCATCAAGGATGATGTTAAAGGCTTCCAGTATAATGAGGCTGAGGCTCAGGGCATCGACGAGCTCAAGAGGCTGGCCATAGCTTACAGGCAGAGCCTGAGGGACGGAGACCCAATGAGGCGCGGCTTCCAGCAGGCTGCTGGCAGGTACATCAAGCCCAAGTACGGCTAAACCTTTTAATATTACTTTTTTCTACTCCTTTTTCATGCTTACAATACTGCTAGAAGGCATACTGAGGCTTAAGAACGAGGAATTCTCAGATACCATAAGGTCCATTATCCGTTCGGCAGGTCCGACCGGGACTGTTGAAGGCCTAGGGTACATCAAAGCAGACATGCCCTTCGTCCCGAACCAGACTGAAAAGGAATGCGGCAAGTACATCTGCCTGGATTGCATGCGCCCAATCGAGCGCCAAGACATGGTGCTGGTCATACAGGAAGGCAGCAAGCAGACCATAAGGAATTACTACCACAAGACCTGCCCCAAATCTTAAATATAAGAAAAAATTCGCATCGGGTAACATGAAATTACCGCAGATGGAGCAGCATCTCAGCAGCCAACTGCAGAAGATACTGGAGTCCACATTCGAGACGTACATAGGGCCAACAACCAAGATGAACCTGGGCGAAATAGTGACCGCCCAGAACGAGAAGAGGCAGTACGGCACCATAGACCTTGAGGGCAGCGTGGTTGTCGAAGGCGACATCAGGGTGGACCATATCAGGGCGCAGAAGATCGTATATGTGGCAAGGGAAGCCAAGGTCACCGGCGACATCTACGCAGGCTATGTGATAGTGATAGGCCAGGTGAAGGGCGACATCTACGCAACCAGCGGCGTCCAGGTGTGCGCTACCGGCGACGTCGACGGGGATATACGCACCGGGAAGATCATCATGGACAACGGTTGCACCATCAACGGAATTGTCGAGACGTCAAGGCAGACAGACCTGCTGCACAAGATTCTGTCCGAGAAGGAACTCATGGCCCCGATGGTTGAAAAGAAGTAAAAAATTAGGTTTTCTTGGCGATCTCAGACACAAGCCTTTCTGCGAACTCTTCGAAGCCAACCGCGCCCTCGACCACGTTATCCCTGGTCCTGACAGTCACAGTCTTGTCTGCGACCTCCTTTTCGCCAACGACCAGGATGTAGTTGACCTTCTTGAGCTGAGCCTCGCGCACCTTCTTGGACACGGTCTCCGACCTGTTGTCTACGTCGGCCCGTATGCCCTTCTCCTTGAGCTTGCCCATCACTTCTTCTGCGTAGGGTGCGAACCTGTCAGCGACTGTGATGACCCTGGCCTGTACTGGGGAAAGCCATAGCGGAAGCTTGCCTGCGTGGTGTTCGATGAGTATCCCGATGAACCTCTCGATGCTGCCCAGGATTGCCCGGTGGATCATGACAGGCCGGTGGTTCTGCGTCCCATCCTCACCCATATAGGTCACGTCGAGAGTCTCAGGCATCGCGAAGTCTACCTGAATGGTCCCGCACTGCCAAGTCCGCTTCATGCAGTCGCTGATGTGGAAATCGATCTTCGGCCCGTAGAAAGCCCCATCCCCCTCATTTAGTGTGTAAGGTATCTTGAGCTGCTCGAGGGCTTTCTTCAGGCTGGCCTCAGCCTTGTCCCACATCTTCAGCTCGCCCATGTAATCCTCAGGCCTCGTCGAGAGCTCCACATGCACATCCTTGAATCCGAAGGTCTTATACACCTCGAACACCATCTTGATGGCTTTCTTGACCTCGTCGCTGAGCTGCTCTGGCAGGCAGTAGATGTGCGCGTCGTCCTGAGTAAAGCTCCTGACCCTGAAGAGGCCGTGAAGCACTCCGGCAAGCTCGTGCCTGTGCACCAGCCCGAACTCCGCAACCCGCAGGGGAAGCTCGCGGTAGGACCTAATCCTGGACTTGAACACCAGCACCCCTCCCGGGCAGTTCATGGGCTTGATTGCGTTGTCCTGTCCGTCTATCTTGGTGAAGTACATATTCTTGGCGTAGTGGTCCCAGTGCCCTGACTTCTCCCAGAGCACGCGGTTGAGAACGACAGGGGTCTTGATCTCAACATAGCCCCGCTTGTCGAGCAGGCCCCTCATGTAATCCAGCACTTCTTTGTAGATCACCATGCCGTTTGGGTGCCAGAACGGATGGCCTGGCCCCTCGTCTTGGAAGCTGAAGAGGTCGAGGTCCTTTCCAATCCTCCTGTGGTCCCTCTTCTTGGCCTCCTCTATCATGGAGAGGTACTTCTTGAGGCTTTCCTTGTCCGGGAAGGCTATGCCATAGATCCTCTGCAGCTGGTCGTTTGAAGCGTCTCCGCGCCAGTACGCCCCTGCCACTTTGGTCAGCTTGAAGGCTTTGATCAGCCCGGTCGAGGGTAGGTGCGGCCCTCTGCACAGGTCGACGAAACCCCCCGACCTGTAGATCGAGATGTCGTCTAGGTCCTTAATCATCTCAAGCTTGTACTTGTTGCCGGCAAAAAGCTTCTTTGCGGCAGCTTTGCCAATCTCCTCCCTGACGAAGGGTTCGTCCTTCTTGGACAGCTCCTTCATCTTCTCCTCGATTTTCTTGAGGTCATCAGGGTTGAAGGGCTCATCACGGGCTATGTCGTAATAGAATCCGTCCTCGACAGCAGGCCCGATGGTGAGCCTGGATTCGGGGTAGAGCTCTGTGACAGCCGCCGCCATCAGATGGGCTGCGCTGTGCCTGAACACATCAGCGCCTTCAGGATCCTTGAACTCGAGGAAAGTCACGGTCGCGTCGGTAGTGAGGGTCGTGGTGAGGTCGACGACCTTGCCGTTCACCTTAGCAGCGAGCACGCCTTTGGCCCCTGCCTTCTCCGCGATATCGGCAACGCGGATTCCTGCGTTGAACCGTTCCTTCTTTCCGTTCAGTTCTACCTGTATTGTTTTTGGCACGGGGCAGGAAAGCAAGTCATGATTTAAAAACTTTATCGTTCAAGGAAACTCTGCATCTTCTCGAGGCGCTTTGACCTCCTTCTGGTGCCGAATAGGTAAAGCTCGACCAGCACCACAGCAAATAGCACAATCAGAACCTTGATGAGGAAGGCGGTCTTGTCATCGCGATCGTCGGCGACCGATGTCTTAGTGGTGCTCCCAGGCTCCTTTATGGTTAGGGGGAAACTCTTCGTTCCGGTTAGGTCGACGCAGTCCCTACCCAGAGCGTCCTCTGCGACCGCATCCAGCCTCACGACATACTCACCGGCCGGTATGTTTGATAGCTCGGCAGAATACTCGTAATTAGAGTAGGGCAGCTCATAACGCTTTATCGTATGATTTTCGACCGTTGATATGGATGCCGTTATCTTGGCGCTCGGAGCGCAGGAGGCTTTCCCGCTGTCGAAGGCAACGCCAGGAAGCTCCCTTCTGTTCACCTTTGAGTACACGAGGGTGCTTACTTTCACGCTCTCATTGCTGTCCGCGACTATCTTGTCTATGTTTGCGTCCAGATCCAAGAAGTTTTTGCCCAGCCTCATCTCGTGGTAGATCTTGCCGAAAATCTTCACCAGCTTGGTGGTGTTGGTAGGCGAATAATAATAATTCCCGCATCCCGACTTGTTTATCGAGTAGGAAGCGATCTTCTTGAGTATGGCCTCTGCCCTGCTGCCCTCATAGACCTCCTCGCCGTAGCCGATCGTGTACAGGCAAATCCCTTCGTTTGACAGGCGCTCAGCCATGCTGTACACCTTCTCCATGTTCAGATCCCAAGGCTGCCCGTCGCTCAGAAAGACGATGAGCCAGCCGTTCTCCAAGGAGGCGGTGCCGTCGACGTAGTTGGCCTCGGCGAGCTCGAGCGCGGGCAAATACCTGGTCGTGTTACCAGCAGTTATTTGGTTAATGGATTTCTTGAGGTCTTTTTTATCGCTCGTGAACGCCTTCCGAAAGTATGCGTTCTCATCGAAGGTAATAAGGGACACCCTGTCGTCGCCCTTCATTAGGTCGATGAAGTTGACTGACGCGTTCTCTGCCATGTCAAGCTTGTTGCCGACGCCCATGCTGCCAGAACGGTCGAGGATCAAGGTCATGTCCACGCTGCCGTTGTACTTCGGCATGAAAAAGGACGCAAGGCCGGGTGACACCGGCACGAGCTGCTGGGTGGATCCAAACATCTTGGTTATGTTGCAGAAGTAGCTGAAGTTTCCGCCCGTGTCGAATATCCTCTTGTAACTATCACCTGGAGCTATCGGCCCGGAATTGAAAAGGCCGTCATAGACCCCGTCGACGCCGCTTGTGACAGTGTGGTAGGACTGGCCGATATTCACCCAAGTGATCTCTGCGTAGTCACTTATCACTATGTCTTGGGGAACAAATCTCTCGTCAGTTATCCTGATGGTGTACCTGCGCGGCGTGGGGGTGACCTCCTGGCTTACGTAGTTGAAGACGCCGTCGCAGTCGTGTATCACGCAGGAATCCTCATCGACCTCCTTTACCACTAGTTCGTGAGCTTCTGAACCGATAATGTCACACTCCCCGCCATGGATGTCAGCCTTGACCTCAAGCAGGTAGTTTTCACCTGGGGGTATGTTGGCAAGACTTCCCAGGTAGCCGATCCCATCGAGGTAGAGCAGCTGGGTGTCCTTTACTATGACCCCCTCCTCTGTGACGTACGCCCAGACGTCAGCCTGCGGGCTGCAGGTTGTCTCATTCGACGTGTTGATGAACCCGGGAATCGGCCTCCTCCTGGCCTTGGAGTAAACCTGGGCAGCCACTCTAAGGTTGGTCTCGGTGCTTATCTCGTCAGAGCTGAGGAGAGACTCGACTGCCAGCCTCCCGACGCCGAAAGTCACCTCCCTATGGATCTTGTTGAAGATGTTTGCGAGGAAGGTCACGTCCTGCAGGGAGTAATAATACTCACCGCAGCCGGTGATCAGATTGGATATGTTGGCCATGCCTGTCAGGATATATTCTGCCTCGCTTCCCTTCGTGATGCCTTCGCCATAGCCGATGGAGTAGACGCACACGCCTTCCTCTGCTAGCTGCTGAACCTCTGCGAAGATGTTGTCAGGCTTGCCCTCATCCCAGGGCTGCCCGTCAGAGAGGAAGATCACTATCCTCTTCCTCGTCTGCGATGATTCGTCCTCGAGGAGCTTCTTTGAGGCTTGCAGCACAGGCATGTAGAAGGTGTTGCGGCCCACAGAGATGCTGTCAATCTTGGATTTCACCAGCTCCTGGTCCTCTGTGAAATCCTGCACCAGGTATGCGTTGTCGTCGAACTCGAAGACGGCCAGCCTCTCGTCGGCAGAAAGCAGCTCTATCAGTTTTTTCGAAGCGTCCTTCGCCTGCTTGAGCTTCAGGCCGCTCATGCTCGATGACCTGTCGAATACGAGGATTATGTCAACGCCGAAGTTCTCGTCTTCCCTCGTGAGGAGTACTGTTCCCAAATAATCCTCCACAGCTTTGCAGGTGGTGAACTCGCATGTCAGCGTTCCCCTGGGGTGAATGATTATTATGTCCCTGTTCAGCTGGACGATCGTGACTATGACCACGCCTATCAGGATGGCCATCACGATATGAATCGCTATGTCGACTGTAAAGAAGCTTCCCCTCTTTCTCCCGAGCATGATACCCAACACGTGCCGAAGGTATTTATATTTTTCTTCAGAAGAGAGGTGGGGCGTCCATTTCCTGCGGAATCTTGATAGAAAGCAGCTTGAGAATGGTGGGAGCTACGCTCGCAAGCCCGCACCCTTCCCTGAGCTTGGCGCCTTTCATGTCGTTTGCGATGAGGGTCAGCATCACAGGGTTGAGGCTGTGGGCCGGGTTGGCTGAGCCGTCAGGATATGTCATGGCGTCGGAGTTGCCGTGGTCTGCGAGGAGCAATGCCATACCTCCCTTCCCGACCACTGAGTCGACCAGTCGCCCCGCGCACTCGTCAACGACTTCGCATGCCTTCACCGCAGCATCCAATACGCCGCTGTGCCCCACCAAGTCGGGATTTGCGAAGTTGACTATCATCACATCGTGCTTCCCTTGTTCGATCTGTTCCATCACCTTGTCCGTGACCTCGTAAGCGCTCATCTCAGGCTTCTGATCATACGACGGGACTTTTGGCGAAGGGACCAGTATCCTATCCTCCCCTTCGTTGGGCGTCTCGATCTGGCTGTTGAAGAAAAACGTCACGTGAGCGTACTTCTCTGTCTCCGCTGCTCGAAGCTGCTTTATCCCATTGTCTGCAAGCACTTTGCCCAGGTTGTTTGAGACCTGCTCTTGGGGGAAGGCCACGGGAAGGTGGAATTCCCTGTCGTATTCTGAGAAGCACACGAAAGACAGGTTCAACCTCTTGGCAGGGAACTTACTAAAGCCCTCAACTGCGAGGGCGTTGGTGATCTGCCTTGCGCGGTCCGACCTGAAGTTGAAGAAAATTACTGAGTCCCCCTCTTTGATAGTAGCGACCGGCTTGCCTTCCCTGACGATGGCTGTCGGCTTGACGTAGTAGTCTGTAGGGTCGCCCCGCTCATAGGCCATCTGGATGGCTTCCTTGGCAGATGCTGCTTTGAACCCTTTGCCTTCGGTCAGGAGGAGGTAAGCCTCCTGGGTCCTGCCCCAGTTGGTGTCCCTGTCCATCGCGTAGTACCTGCCGACTATTGATGCTATCACACCCTTTCCTGAACACTGCGCTTCGAACTGCTCCAGAAAGCTGAGAAAGCTCTTTTCTGGCACATCCCGGCCGTCGAGAAAAGCGTGCACGAACACCTTGCTAATGCCCTTGGACGATGCCATCTTGATAAGGGGAGCGATGTGGTTGAAGTCAGCATGGACCCCTTCGTCGCTGAACAGACCCATCAGATGGAGCTTGGTCCCGCGCTGCATGCAGGAATCCATGCATGCGTTGAGGGCTGGGTTTTCGTAGAATGACCCGTCCTTTACGGCCTTGTTTATCTTCTCGTAGGGCTGCCAGACCACGCGTCCTGCCCCCATTGTCAGGTGGCCGACCTCGCTTCCTCCCATCGTGCCATCTGGCAGGCCGACGAAGTTCCCTCCACATCCGAGCAGAACGTGCGGGTACTCTGCGAGGAACCTGTCATCGTTTGGGGTTTTAGCTAGGCTTATCGCGTTACCAGGTCCGGGGGGTCCGTGACCCCAGCCATCCCTTATGACCATTAGCAAGGGGGTGTGATTCAATTTCTGAACCTGTGATACTTCAATCCTGACTCCTCTTCAATCCTCAGTAGCCTGTTGTACTTGGCCACTCGCTCGCTCCTCGCTGGGGCGCCGAGCTTGATCTGGCCGCACCCAAGCCCAACTGCGAGGTCTGCAATGAAGGTGTCCTCTGTCTCTCCGCTCCTGTGGCTTACCATCACCTTCCACTTGTGGCTCATAGCAAGCCTTGCTGCGTCGAGAGCTTCTGTGACAGTGCCGATCTGGTTTACCTTTAGCAGGAGCGCCCGGCAGAGTTTCTTGTCGATGGCCATCCTTATCCTGGAAGTGTTGGTGACGAGGAGATCGTCTCCCACTACCTGTATCGGCGTTGCTGCCGAAAGCGACGCGAAGGAGTCGAAGTCATCCTGGTCGAAGGCGTCCTCGATTGAGATTATTGGGAATCTCTTGATTAGCTTGAGGTAGTACTTGGTGAGCTCCTCCCCTGAGAGCAGTCGGTTAAGCCTGTAGAGGTTGTTTTTGTAGAACTCAGAAGCTGCCGGATCCATGGCGATACGCATCTTCTTTTCATAGCCAGCTTCCTTGATTGCCTTCTGGAGCATGCTCAACGCCTCCTCAGCAGTGTCTATCGGCGGAGCGAATCCGCCCTCGTCGCCGACGTTTACGGCCGAGGTGCCGTATTTCTTCTTGAGGATCGCCTTTAGGGTGTGGTAGGTCTCTGCGACCGATTGGGTTGCGTCTGAAAACGACCTGGCATTCACCGGCGCTATCATGAACTCCTGCATGGCTAGCTTGCCACCGGCGTGCTTCCCGCCGTTGATGACATTGGCGAAGGGCACTGGAAGTGTTGCTTTCTTAGTTCCTACCAGTTTTGCGATTCTTTCATACAGGGGGATGCCGGTCTCGAGCGCTGAAGCCCTGGCTGCTGCCATGCTGACCGCCAGCATTGCGTTTGCGCCGAGGTTCCTCTTGTTTGGGCTGCCGTCCAGCGTTATCATCCTTGAATCGAGACCGCGCTGGTCTTTGACGTTCATTCCCTTCAGCTTTTTCGCTATTCTGTCGTTTACGTTGGCCACAGCCTTCTTGACGCCTTTTCCGCCGTACCTCTTACCTTTATCCCTGAGTTCCAAGGCCTCATGGGTGCCGGTCGATGCGCCGCTAGGCACTATAGCTGTTCCTACAGCGGTTTTAGTGGTTACTACAGCTTCGACGGTCGGGTTTCCCCTTGAGTCGAGAACCTCCCTAGCGAAGACTTTTTTGATTTCCACTGGGTTTCCCTCCTTACCCTATATAGTTGGTCTCCTCAGCGACCGTAATCTTCCCTTTCTTTTTGGTGATGTCGGAGATTTCTGAACGAAGCATCATCTCGTTCTCCATCTCGGTTATCTCCTTATCGAGCTCTTTCAGGCTCATCTTGAGTGAAAGCTTCTTCATAAGGATCTTGAGCACTTCTCTTGCTCCCTTGACCCCGAGGTAGGCTGGATGTCCGAGGGTCTCAGCGAGGAGGCAAATCGCATCTAGCTTACGCTTTGCTGAAAGTCCGACAAGCAGGCCACTGACTCCTATAATCGGACCTACAATGCCATAGAGCTTGTCATCAAGCTTGGTATCTTTCTTGTACTTTTGGACGATCCTCTTCGAGTTGCCTGTGCCGTAAACCTTTGGAGATTTTGGGACTTCGGATAGGCCTATTCCTCCTATTGTGATCAGTTCCGTTCCCCCCAACTCTTCTAGCATGTCAAGGATGGTTTTGCAGAACTCGTATGATGAGCGCTCGTCTATTGGTTGTATGTCCCCTGTCAGGAGGATCAGGTCTCTCTTCTTGGTCCCAAAGGAGACATAATAAACCTCGATTGATGGTAGCTCCACGAGATTCCGTTCGTTTACGAAGACTGAATGTGGCATGTCGAACGAGGTGAGTGAGTAGAGCTTCTTCGCCTTGAGCTCGCTCGCCATGAAATCGACGACGACCTTCCCGACGTTGCCTATGCCTGGAAGACCTTCTACTAAGATGGGGTTGTTCAGAGTAGGTATCTTCTTGGTTTTGGGCTCTAATTTCCAGCTCATGAGAGCATTCCCTCTTTTTCGAGATCTGCGCGCTTGGCCATGCGGCGGTACTTGCCATACGGGTCTTCGGGCGAGTACTTGGGCGGACGGACGCTCACTGCTTTGCCTCCGCAGGAGCAGGATTCCTCCATGGTGTAATTCCCACACGCGGAGCACCTGAGAATGTGCTTCGCCATCAAACCACCCTACTTGTCATGCCGAGTGAAGGAGAACTCGCCATGGTTTTTCTTTATGTTGGACGATACGGTATCAGTAACCTTGGTCAGGGTCTTCTCAGCGGTCTTGTAGTCGCTGGCCTCAACCCTCAGGCTGAACTTGCCTGCCCCGAGGTAGGTTATGGTGACGCCATCCCCGCTCTTCTCGCCTTTGATGAGCGCAGCCTTGACTTTCTCGACGCCGTCGCTTTCATACGACGTTATTGACATGCCGCCACTTATCTCGACATGGGGTGGCTTGATGCGCATCTGAATCAGCTCGAGCAGGGCTTCTTGGGCTTTCTTGTCGAGGTCTAATTTCTTTATCAGTCCGGGATCTGACACGGCTTCCTCGAAGAAGTCGTATATGTAGTCGTAATCCTTTGAGACAAGTGAATGGATCTTCTTGTACAATGCCTTGAAATCAGTTTTTGCGTTCTTTGCATAGGTCTCAATAATCTTCTCTGCGAGCTGTTCCTGCTTGAGCCGATTGACCTTCTCTTTTCGGGCGTTATCAGAAACCCTCCTAAGGGACAGGTCGATTTGGTTCCGCTCCTTGTTGACGCGGAGCACCTTGCAGACCACCTTTTTGCCTTCCTTGACAAAGTCCCTGATGTTCCTTATCCTCCCAGGTGATACTTCGGAGATGTGGATCATACCGCTCATGTCGTACTCGTCGAGGTTGACGAAAACTGAATGGTATTGGATCTTGGTAATCGTCACTAGAACAAGCTCGTGCTCCTCTGGGTAACCCTTTCTCTTATATAGCATTCGTACTACTCCAAGACTTCAAGTATTCTCGATTTGACCTTAGTCTTTCCGCCCGTCGGCTCTGCAAGGGTCTTGTTGCACACCAAGCATTTGATTTCAGAAGATGCCTTGCCGAAGATTATCTGCTCGTTCTTGCATTTCGGACAGCGGACTTTGATGAATTTTGAAGTCGGTTCTTTCAGTTGGATATCCATGATAATTCCCTCTTATGGCGTTGGTTTGAGGAATGGTCCCCTCTATTTAAAGGCTTTGTTTTCACGTCGTGATAGAACCTTAATTCAGAAGATTTAAAAATAAGGTTTGGGAATCTAATGTTACCATGAAAACAAAAGACAAACTAGTTATCACTTCTGAATCCGTCACCGAAGGACATCCTGACAAGATTTGCGACCAGGTTAGCGACGCTATTTTGGATGAGCTGTTACGCCAGGACAGGAATTCGAGGGTAGCTGTTGAGACCCTCACAACAACCGGGCTTGTCGTAGTGGCCGGCGAGGTTACGACCAAAGGCTTTGCTAACGTGCAGGAAGTGGTCAGGCGGACCCTGAAGAGAATAGGCTATACCAATCCGGATTTCGGCATAGATTTTGAGGATGCTGGTGTCTTGGTCTCCATTCATGAGCAGAGTCCGGATATCAGCATAGGAGTGTCTGGCAAGGAACAGGGAGCTGGGGACCAGGGCATGATGTATGGCTACGCCTGCAACGAGACCAAGGAGCTTATGCCCCTTCCGATAGTGCTCGCCCACAAGCTCGCTGCCAAGCTCGCTCAGGTTAGGAAGAGCAGGAAGTTGCCTTACCTGGGTCCCGACGGCAAGTCGCAGGTGTCTGTTGAGTACGAACTCGGAAGACCCAAGCGATTATCGGCAGTTGTCATTGCAACCCAGCACCTCGAGAGAGTCAGCGAAGCGAGGGTTAGGAGGGACGTGTTGAAACATGTGGTCAAGCCCGTCGTCGGAAGGCTGGTAGACAAGGGGACCAAGATACACATTAACGCAACCGGCAAATTCGTTTTAGGAGGGCCTGAAGCTGACACCGGCCTGACCGGGAGGAAGATAATTGTAGACACCTACGGCGGCGTCGGAAGGCATGGTGGGGGGGCGTTCTCAGGAAAGGATCCCTCTAAGGTCGACCGCTCTGCTGCCTACATGGCCAGATACATAGCAAAGAACGTCGTCGCCGCGGGCCTTGCCTCCAAGTGTGAGGTGGGCATTTCCTACGCAATCGGCATTGCTGAGCCGACCTCGGTGCATGTCGAGTGCTTTGGAACCAACAACATACCTGAGGCAAGGATATCAGCCCTGATACGAAAGCACTTCTCCCTTGCTCCGCGGGGTATTATCAGCTCCCTTAATCTGCTAAGGCCAATCTATGAGAAGACCGCAGCATACGGACACTTCGGCAGGGCAGATCCGGATTTCACTTGGGAACGCACGGACAAGGCGAATTTGCTTAGAAAGGAAGCCTAGGGCGGGCCTGGAACCGAGTTGTTATCAGCAGGATTTTGGGCTGGTGCTTCTTTGCTTAACTGCACGACCCTGCCTGTTGCCACCATTTCGCTTCTGTCGGAAAGCTGGTCCAGCACCATATAGGTTGAAGATAGGAGCGCTCCCATGAATATCAGGAAGAGTACTACGCTGATTGTGGTCCATCTGCCCCAGTGCCTCCGGTCATGCTCGACTTTGTGCTCAAGGGCGTTCTTGCGTGAGCTGTAAGGATGCCCTCTCGGATGATGCAGTTTCATAATAGGTCTATATGAGCCTGCTTATATAAAATTATTGAAAAAAGAAAGAGAAAATTATTTGATTTCTATCTTCTTGGTCTCGACTTTCTCGGTTGGGACCTTGTCGAGCACAAGTTCGAGCAATCCATCCTTGTAGGTTGCATTGACCTTGTCGGCCACGTCATCTGGCAGCCTGTACGCGCTTTCGAACTTGCTGTAGAACCTCCCCTGCCTGAGGAAGTTGTTCTTCTCGTCCTTAATCTCTTCCTTGCGCTCGCCTTTGACTCGGAGAATCCTGTCCTCGATGGAGACGTTGATTGCGTCCTTCTTCAATCCTGGCATCTCGAAAGTGAATATGTAGCTCTTGTCGTTTTCCTTTATGTCCAACACAGGCGTTCGCGTATCGCTGAACAACGGCTGGTTGTCGAAGAACCGCTCAAGCATGTTGAAAGGCTCCCAATCGAAAAAGCTCCTGAATGGTTCATACTTTACTATTGCCAGAAGAAGAAGTTCTTCCAACTGAGGGGCCTCGGAGGCACTGACCCAGGCGCCTTCGACAACGTGTTGAGACGTGTTTTCCTGATACTCCTTGACATGCATGAATGCCTGGAGCCCTGCATCGAGGAGATTTGCAAGAAAAAGGGCCCACGGGCATAAAGGACTGCGTCGACCAGCTGCGCGCCTCTCACGACCTGATTACCAAATTCACGAACTATTGCATCAGGCTCCTGAACAAGAAGCCCTCCGCGGACTTCCGGAAGACAGCGTTTCTCACACACACTCTTTTACTGCTGGAAGAGGCAAGCGACGTTTACCTATACATCGCGAGGGAGGTGCATGGCAAGTCGCTTGCTCCCACCAAAGAGGCCAAGGAAATATTCTCAGAACACAAGACTTATTCGAGGCTGTTCTATAATTTCTTCTACTCCACCAACACAAAAGACGCCCTGAAGCTGATCAACATGTGGAGGACCATCTTCGGCAGGATCAACGGTTTGAAGCAGGAGGACGACATACTCTTCTGCTCGAGGCTTGCGGTTTCCATAAACCTACTCTCAAGCCTTACAGAAGCGGGGTTGTCATGTGGATGAATGAGAAATCATGAGACATATCCCTTGATGAGGAGCCGCCCCATCGTTGTGAGCTGAACCGCAACCTTGCCGCCGGATTCAGTGGTCTCGACGAGGCCCAGGTCCTTTAAGCCCTCACTCTTCAGGTTGCCGTTGATGTGGTACGATATCAAGGGGAGGCTCATCTTGGTCCTCTTGGAGAGCTCCTCAAGCGTTGAGCAGCAGTCCTGCTGGTGAATCACCTTGAGAATCTCCTTTTTCCTCTCAGTCAGGACGTTGTAGTAAGAGAACTTGAGAATTGGCAGCATCATGACCTCCTCCTCGTTGGACGCGAACGCCTTGATACCGTTAACGAAAGCCGCACTAGTAGCCGCGCACCTGGTGACAGTATCACCTGTCGCTACGTTTATCAGGAGCTCTGAGCCAGTCTCAATCTCCTTGAGCTCCCTAATCACCCGGAAAATCTCTTCCCACGGGTCGCCTTCGATCTTCACTATTTTCACAGGGATCTTGAACTTGTCAAGCTCTGCCTTGGCTGTTTCGCACTCGTCGAGGTATTTTTCTGGGGTGACTATGATGACTCTCTCTGTCGGAAACTCCCTGACCCCTACATACAAGGAGGGCATGTTATCCCCTCCGGGCGCGATAACCACGAATTTCTTGTTCTTGTCAGGCATGGTGAACGGGCAAGCTTGGGGGTTTTTTAAACTTTATGATTTTCAGCTTCGTAAAATCTGACTCAGCCTGCTTTCAATAACATATGCCTGCAGTGACTTGCTGAAGTCTAAGAGCGGCCCCCTGTCATTAAGGGATTTCAGCTTTGAACCTGCCCTGTAGAGGATGTATTGAAGGCCCCTTTTCGAGGAGTGGCCCTCCACCGCCTTTCCGAGAAGTGCGTGGATGGAGAAATACTCGTATGCGAGCTTGTAAAGCCTCCTCTGAGAGTCCGGGGCTGTTCTTCCTGGCAGGCGGTCCCTCTCGTTGAGCCATCATGGTAAATTTTAATAATCAAGAGTTCAGACTTGTTTACGAGGTGGTTTCCAATGGATCTTTCAAAAACCTTGAGGGTCGTACCGGACTGGCCTAAAAGAGGCATCCAGTTCTATGATGTGACTACGCTCATAAAGCAACCCGCGGCGTTGAAAGAAGCCATCAGGCAGATGGCGGCAAAGGTAGAAGATATCGAATTTGACAAGGTCATGGGCATTGAGTCCCGAGGATTCGTCTTCGGTACAGGCATAGCCCTTGAAAGCAACAAGAGCCTAATACTCGCGAGGAAGCCAGGCAAACTGCCGGCGAAGACAGTTGCGGAGGGGTTCATGAAGGAGTACGGGCCTGACTCTATCGAGGTGCACGAGGACGCCATAAGTGAGGGCGATAGGGTGCTGATAGTCGACGACCTGCTTGCGACCGGGGGTACGATACTCGCCGCCGCGAAGCTGGTGGAGAAGCTCGGGGGCAAGGTTGCCGGCTTCCTTTTCCTAATAGACCTCACCTCGCTCCACGGTAAGCTGCCATACCCTGTCAGGTCAGTACTGGAGTTTGAGGTGAATGAGTAGGCAAAAGTTTTTATACCCCTCACCCTATTGAATGCTTTGGGAAAAAGGGGAATGGTAAGTTTTCACCTATTAAGCGACGAGCTGCAGGACCTCAAGAAGAAACACAATCGTTCTATAATACTCAGTGGAGCGGTCTTCCTAACCCTCCTGATTATCTGGTACCTCTTCTACAAAGGGGCGATCCCTAACCTCCAGAAGGATACGACCATGCTCAACATACTCTTCAGCATGGTCAGGGCATTCCTGGTCATATTCATCGCCAGCCTAATTGTCAGGCTAGTGACTCTACTGATGGGTGTGCAAATATTCCAGAACGTCAACCGCCATGACAGGGCATCACTCCTCAGGGTATTCAAGTACGTGATTTACTTCGTTGCAATTGTCATATCAGTGGCCCAGTTCTCAATAGACCCCCAATCCCTAGGCATCTCTTTTGGTCTTTTGTCAGCAGGTCTCGCGATTGCGCTGCAGCAACCCCTCTTATCGATTGTCGGATGGATAATCATTATTGTGAAGAAGCCATTCCTGATCGGGGACAGGGTGGTTATCAGGAACCTAAAAGGCGACGTCAGGGATATAGGCCTCTTCTTCATGACACTCGAGGAGTTCGGCAGGGGGAGCGATTACGACGACCCAACAGGCATACTGACTATCGTTCCCAATAACATGCTACTCACCGAGCCTGTCATTAACTACACGCGCGACACCCCTTATGTTTGGGACGAGATAGACATATCCATCACATACGAAAGCGACTTGAACACCGCTAAGCAGCTGGTGATGGACACTGCTCTAGAGGTCGTCGGCTCCGACATGAAGAAGGCGTACGCGCAGATGATGGAAATATTCGAGGACAGCCCCCAGAGGGAAAGCATATCCAACGTTCCCAGCATGTTTGTTTCCATGTCTGAATCTTCAGTCAACCTCTCGGTTAGATACCTTGTGAATGCAAGGTCGAAAAGGCAGAAGAAATCGAGAATCACCGACGGCATCCTGAACAGATTCAATAGTTGCCGTTCCGTTTCCATCGCCTACCCTCACACCCAACTGGTGATGGAGGACAGGAACCTGCCCGAATCGGCGCGAAATTACTTCAACAGGAATTAGTAATCGAACAAGGATTTCTGCTTTCCCTTGAGCAGGTCGTCGAATGATGTTCCAAAGAAGGTAAGGATCGAGTCTGCGATTGGCTTGAGTTGCTTCTCCTTGTAGTGCTCGTAGTCAATGTCGTTGGCTAGGGCCTCGACAGGCTCGGGCCCGGCGACAGTCATGACATACTTGATTAGGTCAGATGTTAGCTTGGGCAGCTTCCTTGCAGCCTTGACGTGGGGAGGGGTGGTCTTGGTGTACTCATTGATGGGCTTCCTCAAAGCCTTGACGTAGACTAGCTTGTCATCGAACTTTCCCTTCTCGAGCTTCTCAACGTAGTCCCTGACGAACTCAGCAGGGTCGCGCTTGTGGAAGACGAAATCGAAGAGCTCGTACTGGAAATTCTTCGCAAGCTCGGTCCAATCCCTACGGACAATCTCCAGTCCTGTGAACTCTGCTTGCTCCTTCCCCTCCTTCATGACAAGGCCCGCATAGCGTTTCTTTGCCCCTGCCTCCTGTTTCCTCACCTTGGGCATGAGGAGCCGGATGAAGGTCTTTTCGAATTCGAGCTCGAGGAACGACTTGCGATGGTACTTCTCCGTGACCATCCTGCTGTAATAGGAGTTGATTAGCTCTGGTATCTTCCCTCCAATAGCCTCGGCTTCCTTTAAGGAGTTTGCCTTTACATCAACGAATACTGAATCCGTGTCACCATAAATTACGCTGTAGCCCTTATCATTAAGCTGCTCAGCGGTAACCTGAATTATCTGGCGCCCGAAATGGGTTATCGCGTTGGCCACATCGGTCGAGTAGAACCTGCAGTTAGGATTGGCCAATACGCCGTAGAAAGAATTCATCGTAATCTTGATCGCATATGACGCAAGGTCGTTTTTAGCCCGCTTTGCCTCATCCCTGGTCCTCCAAAGCTTCTGTATCAGCAGAGGCAAAATGCCGTCCTCCTGTTTGAAGTGGGCGCCGTTGGGTGCGACGATAGGAGCTTTACCCTTGGGGTCATAGGATGCCGGATCTATATTGAATGTGCAAATGATGGAAGGGTACAGGCTCTTGAAATCGAAAACTGCGACGTAGTCGTAAATTCCTGGGACTGGGTCGCGTACGTATCCGCCTTTTATTTCCTCATCCTCTTCTGTGTACCTCATGGTCGGGCAGACCATCTTGCGAGTCCTCGCCTCGCGAAGATAGAGGTTGTCGAGTGAGGCGATTGATGCCTTGACCCTGTCCAGTTGCATCCCCGTTAGCATTGAGCGCTGGATTGAGAGGTCAATCACCCCTGTTTTCTCGATTATCCTGTAAACAAGCTCAGCGTCCTTCAGGTTGTAATCAACCAATAGTTGTTGGTTTTCTTTGTACGCATTCTCGATGTCATATTTACGCTCCTTGCCTTTCAGGAGCTTGGATTCGCCAAGAATTTCCTTTGCGGTGTTCTCAAGGGTGTAGTCGTCCAGCTTGATGAATGAGTTCCTGAGCAGGGCAAGCCCGTCCAGGACCATCCTCCCGGGAATCTTTGCTGTGCTCTCCCTAAAAAAGGACGATTCCTGCTTGATGCTCGTGCCCATCCCGGCCTTGCTGAAATCGAAAGGTATGTTGAAGTGTTCGAATCTCTTCTTTAGGACTGAGAGGTCGAAGTCCACCACGTTCCAGCCTGTTATTATGTCAGGATCGAGGTCGTAGACAGCCTGCTTGAATGCTGACAGGACGCTTTTTTCGTCAGGGAAGGATCTCGCGTTCTTCAGTTTCTTACCGCTGTGTATCAGCACCTCTCTGTGCCCTTTGGTGAAAAGGGATATGCAGTAGACTTGTGAGCCTTTCGCATCAGTCTCTATGTCGAATGACAGCATCTTCAGATTGGTTGGGCAGGGTTCAATCCCTCTTACTTTTGGGTTATCGTAGACCAAGTCGACGTCCTCCCCCCTGCTGCTCTCACCGTCTATTTCCAGCGAACCTGTTATGCTGTGGTCGATCATGAACCTGTAAGCATACCTGATGTCAGACTCAAAGGTGGCAATCCCAGCATCCTCGAACGCCTTGCGTATTGATGGCACATCTTTTGGGGAGTTGGTCTCCACCTTCTGCACCTTTTCGCCATCAAATGTGAAGAGATCGGCTGGTTCTATCGTTAGGGGTGGCAGCTCGCCCATGCCCTTGGCCTTGTCAGCATCAGAGTCTTTGATGAAGAAGTATGGTTTGAAATCGCATTTAGCTAGAAAGGTCTTTCCGTTCTCAAGGCGCCCGAAGAGATGAACGACCGCCTTACCTTTCTCGGTCTTGTATGTTGGGTAGACAACGAAACCTTTGACCATGGTTTGGAAGGACGGGCTTTTCCTTTATAAATTTTTAGACCTTACCAGGAAATAGGCTCCGCCGCCGATCACCAGGATGACCGCCCAAAACATCCAGGGAGAGTAGTGGAGGATGGGGAAAAGGACTAGATTGGTTATTAGAATCAAGATCGCTACGAGGGCAATGACTTTCTTGTTCATCCGTCTGGGTAATGAGTAAGTATTTAATAAGTTTTATATAGGTGGGCCTCTTTTTTTGTCTCATGGCCAAGAGGAGGGTGAGGGCTAAGAAAAAGGAGGATATTTACCTCCATGTTCTTGTTCTACCGATTGTGGTCATGTTCACCCTCCTGCTGCTGCTTGGGGTGTTGCTGGCTACGACAGCTCCCCTGGTTGAGGATGAGCTTCCACCAGACACATCGACAGACATTGGTGGCGTATCAAGCTTCAATGAGGTCCTGACCACACTGCTGAACGACAGCGAGATTTTCAGATCGTACGAAATTGGCGAGTTTAACAAGATAGTTGGGAGAATGGAAGACGGCAGTTGGAGGGTCTACCTATACTCTGTCACGGCAAAGGAAGGTGAGAGGACCGAAGATCTTCGCTACATCGTGTCGCTGGGGTCTGGAAGAACAGTGGAGACCCTCTTGGACAACCCTGTCGATCCTCACCCTGGGCCCCCAAGCCTGAAGATTAACCTGCTGGACCGCGATGTCACGATGTACGAAGTCCCTGCCGACTTCGATACGATGGACGTATCAAGGTTAGAGATATTCTTAAAGGAGATACCTGAGATGAGGATTGTGCTCGGCCGCGGTGCTGAGCTTCGGAGCGACTACTACGACCCCTCTTTGGGCAGGATCCTGGTGTACGAGGAGCCCAAGCTGGGCCTAATGACCAACCTCCTTATATCTGGAGGGGATGACGGAGTGCAGCTGCAGATTGTTGGCAATTACACTAACCTGGGGATGGGTCACGTCTTTGACCATGACGAACTGATGTCAGAAATATTGTCCGGCGACTTCGTCAAAACATACGGCAAGCAGCTCACCCAGCAGCGTTCCAGTCTGATAAGGGACAACAGCATGATTTACTGGTTCGTGTCTTTCAGGCGTCCGGTAGCAGCAGGTCCCCTGGCCAACCAGGAGGTGCTCCTCGTGAAGGCTGATGCGTCCAACGGGCAGATATTATCGTACGATTACTTGTTCGCCCAGAGCCTGGACAGCACCCTGATGCCACTTTACAACGAGGCTGCACGCAACTCTGCGGCTCTCGCCAAATACCTGGACAGCTACCCGGCAGCTGACGTTATCTATAACTTGCACCAGGACCAAGAAGGCAGGTTCATCCAGGGCCTTTACTCCTATCACTCGATCAGCAGGGGGATTGTGGATCAGTCAAGCTTCCTTTTTACGGTCAGGCTTGAGCCATACTCTGTAACAGATGAAGTCTGGTACCATGAGAGGTTCGAAGCGTCTCTTGTCGAGTGATGCCGCGAAATATATACCTTCTATCCCAACAATCCTTATAAATAGCTTAAGTTTTTGTGACAACCATGGCCAGAGTCGAGAGCCCCAGCTCAATAAACACCTACAAGCAGTGCCCTAGGAAGTATTACTACCAGTATATCAGGAAGTTGGAGTCCCTTCCCTCGATCCACCTGATACGGGGCAAAATCGTCCATGCGGCGATTGAGGGCTTCTTCAAGTCTGACACTTCCAGCACAGAGTGGGAGACCGCTGAGATAGACATGCAGAGGAGCTTGCTCAGCCTGTTTCATGAGAAGTGGATTTCGGCAGCAGACGAGCTGGGCCAGCTGGACGTGGACATCCCGTTCTTCGAGAAGGAGTCTGTTTTGATGCTCAACAATTTCCTGTCGAAGCTTTTCTCAAAACTCGACCGCTCCGTTCCCTTTTCCGAGGCTTGGGAAAAGGCCAGGCCAGAATCAGAGGTTTTCTACTCGTCCGATGAGCTGAAGGTCAGGGGATACATTGACGCGGTTGAGCAGCTGGACCAGGAGGTCAGGCTCATAGACTACAAGACCTCAAAGAAGTCCGTCATCACGGAAAGCTACAGGCTGCAGCTTGCCATCTACGCGCTCTTATATTACGAGACCCATGGTGTGGTGCCTTCCAAAGTTGGCATCAATTTCCTCAAAGGAGATGAGCAGTACTTGGAGGTTGACGAGGAGTTGCTTGATCTTGCGAAATTCGAGATTGAGAACATCCACGCCTCGACCGGGACCAAGGAGATGTTAGACTATCCTAAGAAGATCAGTCCGCTGTGCAAATGGTCCTCAGGACAATGCGATTTCTATGATATCTGCACAAAGGAGTAAAGCATTTAAACATAACTTCCAATCCTTGTGGCATGACCCACAGGGCTGCCGGTACAAAAAACGCTGACGCTAGGATAGAAGAGCTTGAAAAAGAGCTCTCCAAGACCAAGTACAACAAGAGGACCCAGCACCACGTAGGGCTGGTCAAGGCCAAGATAGCGGCGCTTCGTGACAAGGAGAAGAAGAAGACTGCTGGCAAGGGCAAGACCTACGGTTATTCAGTTAGGAAGACAGGAGATGCGACCGTCATACTGATTGGCTTTCCTTCAGTTGGGAAGAGCACGCTTCTAAATGCCCTCACAAACAAGGAAAGCGAGGTCGGTGCTTACGATTTCACGACGCTTACAGTCGTGCCGGGCCTCCTTGTGTACCAGGGGGCTCAGATCCAGATACTCGATGTCCCTGGAATCGTTAGGGGAGCCGCTTCAGGACAGGGTCGGGGTAAAGAGGTTTTGTCTGTTATGAGAAATGCCAACATGGCGGTGCTTATCATAGATGCGACGCAGCCCAGGAATTTCATAACGTTGGTCAAGGAGGTGAGGCTTGCTGGTCTGCGTCTCAATGAACATCCTCCCGACGTCAAGATCAGCAAGACCGGCAAAAACGGAATACAGGTGGGGACGACCTGTAGGCTGACCAAGATAACCAAAGAGACCATAAAAGACATGCTCAAAGAGTTCAGGATTCTGAACGCTGAGGTAATAGTCAGGGAGAACATAACCGACGACCAGCTGATTGACTCCATCGAGGCGAACAAGGTCTACATGCCAGCTGTTACAGTGTTGAACAAGGCCGACCTGGTCTCGAAGGGTGAAGCGAATGAGTTAATGGCGAGATACGGGGCTGACATCGCCATCTCGGCTGAGAAGCGCGAGAATATCGACCAGCTGAAGGAGCTGATATTCAATCGTTTGGGTTTCATAAGAATTTTCCTAAAGGAGCCCTCAAAGCCTGCTGACCTTGAAGAGCCCCTCATCATGTTTGATGGCTGCACGGTCCATGATGTAGGGCAGAAGCTTCATAAGGATTTCATCAACAAGTTCAAATTCTCCAGGGTCTGGGGTAAGAGCGCTAAGTTCCCTGGACAGAAATTCTCCATCAGGCACGCCTTGAAGGACGGGGACATATTAGAGGTCCACCTCAACTGAGCCCCTCTAGTAGGGGCACGAACCTGCAATCGCACAGCTTTTGGGACCGAAAAGTTTTATTTTTCCTGGTTACCAGGATGAGCTCTTGCACATGGATTCCGCCAACAGGCGCGACAAGTCGGCCCCCATCCTTGAGGGCTCTCAGAAGTCTTTGGGGGACGTTCCTGGTCGCGGCAGTGACAATTATGCAGTCGAATGCAGTTCTAATGTCGCTTCCATCCCCGTGTACTACTCTGACATTAGTGTACCTTTTGAGCCTCGATGCGCTTTCGCTGGCCAGCACGCTGATTCTCTCATAGGTTACCACCTCCCCTGCGAGCTTTGACAGGATTGCTGCCTGATAACCTGAGCCTGTGCCCAGCTCAAGCACCCGGCCATTCTTGTCTGGATTCAGGGCCTGGGTCATCAGAGCGACGATGTAAGGTTGTGAAATGGTCTGGCCGTGGCCGATGGGGAGGGGGTAGTCTTCATACGCGTCATCCTCAAATTCCGACGGTACGAACAAGTGCCTTGGCACCTCCCTGAACGCAGCCAGGACCTTACTATTGGTTATGCCCCGCTTCTGCAACTGCTGCATGACCATGTGTTCGCGTTCCCGATCGAGTTGGTCCGGATTCAAAGTATCACCAGCAGGCCCAGGCAGGCGGCGAGCACGATGAATGCGGGTTTGCTCCACCTAAATATCTTGAGGCCGTCGAAGGGACCGAATGGTATCATGTTGAACAACCCAATCCATGCGTTGATGTAGGCTCCGAAGCTGAAGAACGCTATTGAGGGTACGATGATACTTGCCAAGAAGAACGCGAATGCCAGTATGAGATTTGCAAACGGCCCTGCACTCGCAATCATGCCGTGCTTCCTCGCGGTTAAGGGGCCTCTTATCATTACAGCTCCGGGAGCGATGAAAAGTATGCCGAAGAATGAGATCGCGAGGGCCAATATGAGCATCTTGTTGTCTGCGAGGAAGGTGGCTTGGGTTCCCAGACGTTGCGCCACATACTTGTGGGAGAGTTCGTGGGCGACCATTCCCAGGCCGACCGTCACGGCTGCTATGGCTATGATGTTGAGGAATCCTTGGCTTATCCCGCCCATGGCGAATGCGACTGCGAGTGATACCACTGCCCAGGCCTTCACAAGTTCGAAAGCTTCACCCCTCATGGTAGTTGAGTGATAAGGGTATTATATAAAACTGCTGAATGAGGCCTCCTGCTTTAAGAATATGACCATATTTGTATGTATTAGTCGATACTAAAATTAGCATAATATATGTTATAGAATACAAATTTTTATAAAGGTGAAAAATAAAGGTATGAAGTAAAG
>CAZPJY010000023.1:0-29493 GCA_964587045.1 uncultured Methanosarcinales archaeon
TGCCCCGGCTGCGGAGGCTCATGCTACAAATGACCACCACGAATATTTCGGTGACCGGCATGCACTGCGCGAGCTGCGCGACTCTGATAGACAGGACCTTATCAAAAGCCAAGGGAGTGAAGTCGTCCAACGTCAACCTTTCCACAGAGACAGCTACCGTGACCTATGACGATTCCGTCATCGGGATCAGGGACATCATGGGGCTCATCAGAAAACGCGGCTACGGTGCTTCAGTCAAGGAATCCGATCACCTTGCCAGGCAGAAGGCTGAGACTGCGAGGTTGAAGAAGACGTTCCTCTTCAGCACGATTTTTGCTGTTCCCGCCTTCATAATCGGCATGGTTTTAATGTGGTTTGGGATGACCCTGCCCTACCATGATTATATCCTTTGGCTGCTCGCTACACCTGTCCAGTTCATCGTAGGCTGGCCGTTTTACAAGGGTACTTGGATAGCGCTGAAGAACGGCAGCGCCAGCATGGACTCCCTTGTCGCGTTGGGTACTTCTGCAGCGTATTTCTACAGCGCATATTCAGTCATATTCGCTCCTGGCACAGGTCAGTATTTCGAGACTTCCGCCATCCTGATTACATTGGTCATACTTGGCAAGTACTTCGAGGCAAAGGCCAGAGGCAGGACTGGGGAGGCAATAAAGGAACTCATGAGCCTGTCGCCCAGGACCGCTGTTGTCGTAAGAGGCGGCAAAGAGTTGAGGATTCCAATCGATGACGTGTCTGAGGGTGATCTAGTCTTGGTCAAGCCAGGAGAGAAGATTCCTGTTGACGGCGTGTTGGTGAATGGCTCCTCCGCCGTTGACGAGAGCATGATAACCGGTGAGAGCATGCCTGTCGAGAAGGTAAAGGGTGACCAGGTTATAGGAGCGACTGTCAACACGCAAGGTAGCTTCACTTTTAAGGCTACCAGGGTGGGAGAGAAGACGACGCTCTCCCAGATAATCAAGTTGGTTCAGGAGGCGCAGGGGAAGAAGGCGCCTGTTCAGAGGTTTGCAGATGTCGTATCGTCCTATTTCGTCCCTGCAGTCATGGTCATAGCAATCATCACTTTCATAGTCTGGTACTCAATGAGGGGTATCACTTTCGCCCTGATAACGGCGGTTGCTGTTCTGGTGATAGCGTGTCCCTGTGCTCTGGGCTTGGCCACTCCAACCGCTATAATGGTCGGCACGGGCAAGGGGGCGCGCAAGGGAATCCTCATCAAGGGCGGTGATGCCCTGGAGACCGCGCATAAGATAAAGCATCTCGTCTTCGACAAGACAGGAACGATAACTGAAGGCAAGCCAACTGTGACCGATGTGATTGCTTTTGGACAGGAGAAAGAGGACCGTGTGCTCCAGATAGCTGCAAGCTTGGAACACGCATCCGAGCATCCCCTGGCTCAGGCGATAATGGCCAAGGCAAAGGGAATTGCGCTCTTCTCAGCAAACAGGTTCTCAGCGGTGCCTGGAATGGGAATCAAGGCTGTCGTCAAGGGCAGGACTTACATGTTGGGCAACCAGAAGCTTGTCAAGGTGACTCCTGAACAGAGGAGGCGGATCAGCGCTCTCGAAGCCGGGGGAAAGACCGTGATGATTCTGGGCACTGGGAACAAGGTGCTCGGCGTCATAGCAGTTGCGGATCGCATCAAGGGGTCGTCTCCTGGTGCAGTCAGGAAGCTGCAGGAAATGGGAGTCGAGGTTTACATGATCACAGGCGACAACGAGCGCACCGCAAAGGCTGTCGCGGAGCAGGCAGGCATTAAGCACGTGTTCGCTGAGGTGATGCCTGAGGATAAGGCTGACTATGTGAAGCGCCTCCAGAAGAAGGGACCTGTCGCCATGGTGGGAGACGGGATAAATGATGCCCCTGCCCTAGCCCAGGCTGATATAGGTATCGCTATGGGATCTGGGACTGATGTCGCCATGGAGACAGGGAATGTTGTTCTGATGAAGAATGATTTGGCGGATGTGCCCAGGGCCGTTATGCTCTCTCGCCGGACCATGAGCAAGATCAGGCAGAACATGTTCTGGGCTCTTTTCTATAACGTGATGGGAATCCCATTGGCGGCAGGAGTACTGTATCCCCTGACGGGGTGGTTGCTATCGCCGATAATCGCGGGCGCTGCGATGGCAGCGTCATCAGTTAGCGTGGTCTCAAACTCCCTGCTCTTGAACTATTCTAAACTTTGAGTTAAACATAAAGTTTATATAATGATAACGATTCTTTGTTGATAATGGATATTAATAAACCACGTATGACCAATCAGCGTATGCTGATACTCAAGTACATGAGGAGTGTAAACACGCATCCGACAGCAGAGGAGGTGTACAAGAACGTGTCAAAGCAGCTGCCTAGGATAACAAGGGCCACTGTCTACAGGAACCTGCATAGCCTGGCCAACCAAGGATTGATTTGTAGATTCGAGGTAAACAGGGAATACAGGTTCGACGCGACATGCGAAAACCACCCCCATCTGATTAACACTAACACCGGGGAAATCATGGATATTGATGACAAGGCGATGATGGAATACGTGATGTCCAGGGGCAAGAGGAAGGGTTTCAAGCCCACCCATGCCCATGTGGTGATATACGGAACAAGAGGTGCGCCAGATGTCTGAAAACCTGAGATTCTACAAGATGATGAGGAAACTCCAAAAGAGGCGTGACACTGTCGTCATGACCCCTGAGCATATCCATTCATTATTCCTGACAAGGGTAATGGAGATGTCTCAAAAAACCATAGCAATGTGAGGTGAAACAAATGGTACACACACTACCCAAATTGGGCTACGCATTTGACGCGCTGGAGCCCTACATAGATGAGAAGACGATGATGATACACCACGGTAAGCATCACCAAGGATACGTCGACAAGCTGAATGCCGCTCTCAAAGGCGAAGAGAAACTGGGAGCTCTTCCTGTCGAAGACCTACTCAAGGATTTGGATTCGGTGCCTGAGTCGATACGAACAGCAGTCCGCAACAATGGAGGCGGCCATCTCAACCATTCCATGTTTTGGCAGGTCCTCAAGAAGGATTCCGGCTCTCCAGAAGGCAAGCTTGCTGAGGCGATGAACGCGACGTTCGGTAGCTACGACAAGTTCAAGGACGAGTTCTCCAAGGCAGCGATCGGAAGGTTCGGCAGCGGCTGGGCGTGGCTCGTCGTAAACGAGGAAGGAGCTTTGGAAGTTATGTCGACCGCAAACCAAGACAGCCCAGTGATCTACGGCAAGAAGCCGATTCTCGGCCTCGATGTCTGGGAGCATGCATACTACCTGAAATACCAAAACAGGAGGCCTGAGTACGTCGAGAACTTTTTCAAGGTCATCAACTGGGAGAAGGTCGGCGATAACTACTCCAAGGCGATTGGCAGGTGAACAAAATGACGATTAGCAAATCGATGGAAAGGGCTCTGAACGAGCAGATAAACAAGGAGCTATACTCATCCTACCTGTATCTGCAGATGGCAGCCTATTTCGGTGAGAGGAGTTTCCAAGGATCGGAGAAGTGGATGCAAAAGCAGGCCAAGGAAGAGGTCTCGCACGCGATGAGGATATACCGCTTCGTCCTTGACAGGGGCGGGAGCGTGAAGCTCACCGACATCAAGGCGCCAAAGGGTGCGTGGAAGAACCATCTTGAGGCCTTCAATGCATCGCTTGCTCATGAGAGGGCTGTAACGGCCAGCATCCATGGGCTGGTTGATCTGGCTGCCAAGGAAAAGGACAAGGCAACTGAGGTCATGCTGCAATGGTTCGTGAGCGAACAGGTTGAGGAGGAGGCGTCTGTTACTGAGATTGTCGACCAGCTCAAGCTCATTGGCAACACGGCGCCATCGCTGCTGATGTTCGACAAGATTCTCGGTAAGAGAGGTGAGAAATGATGGTCAGGATAAACGCGCAAGCTCCTGATTTCACGGCGACCGCATACCAAAATGATGACACCAAGAAGGTAAGCCTGTCGGACTACAAGGGGAAATGGGTGGTGCTGTTCTTCTACCCTAAAGACTTCACCTATGTCTGCCCGACTGAGCTCGGGGAGCTGGCTGACCACTACAAGGAGTTAAAAGACCTGAACGTTGAGGTCTTGTCGGTCTCGACTGACACCGATGTCGTCCACAAGGCATGGCACGACACGTCTGAGACAATCAAGAAGATACAGTTCCCGATGATTTCCGACCCCACAGGAAGAATATCGAAGGATTACGATGTATACATTGAGGATGAGGGCGTCGCTGACAGGGGAACGTTCCTGATTGATCCTGATGGGAAGATCAAAGCCTTCGAAGTCCACGAAGATTCCATAGGAAGGAGCGCAAAGGAACTGGTCAGGAAGATTAAGGCTGCGCAGTTCGTCAGGAACCATAAAGGACAGGTCTGTCCTGCGAGTTGGGAGGAGGGCTCCAAGACCCTCAAGCCCGGACTGGACCTTGTGGGCAAGATCTGACCGCAATGATTTTATAGCATCGCTTATGACCAACTAAGTGGGGTGATCTGAAATGGTGAAAGTAAGAGTTTTTTCAACTCCGACATGTCCATACTGCCACATGGCCAAGGAGTTCCTAAAGGAAAAGAACGTCGAGTTTACGGACATCAATGTTGCGACAGACATCGAAGGCCGTAACGAGATGGTGGAAAAGACAGGCCAGATGGGAGTCCCTGTGCTCGAAATCGACGGTAGTTACATAGTCGGATTCGACAAGGAAGCCATCGAGAATGCTATCGGAAAGGAAGCGGCTTAGGTGATGAAGATGGCGATCGAGATGAAGGAAGCATTGCAGATAGCTCTTGACAATGAGCAGAAAGGCAAGGCAATTTACTCAGAAACAGCTGAAAAGACATCGCACCCTTTCGTGAAAAAGGCGTTCACATACCTGGCGGATCAGGAGGAGTTCCACATCAAGGAGATCAAGAAGTTCATGGCTGAGGAACACCCTGGCATGGAGCTTGGCGGGGACACGTTGGAAGACACCAAGCGCTTCTTCACGATGACAGTCGACGAGTTCAAGAAAAAGACCGAGCTCGCCAAGAGCGATATCGACGGCTACAACGCAGGCATACACCTGGAGAAGGAGAGCTACAAGTTCTACAAGGACCTTAACGAGAAGGCGGCCGATGAGCCGACGAGGCGTTTCTTCGCGTTCCTTATGCAGCAGGAGGCTGCGCATCATGTCTTCCTGGAGAAGTCGTTTGAGTTCATACGCGACCCTGCAGGTTTCCATTCGGAAACAGAGGATTGGATGTTTGAGGGATGAATATGACACAGGCCAAACCGTTTTGCCTTAGGGACCAAGCTGAGAATGAAGTCTGCCTGAAGGATTTCCTTGGCAAGTGGGTCGTACTGTATTTCTACCCCAAGGACAACACTCCGGGATGCACAATCGAGGCCAAGGACTTCTCAGCTGACTTCAAGGATTTCGAAAATCTGGATGCTGTCGTAATCGGAGTTTCTGCCGATTCCTGCGACAGCCACAAGAGGTTTGCCGAAAAGCACAACCTCAAGCTGAGGCTGCTCTCCGACCCGGACAAGCAGGTGCTCAAAGCCTATGGGGCCTGGGGCAAGAAGAAGTTCATGGGCAGGGAGTTCGACGGCATCATCCGAAGTACTTATCTGATTGATCCCAAGGGCAACATTGTCAAGCACTGGCCCAAAGTCAGCGTCAAGGGCCACGCTGCCGAGGTCAGGGCTGCCATTGAAGCATCTACCAGTTGAGTCCCTAAAAAAGGCAGGGAACCGGAGGGATCAGGACAGATAATCGCTGATATCCTGTGCAATCTTGGCCAACTGGATCCTCATGGCTCCTCTGGCCGTGACCCTGAACTTGTTGACACGTTCTGAGCAGTAGCTTGGATCCTTGACCTTGGTGGCTTGATAATCCCGTTCTAGCATCAGGGACATGTCGCAGAAATGCTTTTTCATGATGGAATACCCCTCAATGACCATCTTTTTCCTCATTTCAGATGGATAGAGCCTTGATGGTGTCAGGACGAAGAGGCATTTTCCGTCTCGAGCTAGGGGGGTGGTCCAGTTGGCATTGCTCCAAAGGTACTGCAGATCCATCTCAGTGTTGATGTTGTAGGATTTCTTGAGCTTGATCAGCTGTTCCAATGGGTTCGAATGGGAGAATGCTGTTTGCTGCCTTAATGAATAGAGCTTTTTTGGGTCAATGACAAAGGACTTGCCGTGGTACCTGATTGGAATCCTGAAATCGAATGGGCGTTTGAACTGCGTCTCGCCTATTGTTCCCCTCACGACATATTTTGCCTTGTTGGCTCCACGTTTTCCGTATATCCCTTTTAGCATATTGGGGATGGTGTTCCCTTTCCTTATGCGGGCGATCTCCTTGTACAGCCTGCTGAACTTCTTTACCTCAGCATCCTCTGGGGTCAGGCGGTAGGAGGAAATTATCGCTCCTGCGGCCTGCAGCTCCTCCATTATCGAATCCATGTTCCTTGGACGCAGCTCCCCGTCGCTCAATGGGGCGATTTCTACGAGCATTGTGGGAAGGGACAAATTGCCAAGCAGATAGAGGGAGGTGAAATCCATCATGGGCGATATGAGGGTTAGGTCCTTTCCCAACCTGGCCAGGATGTCTCCTCCTGCATCTACCCCGACAATCAGCTCATAGCCCTTTGCCTTGGCCAGATTCTCGACCTCTTCGACGAGTCGTTCCGTGCCGAACCTGGTGGAGAGGTTGTAGTAAGAAGATATTTCGACATGCTTGACCGCGGCGGGCAGATGGGCATCGATGAAACTCGCCTGGGAAACCTCCTTGGAAGGGATTATCCTCCTTATGTCACCTTCTATCCTGTTTATCACGCGCTCGTGGCTCTTGCCGTATGAGTGCAGCTTCGCCGGGTTCAGAACGCCAGCTATATCTGTCGCGACGCCCTGGCGCTGCAGATAGGATGCGATAAGCACCGCGCTCACGATGTCATTGCCACCCCCAGTGCCGAAGACAAGAGCGCGTCCCACCCCTAAATCTGGGAACATGTGACCCGCTGGTCTGTTGTTATATTTAAATATAACCTGCCATTACATGGTGAGCATGCCAAAAACAGTGGTCTACGCCTTAGTCGTCCTCGGCAAGAGCATAATTCTTGAGCGCGGGCAGATTCCCAATACTCTTATGGGAGGCGACGAGACGCTCATCAACGCTGCTAAGAGGAAAATTCTGGAACTAACCGGCAAGATGACCTTCCTGTATCGGGAGCTCGGCTTAAGGACCGATGTCAAGGCGCCAGATCATGACAGGGAGATCCACCAATATGTTTACACGAGGTACAGCGACGAATTGAAGTCCAGTCCAAGGTTTGAGCTGGTGGGGATACCTGAAGCTGTCGAGAGGCTTGATGGAGAGCAGAGGGAGGCGGCCCAGAGGCTCTCTAGGATTACTACCATGTAGTGGTAAAATAACGAAACATTTATAAAGTCCGGAGCGATAACACGCAGCATGGGAAAATACTTCAACTCTCTGCTTGTAGGCTTAATGGTTATGGGCTGTGCTTCCACCAAACAACCCGCTAAAAAGGCTTCAATCCCCGAGATTTTCACGGATTACCAGGACTTTGTGGGATGGGAAGTTCTCAGCGAACAGGCGGATATGACAATATCAAAACTGAGAGAGAAATACAACCGGCCTATGAGCCTCTTGCCTGTCGTAAACGACCTGTCGAAATTGGAATCCTTCGAGACGTTCGGCATATACGCATCAGATATCTTCTTAGAGTACACGCAGTATAATGACAGCCCAAAAAAGGAGGTTTTGCACATACCAATGCCCGGATTCGATGCCCAGTTCGATTACAAACTTGACATGGAAATCGATATATCCCAGATGATATCAGATGATGATGGCATGAAAAGGCTCCCCTGCCTTGATGTTATCTTTGAGGTGTCTCCTCTTTTCAGTCCATCGGTGAAAACTAAGAAAGTCAACGTTGAAGGGGACAGCATCCCAACAGCACTGGTGAAATCCGTAGACAGGCTTCCAGGAGAAACGCTGATACAAAGACTCAACCTGATAGACCTGATCCCTAAATACATAAAAGCCGAGCACCTCAAAGACGGACATCTCAGCGTCTCTATGCAGGGCAGCCTGAGTCTGAACGAGTACCAAGACCCCGACCCGGAGAGCATCCTTGACATGGCAGCGTATGGCAGCAGGGAAATCCAGCGAAGCGAGTTTACCGACGCGGCAAACACCATAAAGGGTGAAATGCAAAACCCTTACGAGATATCAAAGAAGATAGTGGAATTCATAGGCAATAAGATTGAATATGAATCGAAGGAGAACTTCTTCAAACCATTCCAGGCCCTGACTGCGGGAAAGGGAGATTGCGACGATTACGCAGAGATCAGCAAGGAACTGCACAAAGCGGCGGGAATACCATCCAAAAGCAGGGCAGGATATGTCATGAGCCCTGACGGCGAGATCCTCGGTGGCCACAGATGGGTCGAAGTTTTATACCCCGCTGCTGACGGGTTCAGATGGGCCCTGCAGGATCCCACATGGGCGGATGACGAAATTGACGACACTGAGAAGTACCTGATTTTCAACAGCAAGGACCCAAAAGCAGACAAGCACATGCCGGAAATGTACGTGTTCCCCAAGCTTACAGGTATGATAGGGATCGTTGAACTCTCCTCGACGTGGAAGCGCAAGTGAATAATTCTGAATATTTCCTCACAACACCATAGGGTATAAATACAAGTGGGTTATCACAGATACTATGCAAAAAGCAAAACTCATGCTTTTCACAAGTCCGACGTGCCCGCACTGCCACAGCGCCCGCAGGATTACGGGCGAGCTGGCTTCTGAGAGGAAGGATTTCGACTATGTCGAGCATTCCACAGCCAGCCCTCAGGGCGGCAGGATAGCCAAGCACTTCAACATCATGTCAGTACCTACGACCATCATCCAGGGTCCGGGATATCTCGAGCCCATAGGCCTTGTCGGGACGCAGACCAAGCAGGTCCTGCACAAGTACCTCGATGTCAGCCTTGGTCTGCGTGATATCGATGAGAGGACAGGTCTGATGGATAGGTTCCGGGAAGGCATCAAGCTGGGCAAATTACGCCTGAAAATCTGAAAATGGATGTCCCAAAGGAGCTGAACTATGCTATTGTGGGAGCATCTAATGACACTTCTAAGTACGGCTATATCGTCATGAAGGATTTGATGGAATCAGGATACGACGTCGTACCAATCAACCCGAGGGGCGGAAGCATCCTTGGCATGCAGGTTTACACAGCGCTCGAATTCTACGATGGAGACATCGATGTGGTAGTGATCATCGTCCCTCCGGCCGTAACCGAAAGGATTGTTGAGCAGTGCGCCAAGCTCAAGATCAAGAAGGTATGGATGCAGCCAGGGGCTGAAAGCACGAAGGCGGTCGAATTCTGCGAGAGGAACGGCATAGAATGCGTTCATGGCAAATGCATCATGGTCGCCCGCAGGACCGGATGATTACCTGTACCACATCAGGTGGGGTTCCTTTTGGGCCACGACCCTCGATGCGACAAAGCTTGCCCAATGGCCGCACTCAACCCAGCTGAACCCCCTCAAGACTCCGTAGAGGAATCCTGCAGCATAGCTGTCACCAGCGCCATTGGTATTCACGACCTTCGCTGGATAAACTGGAATCACTTCCTCAACCGCCGCATTGCGGCATATTGACCCTTTTGCGCCCATCTTGTATGCAACCAGCGGGACGTCCACCTCCCACATGGCCCTGCGGTCGCCAATCCCTGTGAATTCCTCACCCTCCTCCTCAGTCATGAACAGCAGGTCAGAGAGCCCTACTGCCTCTGTTACCTGTTCCCGGTTCCTCCTGATTGCAGCCGGGCTGGCTAGATCGAAGCTCATGAGCAGGCCTTTCCTCTTCGCAACCCTCATGGCCTCGATGGTGTTGTTGCTAGCGTCGATCTCGTAGGAGGAGGTGTGGAGGATTCTGGGACTCTCAAGCGTTATAGGGTGGATTGTGAACCTGTCAGCGACACCCAAATCAGCGTACATGGTCCTCTCGAAATCAGGCGTGACGAATATGACGCTGATGCCGCTGTGCCCCTTCAGGTACTGCACCCAGGTCTCGATGCTCAGGTGCTTGAGATGGGCCATATATGCATGGCCGTACTCATCATGGGCGAGGGAACCGACGAGCCCGACCTTTTCTCCCATGCTGGCCAGGTTCATCATCGTGTTAGCCGGCGAGCCTCCAGGGATTACTAAGGCCTTGGACTTTGAGACCAGAAGGTCGATTCCATCACGAGGGACAGAGTTGCTGGGGTTCCACTCCCCCTTGACCATCCCTGTTTTGTCCAGCTCTTCATTAGTAACATTGATTATCAGGTCAGTAAGCAGGTTGGATATGCCAAGTATCTCCATGTTGGATAGTCGAGAGAGGTAACCTATAAACGTTTCTACAAGAGGCTGGCGACAGCGTTGATAGTCTTGGATGGGATGTCTTTCATCAGCCTCCAGCTCCTCGCGGGCAGGTCGATGAGCGTCAGCCCGAAGCATATCAGGATGAACTCTGCGTATATTTGCCAGGGAAGGATCCTCGCTGGTTCGAAGATTGCGTCAGGCAGGGAGTGGTTCAGGATGTGCACCAAAGAGAACTCGCCAACAAACACTGCTGTGAAGCCTAATAAGTCGCTGTATTCCTTGGCCAGGGTCTGCTTGTTCTTCTCAAGGAAGTGGATCAGCTTGGCAGGATTCTGGAAATGCTGCAACTGGTGGTTGACAGATGCGCTGAACCGGCCGATCGTTCCGAAATACATCTCCATATGCTGCTTGAACTCCTTTGCGTCCATCTTCCCCTCAAGGAAAGAGGCTTCCTGCTCCAGGAATGCGTGCTGGGCTGAGAGCAATTCAGAATAGTAGCTGTCGATAAGCTTAAGATGGGCCTGCTGCTCAGACCAAGTCCTGTCAATGCTGTTGATGAAGCTTTCCACATAGGCCTTGCCGTTCCTTAGGATCTCTAGGACATGCTTCTCCCTCTTGTTCAGCTGCTTGAGTCTTTCGACGGTGTGGGCCCTCCGTTGGGGTCGGAGACGGGATAGGTAGCTGTTTAGGGATTTGTAGTGTTTGAGCCTCTCCCTGTATACCATGTCGTAAATCCTGATGGCCTGATGTGTCTTCTTCTGGATGTGCTCGAAACCTCTCAATGCTTCCATTACACTGCTCATGCAAGAACCTTAGTTATTATAATTCAAATATTTTTCCATAATCAGAGAATTTTTAAAGCAAGTCAGATTCTCACCTGTCATGAGGGACAATATTTCTGTCATAGGGGTGATACCGCAGTATCCATCCCATTCCCAGCACAACATTTACGCAAAAGTAAGAATGCCGCCTGTCGGAATCATCTCCGTCCTGAGCCAGCTCGAGGACATGGATATCTATGCCATAGACGAAAACAACTACGGCGGGCCGCGAGACTTCACTGGGATGCCGGACCACTTCTTCCTGCAGAAGAACAATCCAGCCAAGGTCGCCATGTTCTATGGTGGCATGAGCAACTCTGTGCCGCGGCTTTTTTCTGTTGCGCAGCAGTACAAGAAGTGGGGCGCGCTGACCGTGGCTGGAGGCAGCCATGTCGATGCGCTACCCAAGGAAGCATTGGGCTCGGGAATCGACATAGTCGTCCACGGCGAGGGCGAGGAGACCATTAAGGAGGTTATGGGAAGCATATTCACAAGCGGTGAGCTCGTCGAGGGCTACAAGAATTTGCTGCGAAGCATTAAAGGGATAAGCTTCATAGACGACAACCAGGAGTACAGGTTCACAGGTGTCAGGGAGCCCATCCGGGACCTTGACGGCCTGAAACCCACTGACCTGACCCTCATCAAGCACCTCAGGAAGAGATGGACTGCTATACCTGTGAACCGCGGACGGGGCTGCAACTTCAACTGCGAGTTCTGCGTGGTCAACAAGCAGTACGGACGCTTCAAGAGCGCCTCCATCAATTCAGCGCTCCAGCAGGTCATCAAGCATGCTGATATAGGATACAAAAGTTTCTTCATGACCGACGACAATTTCGCCCAGAACCCCGCGGAGGCCATCGAGCTGTGCAACGCCATAGGAGACTACAAGCGTCAGTTCAACAAGAAAATCAGCATAACAGTCCAGGTGAGGACTGAAGTAGCCTACAACGACAAGCTGCTCGAGGCTATGAAATACGCCGGAGTGAATACGCTGGCAATAGGATATGAGAGCCCAATCAACGAAGAGCTCAAGGCCATGAGGAAGGGTGTGACTGTCGAAAAGCTCATCGAGAGGTCCAAGAAGCTCTCTGAGCACTTCTACCTGCATGGCATGTTCATCTTTGGGTACCCGACTTTTAAGGATTCCAAATACAGGTCCAGCTTAACTCTTGAGGAGAGGGCCAAAGCGTACTATAGCTTCTTTCGGGCCGCAAGGATTGACACGATACAGGTCCTGAACGCCGTCCCCCTTCCTGGTTCAGAGCTCAGGCGCAGGCTCGTGGATGAGGGCCGCATTTTCCCTCTGGAGATGGTGGGATGGGACAAGTACGATGGCGCCTTCCTCTGCTACGACCCAACCCCTGAAGGGCTGGATGCCTACACCCTCCAGCACCTGCCTCGGCATCTCATGAAGAAGAGGTATCTGGGCAACTTCGCATCCCGCAACCTCAACTACGGCAACTGGATGACTTGGGTGGGCAACGCCTTGGGCTTCCCGTTGCAGTTCAGTGCTTTCTATGTCTCAAGGTTCGTCCATGACTCGGTGGAGAGGATGAGGGAGAGGAGGGTGGAGCTGCCGGACAGTAACCTGTTCCATCAGGCTCTCGTGGAGGCATGGGGAGACATCAAACGGAGATGGAGGAATCTGGGGATCAAAACTTACGCAGGGGAGATTGTCAGAGGATGGATGCGCGAGTACAAGAAGAGCGACCATGGGAAAAGACTCAGGGAAGCTATATCACAAAGTAAAGGCAAATCGATACCAACGCAATCAGCCCTGTGAACCACATGAGGAGGGTTATCACTCTCGTTTCTGAAATTCCCTTCACCATCTGACGTGAGGTTACCGCTAAGAAGACGGCGATGATGGCTAGGAAGGGTGCGAAGCCGTAATCCCCAAAGGTCAGCCAAAGCCCTGCAAGTGATATCAGAAGTCCGAGTCCTGCCGCTATGGCCCCAGTGGTGCGCATGTCCTTTTCAAAACTATCCATACCAGGTTTTCCAGTTCTGCAGGTTTAAAAAAGTTGGCTTTTGGTTAAATAAAAATTTAATATACCAAAAGGCATCCCCATTTGGCATGTTCGACTGGAAGACAGTGCTGGATCCCGAGCGGTTCAAGGAGCTCTACAGGAATGGAGCCGGGAAAGGTGTCTATGAGTGCGGGGCTTGCGGAACTCAGCTGTTTGCGAAGAAATACGGAAAGGATGACGGAATAGAGGTCTCGTGCAGGACCTGCAATGCGAACCTGGGCTATCTGCCCCACTCTTCCGTGAAATAGTTGCACGTGCTCACGGCTCCGTCGAAAACCGCTGCCACATCTGCGTGCCGCGATTCTGTATTGCTAGTTTCGGCATGGCCTGGAGCCGGGCTCACCGATACTTTTTTATTCCAAATGCTCCCAGTCCTGCCCATGGCCCACCCGCCGGCGTTTTTCTTCGTCCTGATTGTCGGAGAGAGCATGCTCCACTTCCTTGCGCCGGAGCAGGTGCTGCACAGGTACGTAACCTACTTGGGATTGATTCCACTCGCCCTTGGCATCTGGCTCTACATCTGGGGCAACAAATCCGCCCGCATCGGCAGGCATCCGACCTACCTGGCCATGCTCTCTATACTAATTGGGGAGGCCATCCTGCTCGGCTCGGTAGTGAGCTTCCTCGGCCCTGCTATGTTCGTCATAGTCATCGAGTTACTGATCATGCGGGGCAAGAAGCAGATCCTGGATTTCCTCTTCGGGATTTGACTACTCATACCTCAATGCGTCGACAGGCTTCAGCCGAGAGGCTTGGTATGCTGGAACGATTCCTGCGAGGATTCCCACTCCCATGGACACGGTCAAAGCGAGCACCATAGAGTTGACTGACACCACAGTGTTTGCAAACATCCTAACTCCATTCATGAGTGCCGGCAGGAAGCCGGAAAGGATGATCCCAAACATTATTCCGAGTATCCCGCCCACCAGCCCGATGAGCATGGAGTTGAACAAGAATATGAGCATGATGTCCCTGTTCCTGGCGCCTATCGCCTTCATGATCCCTATCTCCTTGGTCTTCTCCAGCACCGACGTGAACATCGTATTCGCTATACCGACGGCGCCGACTATCAACGACACGCCGGCAATCGCTAGGAGGAATGTGTTTATCGAAGACATCATCGAGGTCCGCGTCTCGTTGAACTGGGCGTTGGAACTGACGGTGAAATCCTTGGTCTTCTCGGTCACATGCCTGCTGATCATGAGCTTATCCGTAATCTTGGTGACTGTCTCGTCCAGCTTGTTCTCATCCTTAATCTTCACGATTATGGAATCGTACACGCCGTTCTCTTTGTCCGTCAGGAGGTTGTAAGCCATCTGGATTGGCATGTAGATACTGGTGCTCGTATCGTCTAGGATGCCGACTATCCTGTAGATGTTGCCCTCTATGGTGAGCATCTTGTTGACGCCCAGGGGCTGGTCGAAGTAGGTGTCAGCGAGCCTGCCCCCGATGACGATCGTGTTTTGGTCTGCCGGCCCGAGCATGCGGCCGTCCCTTATTTTTTCTGTCGTTATCTCAGACCAGACCTTCTGGTCGACTCCGGTAAGGCTCACGGTTCCTGATTTCCCGAGGTAAGTGACCTCGACGTTGCCTCTGACTTGGGGGTCTATCAGCTCGATTTCCGGTATGCCGCGCAGCACTTGGACATCCTTTCTGTCGACCACGACCTTCTCAGCCGTCGCTGAGGCGCTGCCGAAGCCGCTGTCCCCGAACCTGCCCATCATGTTGAACCCCCTCGAGAAGCCCGCGGTGATGGTCACGATGTCCATGCCGAAGTCCCCGAACTGGGTGTTCATCTCTGCTTCCATGCCCGCGCCTAAAGACATGATGGCAACGACCGCACCAACTCCTATCACTATGCCGATGATGGTCAGCCAGCTTCGCAGCCGGCTGTGCAGGACCATGCTGAAAGCATGCTTGAGCACTTTGTGTAGCTTCATCTGCGCCTGAATAGCCTGAACTGCGGGTTTCGCATCTTCTTCTTGCGGTACCATCCCCTGAAAACAAACAGGAGAACCAAGGCTGCGAAGCCGAGGATGTACCATCTGTACTGGTCCCACGGGCTCGACTGCTGGACAAATGTGCCTCTCTGCCTGAAGTTACTGCTGAACTGGGTTGCATTCGCAGTGCTTGTGGTGGCACCGTAATCTACCTCTTTGATTACAGTCTGCCTTGCGCCCTTGGTATCCGTGTAGTCGACTCTGATATCGATTGTTGATTGCAGCTGCCTGTTATCGGTCGGCTTCCGCTGAATAGTGTAGCTGGCCACAGTGTAGTCGCCTTTGTCGAGGTTGCCGATTATTGCGGAGCTTGATCCGGTCACAGCCCACCCGTCCTGGTTTGGCACCGATACGACGACTGAGTAGGAGGGGTTGGAACCGATGTTTGCGATGCTGAACGAAGTCTCTCCGTCGCTGGTATCAGAGTATGAAACGTCGAAGTCGGTCGCGCCTCCGACATATATCCCTGCGATGGTGTTTATCACCTTGTCAGAACCTGTTGACGACTCCTCATACGCAAGCGAGAGGTCAAGCCTGTACAGGCCCGGGACCGCGTCTGAGTCTGCCACGACCTCATAGGTCACGTCCTGACTCTGTCCGACGTCGAGATTATTGATGTACTTCATGTTGTCGCTGCCGACGGGGAGGATGACGCTGTCCTCGTTTTGCCAGGAGAACGACAGGTCACGTAGGGACGAGCTTCCCACGTTGGTGATCCTGAAGGTCAGGTTGGTGTTCTTACCTGGGAGCAGGTCAGTCTTGTCGATGTGGATGATCTCAGCGCTCTCTTTGTTACGGACATCTAGCATTATGCTCTGCTCGAGCATGACATCCTGGTTGGCGCTTTTGGTTCCAACTGTGAGTGAGTAAGTCCCTGCAGAGGCTTCCGGGTCGATCTTTACCTTGAACTTCACTATCTTCGATTGCTCATCGCTTTGGTAGGCCGTGAGTGTTCCAACATTGATAGTGCTGGCCTGTCCCGAAGGTATGGAGAAAGGATATGTGGGAATGATCTGCATCACTATGTCTTCTATAGGGTTCTTTCCAGTGTTTTCGAAAGCGAGCCGGAGTTCGACCAGATCACCTGCATCGCCGGGGTCCGGGTTCTGGTTGACCAGGCTTACTGACAGCGCGCCTTGCACCATTGGGACCATCAGGACGATTAGTATTCCGATTATTAATAGGTGTGATTTCATGATGACACCTCCTTGATTATTTGTCCATCTTTGAGTTCTATCCTTGTATGAGCGTACTTGGCAAGATTGAGGTCGTGCGTGACCATGATGATGGTCTTGCCGTCCTTCCACAGCTTGGTCAGGGTCTCCATCAGGTTCTTCCCGGTGACGCTGTCCAGCGCGCCCGTGGGTTCGTCTGCCAGTATAATCTCCGGGTCAGCTGCGAGACTTCTCGCTATGGAGACCCTCTGCTGCTGGCCGCCTGAGAGCTGCGTCGGAAGGTGGTGTGACTTGTCTTCGAGATCAACGACTTTGATTATCTCCTTGACCCTCCTGACAGCCTCGCGCTCCGGCATCTCGAGGAACTCGAGGGGTAGCATGATGTTTTCGAATGCTGTGATGGACGGGATCAGGTTGTACTGCTGGAAGACAAATCCGATTGTATGCCCCCTGAAGAGGGCAAGGTTGGATTCGGATAGCTTGCTGATGTCCTTGCCCTTGAGAAATACCTTCCCTTGGGTTGGGATGTCGAGGCATCCGATCAGGTTCATGAGAGTTGACTTGCCGCTGCCTGAAGCGCCTATCACCACGACGAAATCTCCCTGTTTTATCTCAAGGCTGATGTCCTTAAGGGCGGGCACCTTGACCTGGCCCATCTTGTAGGTCTTCCACACGTTCTCAAGCTTTATGAGTGGGGCCATCGCATCTGCACCTTTTGTAGCAAGCAATCACTAGGAACTTATAAATCAGATGGACTTTAGGTTCATAGAAATAAAAAAAATTAGTTGAGACACCCTTCCCTGGGGAAGCCGCCGCCCATCCTGCCTCGCTGGATGCCAAGCTCTTCGGACAGCTCATGTACCCTTTCGCTCGCCTGGTGCATCTCGACATACTTGCCGAAATTTTCTGCGGTTATCTGGTCAGCGAAAGGCGGTGCGTGGCCAAGCTTGTCTATCGCAGCTTTCCATGCATCATAGCCCTCATCCATTGCAGCCGCGATCTGGGCCTGTGCCTGCTCCCTTTCCTGGAGGAAAACGACACGCTCCTGGAACTGCTCTTCGGTAAGCTTTTGCCTCATGAACGGCCTGTCGCTGTCATTAAAAGCCTGCAGGTACGTTTCGTAATCGCCAGATTCCAATGAGGACTCGATCCCGCCGTTCCTCCACTGAAACGCTGCTGCTCCCACAGACACGATCCCCATGATGAAGATCGCGAGGAGAGCATATGCCATTGTTTTCTTCATTTCCTCTCACCTCAGGTTATGTTGGTAAGGGAAAACCTGCTGATAATATTTAAGCTGGAAGAAGCTGGAATGTACACTGATAATCCATTTATTTTAAATAATGAGGCTCATTTTCGCGTTTTGTATGGCATTACCTCCATTCTTCGATCCGACACAATGGGGAATAGAACTTGTCTATACTATGGTCGTTGTAGTTCTTTGCTTCTTTATATACCTGCGAACCAGGGAAATGGCAGAGCTGACACGTTATAAGGGCATCGGTTACTTCAGGACTGCATTCCTGCTATTCGGGCTGACCTTCGTTTTGAGGTTCGTGCTCCACCTGTCGCGCATTGGAAGCTTTGGAATGCCGCCGCACCCAGGATTCTTCCTGTTTCCCCTCCTGATGGTGCCTGTGAGCTACCTGAGCACCCTGGCCCTGTTCTACCTGCTTTACAGCACGATGTGGAAGAGGCTGCCCTACAGTCGATTCGTCTGGGTAGCGAATGTTGCGGCTTTCCTGGTGATGGTATTCGCCTTCTTCACGAGATCGCCTGAAATCGTGACCTTCCTTCAACTGGTGCTGATGGTTGTAATCCTGGTGATGGCAGCGAGGGCCAAGAAGAAACGCCACAGCACTGTCCTCTACACACTAGTCGTCGCGGCGTGGCTGCTGAGCCTTCTCGCGCTTGGCAGGTACAGGATGATTTTCGAGTTCAAGCTGCTGGCCCAGCTAGTATCTGTAGTCGCATTCATAGCTGTGTATTTCAAGGTTCGCAAGTGGACAAAATGAGTAGGAAAAGGGAGCGCTTGGAAGTAATATATGACATCCTAAAGATCATCAGGGACAGGAAAAACTCGATCAAACCCACTCCGCTCCTGCGGTATTCGAACCTTTCATCCGCAAGCTTCTCCGACTACTACAAGGAACTGCTGGACAAGGAGCTCGTAAAGGAGATAGGCGACAAGAAAGGAAGGAAATATATAACCCTGACGGACAGGGGCTTCCGCTACCTGGAGAAGTACAAGACTATCCTCGGGTTCATCGAGGAATTCGACCTCTAGCCGATACCTTTTTATCCCTTAATGCCCACCCAAGCCGGCATGCTACCGCCAACATATTTCATTGCGCTTCTCATACTTGAGCCCTTTCTTTGCCTTATTCTCCCGTATAAAATATTGGGATGGCCGTTGGCCCTCGTTGGAATCGTCCCAATGGCCTTCGGCGCCGTCCTCAACATCTGGACCGATCTCATCTTCAAACGCGCTGGGACGACGGTGAAGCCTGGGGAAAATCCCTCACGGCTGATCACGTGGGGCCCTTTCAGGATCAGCAGGCACCCCATGTACTTGGGGATGGCTGCAATCCTCTTCGGCGAGGCCATTCTCTTAGGTTCCGCCTTCACCCTCCTAGCCCCATCGGTCTTCATCGCTATAATGGAGCTGCGCTTCATACCTTTGGAGGAGGGAAATCTTGAGAAAGCTTTCAGGAGTAGCTACGGCGCCTACCGAACTCGGGTCCGTCGCTGGCTCTAGTCCTTGCGCCTGGCTCCGGCCAAAGCGGCGAACACAGATATGAATATCGCTACCTTAAAGGATGTCCACCACGTGATGGTGCCAGCAATAAGCCCCCCAGCGACTGCTCCTGGGAAGATGTCTGGGATGGTCCAGGCCCACAGCAGCTTGATGAGCAGCAGCGAGACTATCAGCACGACCGCGAAGATTATCAGACCTGTGCCGAAGACGAAAAGCCATGGTCTTCTTCTTGCCATGCAGTGGGGGGAAATGGTTTGATATTTAAACGTTACCAAGTAAGGTACTTCTCGATGAAGCGGTTGCCCCTCCTGTAGAGGATTTTCCTGATCACGTCCCCGAAGAAGATGAGGAAGGCGAATGGCAGGGATAACGAGATGTCGAGCAGGGAAAGGGGCGCGGTTCCGAAGAAAGTGTTCGCAGCAGGCACGTATGATATTATTGCCACTAGTCCTAATTCCACGAAGATGCCCAGCAGCACCATGCGGTTGGAGAAAAGTCCGGCATCGAACACCGACTGCTTTCGGGTACGGCATATCATCACGTCCGCCACCTGGCAGATGACAACGCTTGCGAAGAACGCGGTCGTCGCACGCATATACAAGGGGTCGGAGAATGCAAGCTCCTGCCCCCAGCTCCATCCTCCTCGGGTCAGTATGAAGAAGAACGAAAAGAAGCCTGCGGCAGCCTGCAGCATACCTACTATGCCGTAAGATATGAATAACAACTTACCAGTCAGGAGCCTCTCCTTCCTCGAGCGGGGGGGCTTGCTCATCACATCAACTTCAGGCTTCTCGTTGCCCAGTCCCAATGCCGGGAGCAGATCAGTCCCCAAGTCAATAGCCAGGATGAGGACCACAGTTATCGCGAGAGGCGAGTTGAGCAGCACGAAGGCTATGAAAGGCAGGATCTCAGGAACGTTGCTGGTTAGTATGTAGGCGATGAACTTCTTGATGTTCTCGAATATCGTGCGGCCGCTCTCGACAGCCTTCACGATGGTTGCGAAGTTGTCGTCCAGCAGCACCATGTCGCTCGCCTCCTTTGCGACATCTGTTCCTCCAAGGCCCATTGCGACCCCCATGTCTGCGTTCTTTATCGCAGGCGCATCATTCACGCCGTCGCCAGTTACCGTCACGACCTCTCCCAATGACTGGAGGCCCTGGACAATCCTGAGCTTCTGGATAGGGTTGGTGCGCGCGAAGATTATGGGATCTTTTTTCAAAATCTCTTTGAGGTGGTAGTCACCCATCTCAGCCAGCTCTTCACCTGTGACGATCGTGGCCTTCTCCTTTAGTCCCACCATCCCGACCTTGCGTGCGATCGCCTCGGCTGTCAGGCTGTAGTCGCCTGTGATCATGATGACCCTGATGCCGGCCCTCCTGCAGGTCGCGATGGCGTCGGCGATCTCAGGCCGCGGAGGGTCGAGCATGCCGGCTAGGCCGATGAAGGTGAATCCCTTCTCGATGCTCTTGCCCCTGATGGTCGGCTTGAACGCGAATGCGAGCACCCTCTCCCCGCGGGAAGCCAGATGCTCGTACTCGGAGTTTATCCTCTTGTGGTCGTCAGGGGTCAGTGGGAGCTCGACCCCCTTGACCATAATCCTGTCGCACTTCTTGATTACCACCTCAGGGGCCCCCTTCATGAAAGCGATGTTGCCCTTCTTCTGCGCGTTGGTGGTTATCATTCGCTTGGTCTTGGAGTCGAAGGGCGACTCGTGGACGCGCGGCTCCTTGGCAGAGACCTCATCGATGTCGATCAGCTTCGAGGCGAACTCCAGAAGGGAGGTCTCGGTGGGATCGCCGTGGAAAGTTCCTTCCTGCATGTGCGCGTTGTTGCAGAGGACCATCGTGCGGAGGAGCAGCGGCATGGTCTTGGTGTGGTCCAGCTCCCTCTCGAAAACCTTGACAGACTCGTTGTCGATGAAGATGGTGTTCACGCTCATCTTGTTCTGCGTTATGGTCCCGGTCTTGTCTGTGCAGATGACAGTCGTCGAACCCAAGGTCTCAACCGACTCGAGGTTCTTGATCAAGGCGTTGTTCTTTGCCATCTTCTTTGCCGCGATGCTCAGAGAAAGCGTGACAGTGGGAAGGAGCCCTTCAGGGACGTTCGCCACGATGATGCCGATGGCGAAGATGAGGCTTCCCATTAATTGCTGGCCCATCGCTACGCTTATGAGGAAGAAGAGGATGCCCAGGAAAATGGCAATCGATGATATTATCTTTATGAAGTAGCGCAGCTCCTTGTGCAGGGGGGAGTCGACCTGCCTGGTCTCCTTGGTCAGCTTGAGGATCTTCCCAATCTCGGTGTGCATGCCTGTGCCGAAGACCACCGCCTCGCCGTTGCCGGACTGGACCAGCGTTCCGGAGAAGACCATGTTCCGCGACTCGAGGATGTTTTCGTGAGTGCATTCGAGCTTTCGCAGCTGCGGCTCGGACTCGCCAGTGAGGGATGAGTTGTCTACCTTCAAGGCGTTCTCCCTGATAAGGCGGCCGTCTGCAGGGATCTTGTCGCCTTCGCTCAGGAAGATCACGTCTCCAGGGACAAGTTCTTCTGCGCGTATCTCCTTCTTTTTGCCATCGCGCAGGGTCTCGACCATGCTGGGCAGCATCTTTCGGAAGGATTCCATGATGCGCTCGCTCTCATACTCCTGTATGAAGGTAAAAGCGGAGTTGAGCAGCACAACCGCCGCCAGGGCTACGCCTATGTACAGGTTGCCATCTCCTGGTGAGAGGTATTCTGCGAAGAACGCTAGCCCCGAGCCAATCATCAGTAATACGGCAAAGAAGTTGGTGAACTGCTTTAGGAACCTGAGGATCAGCGGCACGTCCTTCTTGGTCTCGAGTACGTTTGGGCCTTTCCTGGCCAGCCGCTTGGCGGCCTCTGCGCTGCTGAGACCTTCTGGGGACGTAGAAAGCTGCTTGAAGAGTTCCTTTAATGGGAGCTTGTGCTCATCCATGACAGCTTAAAAGGGCGCGACCTTAATAAAGGTTACTTTGCTGTGTTGATGCCAAACACCTTGTACAGCCCGCAGAAACTCATCGCTGCCGTCGCCGCTGATATGACTGCGATAATGTAGAGCCACCATGCTCCCGTTATGAGTCCAAGTATTATCAGCAGCGCTGCCAGCACGTAGCGGACCTGCTGGTCCAGTTTTCCGACATTCTTTTCCATACGTGAATGGCGGATTGTCCGGTATAAAAACCTTATCTTGAACCCTTCTGAAAGAGCTTGTGGATCAGGTGGAGCACCACTATAATCAGTGCTCCGTACAGCAGCAGGCCGCCGAACACGAAAGTCTGGGGAGGGGTGTTTACTATGACCCCGATGACAATCAGTAGCAAGATCAGGGCGATCTTCTCCTCCTCGACCCATCTCATGACTTGCTTCATGTCTGCCTTAAGAGATGGAGGACGTTAAAATCTTTTCGAGTACCTTTATAAATAATGGCTTTATCTGGGCTGTGATGGCGCCAAGGATAGGCATATCGACAGTTGTGCTAGGCAGGAAATGGTTCGACCAGCTGGGAATGCTGCCGACCGATGTAGTCGAGGTGTCCGGCAGGTATTCGAAGTTCGAGTACGACTACGAGTGGGTCCTGGCGCAGAGGAAGAGGCTCGAAGGCTTCGATGTCAGCGTCCACTCAGGCACCAACTACGTCTTCTCAAGCCACCCTTTGTACACCCAGACCGAGCTTTACAGGCTGAGGTCTGAGGTGCTCACCTGCCATGAGTGGGGGGCGTCGCATCTCGTGTTCCACCTGAAGAACGGTATTCTCGGCCCCAAGGAGGAGGCGCAGCTAAAGGACGTCGCCGCAATGGCTGGGGAGTATGGCACGAAGCTGGTCTTCGAGTCCAACTCAAGCGCTGAAGCGAGGCTCGCCCTCGACTTCCTGGACCGCTTCCCGAATGTGGGCTACAACCTTGACATGGGCCACCTGTACCACGGCTTTTGCAATGGCCGGCTTGGCATGGGCCTGGATGAGTTCGTCGCTTCGGTCAGGGACCGCACGGTCTACGTACACGCCCACAGCAACGACGGCAGGGCCGACCAGCATATTTCCATCGACAGGGGCAACCTGGACTGGGAGCACGTCCTCGATTCTTTGGACCGTGACAGGCTGGAGAAGGTGATTGTCGAAGTGAGGGATTTCGACGGCGCTTTCGAGACCTACTGCCTGCTCAACGACTACTTCAACAAAAGTAATAAATAACCGCCCGAATTCTTTATCCCCATGGAGACCCTGGAAGCCATCCGGACTCGTAGGAGCATCCGATCTTTCAAGAGCAAGGACGTGCCTGAACGCGTTCTGAAGCAGGTCCTGGAAGCCGGGATGATGGCGCCCTCAGCAGGGAACCAGCAGCCCTGGCACTTCGTCGTCATCAGGGACAGGGAGATGCTCGATTCCATTCCTTCCTTTCACCCGTACTCAATCATGGTCAGGCAGGCGCCGATGGCAATCCTGGTCTGCGCAGACCACGAGCTCGCGTCGCGGCACCACGACTTCTGGGTGCAGGACTGCTCGGCGGCTGTCCAGAACATGCTGCTCGCCATCCACGACCTTGGGCTTGCGGCTGTCTGGGTGTCTTCGTACCCGAACAAAGAGAGAGTGGCAGGCTTTCGGAAACTGTGCAGTCTGCCTGACTCGGTCGATCCGCTCGCTTTGGTGGTGCTGGGCTACTCTGACCAGAAGGGCGGGAAGGTTGAGAGGTTTCGAGCTGAGAGGGTGCACCACAACACCTGGTGAGCCTATCGCCTGCAATCGTCGCGGTAGGTTTCTAGCACGTACATGGATAGGCAAGCGTCAAGGTCAAATCTTTTTGGCCTTTTGAATACCTTACCCGTCTTCTTCTTGGCCTCATGATACTGCTTTAGGACTTGCTTTAATGTTCCTTTGGTCTCAAAGTCGCTGTAGATTTCAGATGACCTGTGGACGGTGACGTGCCTGAAGTACTCTGCCCAGCCTGGCCCATAGTCCTTTTCTGCGTAAATGTACTGGCCTATGTAGGTCAGCCCGTTTGGCATGTCGTAGGCCCTCAGCTGTATTAATTTCTTAACCATCATAAATCAACTTTTGTGTTGCTCGATATCGTCGCGGTAGGTCTCTAGCACGTGTATGGCAAGATAAGCATCATCATTGAACCAATCAATGCTACCCGCTACTTTGCCTTCCTCTTTCCTGGCCGCGTGGTACTGCTTTAGGACTTGCTTTAATGTTCCTTTGGTCTCGAGGTCGCTGTAGATTTCCCAGGACCTGTGGATAGTCACCTTCCTGAAGTATCTGTCCCAGCAGAATTGACGCTGTACGGAGATGTAGTTACCTATGTAGGTCATTCCGTTGGGCATGTCGTAGGCCCTCAGCTGTTGTATCAGTTTTACCACATCAATCGCCCTCAAGGACGTACATGGCGAGGGCCTTGCTGGGCCTGAAGTCCGGAATCCGCTCGACTGCGTGCCCTTGCCATTTCATCGACTTGTGTTGTTCCTTCATCTTATCGATGATTGTATCATAATCAGTGCTTACGTTGAGTTTCCTATCGATATAGTTCTTAGTTGGCAACTTCACAACATCATAGAAGGTCCTCACGCCTGATGGGAAGAGGTTCATCCTGCCGATGTAGGTAAGCCCGTTGGGCATGTCGAAAGCGTAGAGTCCCATCATGCTCCCTCCTCTATCCTTTGCGGGTAGTCGAACCGCCTCTTGCATCTGGGGCAGGCTTTCGGGCTTTCCACCCTCGGTGTCCATTCATATGTGCAGTATTCGCATTCCATTCTTATCACTCCGGTATCGGTTTTTCTGAGACGAAGCCCTCAAATGTGTAGATTGTCTTGTGCTTCGACTCGTTTGCGTTCCTATCTATGGCGTAGACCTCAAGCTGCTGCTTGCCGGTCAGGTATTCCTTCGGGACCTTGAATGACGCGCTCTCAACGTCAAACCTTCCCTTAGGAAGCTCATGTATGCTGTTGCCCTGTTTGGCGTATGAGCGCATCCCGACTGCGTTGTCGTCGAAGAATATCAGGTACCATCCGTTTGAGAAATTAGCAGGAAACCTGAATTCGGGTGCTTTTCCCGCATTCCCCCTGCCCATTTCTTGGTAATCAGTCTTTGCCTTGGGTCGGTCCATCTCTACTTTAATGGGATCAGCAGACTTGTAGCTTCCTCCGAGGAAGCCTAGCCCCAACCCTGCAAAGAATAGCGCAGCGCCGGCAAATGCGGCCCATGAAGACATTTTCTTTTTTGCCTCAAGCATTTGCTCAAGAGTCCTGTCCGTGTTTTGTAGTTGTTTGCTCAGTGGAGTGGGATCCACTGTTCCCTTATTTCTTTTCCTTCTGTGTTGTAGCATTTTTTTCACCTCATTCAACATCGATACCCAACAGTAAGTCATACAGTGAGTCTGCGAGATTCTTGCAGTCCTTGTCCTGGACAGCTTTCTCTATTCTCTTCCAGTCATTAGCATAGTAGGCTACGTATGCGGACCTGGCACTGATGTCGATGTCCCTGATGGTCCGGCATGCGTCCCAGATTTCCTCCGCGCGCTGCTCCAGAGGTGGAAGTTCTTGTTTCTTCACGTTCCGACCAAGGAACGGGAACTCGCTTTTCAGCCAGTCCCTCAGCTCGTATCTGTGGTGGTACTTGTATGAAAACGTCTCCATCATAATTTTCCTTTCTGATACTTTTGATACTTTTTGACCTCTTGCCTGGCCTTCTTCAGTTTTTCTGAATACGTTGAGTATGGATCTATCATATGGAAATTGTACACCTTGAGACAATGTGTTAAGAAGCATGGCTCTGGACCTATATCCCATTCGGTGTTATAAAATACTCTATCACCAACGGTTTTGCTAATTTCCTCGGAGCACAGGAGATTGATGATGTGTCCACGGTAGTATGCCCTTGTGTCCTTTGGAGGATTTTTAGTGGCCTTCTCAATCATCTTGTCCGTTGTCAGCCGCTCCACTTTGCCCTGTTTTTGGAGCGCGTAGAAGAGGCCCCTTTCGCGGTCGGTGTCGTGGTATTGCAGGTCGATGTTCCTGAGGATTGGGTCGGACATATTGAGGTTGTGGCTTTCGGCGTACTGGTCTATCAGGGCCTTCTTGGTCACCCAGTCGAGGCGGCCCACCAGCTCTGTAGGGTTTCGGTCGAGCTTTTCAAGCGTGTCCTCCCACAGGGTAAGGATTGTGTCGGTTATCTCGTCACGCTGCTTATACCTTGTTTTAGCAGCTTTTAGGAACTCGCACTGGATGTCCACTGCTTTGGCAGTTTTGTCGGTTCCGTGGACCATCCAGTCTGAGGTAGTCATGGCTATCTCTTCCAAGTCTTCCTCAATCTTCTCCATGTCGTAGGGAATGTTAGGCAGCGCCCCGTCCTCTGAGAGGTCCAGAACGAGGCCTGTGGTTCCGAGCTTGAGGAATCCAGCCACCTCGTTCATGTTCGCGTCTCCGTACATGTAATGGAATCGTATCTCCCTAGATGCAATGCTACTCATAGACAGCATGCCACAAAATATTTCACTGCTCCCCAGCAGCTTTTCCACCCGTTGGAATATTTGGAATGTTCCGTGGGATGAAAGCCGGCCTGAACCGTCTATGATAGGTCTGGTCACTAGGAAGGGTATCATCTTTTCATCCCGCATCGTGAAATCATAATTCTCATGGGTACCAAAAGTATTGCCTTGCGAGTCGATGTTGTTTTTGTATATCTTGTCTGCGTGCTTCTGTACCAGCAGCTCGCCTGCCTTGTCGTAGATTACCGCTTCGAGTGGGTTGCTGCACTCGGGCGTCGCGTACTCAATATGGCCACAGTCCACATAGATCCTACCTCCGTTGTATTGGAATTCTTGTTCCCCATCAAAATTCCAATCTGCCCCTACCGCACCGTACTCGTTCTCGATCCCGAAGATGCGTTTCCTCTTGTACTCTGGAACCTTCTTGAAAAGGGCTTGCTTGGAATGCTTCACAGTTCCATCACCTTTATCAGGTCGGAGAGCTCATCGTAGCTGATGCTCTTCCTCTCCTCGAAGATGAAGTAAAGCCTGTTCAGCAGGTCCACCCTTACCTGGTCCTTGGTCACCTTCCGGATGGCCTCGAAGTCGAGCTCTTTCTCTTCTGCTTCGTATCGAGCGTACCTCCCACACTGCTCGGAGAGGTATTTGTTCCTCTCCTCAGCTATGGCTTGCTTGAAGTGTAGCAGCCTGATAATCTCGACGCCCAGATGGTGGTCGCCGCCATCGACATAGTCATTGATTGCCTTGTTCACAACCTTAACAGGGGCGTGCTTGCCGATCCTGTTCGGGAACTTCTCCTGAATATCCTTGTCGTAGATCCTTAGACTTTCTTCCATCATGGTCCCTCATCTTTTGGGTAAGCTTCTCGCATTAGCGAGTGCAGGTCAAGCATTATGTCTATGAAATTTGATACCATGCGGTTCTGCGTGAGCAGCAGCTTTTCGTTGTTACTTATGATCCTCTCAATCTTCCCTTTCCTTCCCTGTTTTTTCTCAGCAATCTTCCTGAGCTTCATGTTCCCAACCCTTAAAGCCTTGAATGCGATGTCATAGCATCCGAGCTCGGATTCGACGAACCTGTCGATGCCGTACTGGTCAAGGGCTCTTGCGAAGCTGTAGGCGAACGCATCGAATTCCGTCATCGATGCTTCGAGTTTTGCGTTTGCCTTCAGTTTCCACCTCTCGGCGCAGACTATTTCGCGGAGCTCGCATTTCTGCCGCTCGTAGGCCTTCATCTGGTCCAGGCCTTTCCTGCCTAGAGTGAGGAGCAGTCCGATCCTGGTCTGGAACGGCACGTTCGCCTTTCCCTTGTACATCTGCTTGTTGTTCTTCAGGAGTGCTTTTTCCGAGTAAGCTTCTGAGAAGATTTTACTCTCCCTTTTCGTTATCGACTTCTCCTTCACGAGGCTTTCCAGCGAGTCCTGGAGAGCCCGCCTGTCTACCTGCGTCTCCTGCTCAGCGATTCTTCCGTAGAAGGCGTCCAAGCATTCCTGGGTGAAGTTAGGCACTTGCATCACCCATTAATATTGATATTATCTTATCCCTTCCATCAAGAACATCTTGTCGTCCCAGTATGAATTCGTCTGCTAATTCCGCGATTTCCTGTTTGATGGAGTTTGATATGGATGGGCTGTTTAGGATGTCTTCCATATTGGCCTGTTTTGTAACCTTGTATCCCCTGACCTCCCCTGCTTGGAATTTTACGAGTTCTCTATTGTCTAACCGGGCGATGACAGCTTTGCCCCCATCTTCAACCTGCTTTATGGTGCCGAAGCTGTCCTTTTTCACGAAATTGGCATAATATCCGTGTTCACACTCGCTTTCATACCTGAAATGGTCCCCTCTTGGTCCCTTAACCTTTATCCTGTCACCTTTCTTCAGGCAGAATACCGGAGCCCAATGCAGGTTCAGCAATTTATTGTATTCGGAAGAATCGATTATTTTTCTTTGTATTATGTCAGTCATAATTTTTTCTTCGAACGATGCCAATTCATCCTTTCCCAACACCCTGATTACAGTCTCATAGTACTTTTCAGGGTTGAATTTGATAGTGCCGCTGATGAGACTATTTACGAAATCTCTGACACTCATTGGATCGTTTTCGAAGGGGTCAACGAAGCTCGGAAAAATATTATCATAGCACTCGTACGAATCCCAATTGACATATTTAATGATATGTGGGTGACACAGCATTTTCACCCTGATATTTGCGCGTGTGTCCTTAGGAGGCTCTTGCACTGCGTGCTCTATCATCTCGTCTGTTACCAGCCGCTCGACCTTGCCCTGTTTTTGCAGCGCATAGAACAGGCCCCTTTTGCGGTCGGTGTCGTGGTATTGCAAGTCGATGTTCCTGAGGATCGGGTCGGACATATTGAGGTTGTGGCTTTCGGCGTACTGGTCGATCAGGGCCTTCTTGGTGATCCAGTCAACGCGTCCGACGAGCTCTGACTGGTCTTGGTCGAGCTTGTCCAAGGTGTCTTGCCAAAGTTTCAGTATCACATCTGTTATTTCATCACGCCCTTCATACCTCCTCGCTTCTTTTAGGTAAGCGCGCTGGACATCGGTCGCCTTGCGTCTAGTGATCCGGCAACCCTTACTTGCCGAATTGAAATAGACCAACCAGTCTTTAGCTTGTTTTGAGATGCGCTTTAGGTCTAGTATTACCTGCATTTGGTTATAGTAGAAATACCTTCCGTCGCTGAAGGGCAATGATTTGTCCTCTATCAGGTCCATTACCAGACCTGTGGTCCCGAGCTTCAGGAACTCAGCGACCTCTGACATGTTGGCATCTCCTAATAGTAGATGATGCCTTCTAAAGTTCACGACTTCATA
>CAZPJY010000024.1:0-29139 GCA_964587045.1 uncultured Methanosarcinales archaeon
GAAAAGACAGAAGCTTCCTCATGTACTATCAAAAAAGGACATATTGGCCATGATTGGTTCGACAACGAATGTGAAGCACAAAATCATCGTTGAACTGCTATACTCGACAGGGATCAGATTGCAGGAGCTAGTCAACCTGCGTTATGAGGATATAGATTGGGAAAGCAGGACAATCCATGTCAAGAATGGTAAAGGACACAAAGACCGAATAAGCATTGTAAGTCAGAGAGTCCTGTCCAGACTTGATTCCCGAGGCAAAGGCCTTGTGCTGCAGGGTAGGAAGGGTAAATACAGCAAGAAATCGGTTCAGATGGTTGTCGATAAACTGGCCCAGAAAGCAGGAATTCGACGTAAAGTGACACCTCACCTCCTTCGTCACTCATTCGCAACACATTTATTGGAGAAAGGCACTGATCTTCGATATATCCAGGCATTACTAGGCCACAGAAGGCTTGAAACAACCCAGATATATACAAGAGTAGCAAAGAACAAGCTCAGCAATATTGAAAATCCTCTGGATGGATAGCAAAGCATAATAATACCTCTGCTATCCTAACCGCCAGCACGCCAGAAATCCCACAAATTGCTCCCAAAAAGCAACACGCCGACGCGGGGCTATATAGCGGAGCATCAGGACGAACTCAATGCTTATCATCGCAATTTCTTCACTCCCAATACCCCATGGTTGATTATGAGCAAACTGCAGGCTAGTCTTTGGGCCTAAAGAGAGGCATAAGATACGCTACGACTGCTGCCAGTATACTTGCTACCAGCGTCAGTGTAAAGGCGCTCTTCGAGGCAGAAACGATTGCTGAATTAACGTCAGAGCGAATAGCAGAGGTTATATCCTGGCTTAGTGGGAGGTTGGGAGTAACATCGCCGCTCTCGATATCAATATTTTCGAGTGCATTAATGATTTTTGACTTCATGGAGTCTGGTATCTTCGGATCCATCTGCACATTCTTCTGGATGCTCGTATGAAGTGTGCTTGCAAGTATTGCTCCGACCAGCGCTATGCCCAGCGCAAATCCGATTTGTCTGATAGTGATGCTTGTGGCCGATGCCTCGCCTGCAACTTCTTTTGGTGCTGAAGAGATGATGACATTGTTCAGTTGTGAGAATCCCAACCCGAAACCGGTCCCAAAAACTAAAAGGGCAGGCAGCAAAGACAAAACGGTCGCTGAAACTGATATCGTGAGGATTAAGATGCTGATACCCACTATAAGTATGGTGATACCCGATGCAATGATCCATTTAACATTTATTTTAGACGCTAAAAATCCTGAGATAGTACCGAAAATGAAAAGACTTATCGATATAGGCAAGAGCGCAACTCCCACCTTAAGGGCCGACAAGCCCAACACGTTTTCGAAGTATATCGGAAGGATAAGAAAAGTTCCGAACTGCCCGAGCGCCAAAATCCCCAAAAGGATAAGTCCCATGGTGAATCCTCTGGACCTGAATATTTCCACTCTCAGTAAGGGGCAGCCCTTCTTCTCAAACCACCTCTCATACCTGACAAACGCATAAAGAATCGACAAGGATAAGAGGAATATTACAGGTATGACTGATATGTTAAAAGGCCAGAATGCCAGATTGGTGCTCGGCCTCCACCAGCCTAAAGCACCCCCTTCAATGAAGCCGAAGACGAGAAGGAGCAGGCTTGAGCTCGAGAGAAGCATCCCGACCCAGTCAAAGCACTTCGATTCCTGCTTTTTTGATTCCATAATGAATATTGATCCGATGATCGCCAGTAATCCGACGACAATATTTATCCTCAGAGACCACCTCCAGGAAAAGTAGGTGGTAAGATATCCGCCAAGCAACGGGCCTATGGCCGCAGAGGCTCCTGCCACGCTACCCCATATGCCAAAAGCCACAGCCCTCTCATTCCCCGAGAAGGTGAAGGCAAGAAGAGAAAGTGCTGACGTCAGGGTTATGGCCGCGCCTATTGCCTGGATCAGGGCTCGCCCGATGAGAAGCGATATTGCCCCATTGGACTCGGATGCAATAAATGAACCTATAACAAAAACAATAATGCCCAACAGGAACATCCTCTTGTACCCGAACATATCCCCCAGCCTCCCGACTGTTATCAGAACAGCTGCAATTGTTAGCGAGTACCCAGAGATTGCCCATTGAATCGAGCTAAAATTGATGTGCAGGTCGCGCAGTATGTAGGGTATTGAGACATTCAGTACGGTATTGTCAATAATTACGATGGCAAGCCCGAGTGCTATGAATATCAGGGCGAACCATCTGTATTTAGGAATAGCGTATTTACTTAAGATTTGCATCTGCTGAAACAATTTCATGGGCAATATAAACTTATTGTTTAATTTCCTGCCTAAAGTTTGCACGAATTTTCAATTTTACCAAGTATAGCGTCGATTTGCTACGCAAGATGGCAAGAATTACCAATCAAAAGCCTTATATACAACCAGAAAGCAACGACCTCAAAATGGAACGGTCTGAGGCATTAAAATTAATCCAAGACAATTTAGAAGATGTGGTTGATTACTTGGAAGTATTAAGGTCAACACTTGAACCTGAATTTCAGAAGAGGAATTATAGAGTTTTTGATGTCGGGGTTGACATAATCGAAACATCTGCCAGAGGCCATATTGATTACGCTATTAAGGTGTACAATAGCAGCGGTGATTCATCTGCTCATGATGTCGTAGAGGCTGTCCGGGCAGTAGAACCCAGATATACCAGGGTAATTGGGGTGGTTTCAAGAGCAACTCCTTATCCCTTAGATTCGCTTATAGGTCTTGAATTACTGAAAGACATGAGGCAATCAAGAGGTTAGCTTCGTATTCTACTGGGAGCGTCACAGACGTTAGCCAAATTCAGAAAAAGCGATAGTTATTTTAAAAAAGGGAAAATTCTGCCTGAAAAGTGGAATTCACCCAAGCATTTGTATCTGGCGCAAGAGAATGCGAGGATTTCTTAGAAGCAGTGGATATCATAAAAGGGAACTCTTCTGGAAAAGCTTGGCTTGTCGGTGGATTTGTCTATAGAACGATAGCAAGTCAGTTGTATGGTTTGTCAAATCCCATAGTTGATTTTGACTTTATCATTCAAGACTCGATTAATGATTTCAATCTACCTCCTGGTTGGAGGGTTATAATAAATGCATATGGCAATCCCAAATTTGTAAACGGCAAAAAGAAAATTGATTATGTTCCTTTAAGCAGTGTTTACTCAATTCTCCGACGACAGGTCGAACCAACAATTGAGAACTATCTGACAGGCGTCCCATTGACTATCCAATCCATTGCCTATGATGTTGATGAGGAGAAAGTCATTGGCGAAATAGGGATCAACGCCGTGCAAAAAAGAGTCGTCGGGGTCAATAACCTTCCGCTTGCTGAATACGCTGCGAAAAGGAAAAACAAGTCCCTCAGAGCAATGATACAAGAGAAAGCGGACGGATTAGGCTTTACGCCAATATTTCCTGCTTGAGAATCATTCTCTGCGGTCACTTCCAGATCCCAAGCAACTTCCTCATGAGGATGAAAGCTCCCAGGTGGTACGCCATATGGTCAGCGGCGACCAGTATCTCCCGCAACACGGTCTGCCCGTCGCCCCATTCGATCTCCCGGAACAGGTCATCTGTTTTCGCTATCTTGATCAACTCATCGCGGTCCGCTATTATCTGCTTTATCGTCGCGTTCCAGTCCTTCTCATCCCCGTCCCGCTTTGGCCAGTAATCATCCGGCCAGGACTTCTCCTCATAGTCCTTGTCCTTGATGAACTGGAGTATGTCTTCCTGGGTCAACCTGATATGCTCCAAAAGGTGCCAGAAGGAGTAATCAATCTCGAGAGGCTTCTCGTTCATCCGTTCCTTTGGAAACCCGCCCACCGCGTCATCTATCATCGCATGGGCCTGTCTCTTCGACAGAAGGTTCACAAGGTTCTTGCGCAAAGCTTCGCTGTCTTCCATTAATAGTTGGAAAGCATGCAAAAATAAAAAACTTGTGCAACACCGTACCTGAAGGCACTTCTTATTTCTCAGATATCAGCGCAGTTATTATCAGTCCCAGACCCAGGCCGCCAAGCAGGCTTCCGATGAATGCGAAAACTGAAACCTTCAGGAAGAAGAATCCGACCCCAAGGCCCAGCAGCAAGCCCCCGCCAGTTGCCCACGTGCTCTTGTCATTCTTTGCCATGTTGAATACATATCTATGGCTTTTATAAAAAAGTTGCTTTTTCAAGGAGAAGCGACCGTGGCTCCCGGCAGATATCCCAAGAAGACCGAACTATCCAAGCATTGTCCAGAATCCAATCATCAGGCCAGGATGTAAAATAACTAAATGTCATTTCGGCTGGATCACCCGCATGAGCACGCCGCCAAGAAGGCTCACCACCGCGATGACCACGATGTGCACCAGGAAGAAGACCCATCCGAAGAAGCTCAGCTCAAGCACAACCCGAAAAGGCCCCATGAGCGCCTGCGCTGTCAGGAATGAGACTGCCAGAGGATTTTTAAGACCCTTTTCTTTCAGCTGTTTCAGGACGGGCAGGTATCCCATTATAGGCCCGGGCATGGCGATCCCCACAGCAGTCGCCCCGGCAAGGCCAGAGCCGCCGCTTCGGATCCCCCTGAGGTATTCCTCGTCCAGGAACATTCTCACCACCTGAGATAGCAATAAGGCGCCGATGAGTATGGGGAGGAATCTCACGAATTCCGTTAGGCTTTCCAGGAGGAGCGTCTCTATCATAGCAGGACCTCCATGAGGAAGCCGCCCAGTGTGACCACGACGATGCTTATCAGAATCCGCGCCTTGGCGAATCTCCAGCCAAGAAACTTCGCCTCTGTGATGTTCCTTATCAAATCCCCTACCGCCTCCCCGCTGAGGAGGACGAACACAACGCCGTACCCGGCACCGAGTCCGAATAGCGCAGCTGCTATCGGATAATCGATATACCTCGGCAGCGGTATGATTGACAATATCACCGCCAAGGCTGGTATGGCTATGAGCCAGTTGTCCTGAAAGAGGGTTTGCAGGACTCCTGGGTCGGCGTACTGCTGAATCAGTCTTGAGGCAAGGATGGCGAGGTAGAACAACGGGAAAAGGATGGCACCCTCCCTGAGCAGCCCCTTAAAGGCAGCATACGTCCCTACAGAATTTTTCATCACAATTGTAGTATCACCAGGTTGGTGTAGCCCTGCTTCTTCTTCTCGACGACGCCCCTCTGCTCCAACGTTGAGATCACCCTTGATATCTTGACCGGGCTGAGGCCTGACAAGGTCGTAAGCCGCTTTTGCTCTATCTCCTTCCTATCGAACAGGATCTTGAGCACTTTGCGCTCGTCGTTTGGAAGAATTGACAGTATCTTGCCATTGGCTGATTTGCTGAACCTTTCCTGGAAGAGGTAGACAACGAAGCCCCCGACCACAAGGGATAGTATCGTCGCGCCGTACAGGAAAAGAGGGTACTGTATGAAGGCACCCCCCATATGCATCGAGTGATAGATCGAGAAGATGGTGATGAGCAATCCCAGCAGGACCACCAGGCCTGAGGACACGATAATCTTATTAGCAGATAGCTCCATCTTATGAAGAAAAATAAAAGAACTATTTATAGATTTCCGGATGGTGGCTCATATGAAGCTCCCATGCGGCATCGCTCAGCCCCTCAGGCTTCTCGCTCGGGAAATCTCCGGCCGTCATCCACTGATGCATCATCTGGAACTCATCCAAGGAGATGTCACCTTCCTCGACCAGCTCATGCATCGGACACTCGAAATCAAGCCTCTGGTGGTAGGCTTCTGCTGTCTCGAAATCGCCGGAAAACATCGCATCGTGCATCTCCTCAAAATCACCCTCATCCATCATGGCCTCGTGCAAATCGCGCATGCTGTAGTAGCTGCTCGCGCTAACCAAGATAACCGCAAGCAGCAGCGCTCCCAGAATCCCGACCAAAATCTTGTTGTTCGTGTTCATATTGATATTCACCCCAAGTGTTTTTGATTTCAGAAGATGAAATGAAGCATAAGCCTTGCTGAAATCAAATAGTCAAAGAAGGGATGGTATTCATTTCTTAATAAAAGTCTCAAGGCAGAGGATGTCCTTCCCCTGCAAAGCTATGGCCAAGGTCGCGAAGGCGAGCCCGAAGTCCCGGACCCCAATCTCCGTGAAACCGATGCTCATGGTGATGCCCAGCAGATGGAGCCCAAGAAGCAAAGACGCTATGCGGGTGTAGATTCCGATCAGGAGTGCGCTGCCTGCGATGACCTCAAAGGCACCGTTCAGGACTACCAAAGTCCTCGCCTGCACGGGGATGAAGGCAGTCCATGCTGGGAGCCATCCCGTGAAGGTCTCAGGCCTGATTAGCTGGGAGATGCCGAAGTAGAGGAAGACCAGCGACAAGGCTATCCTGACTACGGCTGGCGCGTACTTCCTCATTCCGCTTCTGATCTCAGTCATTGTTGATAACCTCATGAACTCAAGCTCCCAACAAGGAAATTCTGCAGGAGCTTGTGGGCGAAAGCTGAGTGCACTCCAGTTCCCCCTTTGGTCTCGAACGCAGTGGTCGCATCCTTTCCGCAGTAACTTATTATCCTGTTCGGGCCGCCAGGATGTATTGAAATGTAAGTTGTGACATCATAGATGTTTCCGTCGATCACCAGCCAGCAGCTGTCCTGAGTGCTGTGGGCCGCAACATCCTGGAGGGTGAAGCTTTGCTGGCTCAATGCCTGGTCGGCTCCTTGCTGCGTCGGCGAGGAAATCACATTGTAGGCGATAATACCTACGACCAGCACTATAAATCCCAGGATCATTGGAGGAATTGACTTGGAGTTGAATCTCATCCCACTTCGAATGCACGGCCTCATATATAAGCGTTAGGGAGTTATGCCCTTATCGGGAAGTAGTTGAACTTGTACTCATGACCCCCTTGGGAAATGGCGCTTCATCTTCTGTAGGAAAGATCGAAGGCGCAGCCCTCGATGTCGAACTCGAAGTCGCTCCCGCCGAGGGTGATGTCTTCAAACACCCCTTTTGGGTCGGCGAAGACGGCCCCTAAATCGCCAGCAGGTATATCCCCACCACCACAAGCGCTGTACCGGCCATCCTGAGCCAGTAGAATTTCTCCTTCAGGAAGAACCAAGCCAGGATAAAGATGAACGCCGACTGGATGCCCTGCATGGGGTAAACCTTCGACGCATTACCTATAGACACTGCGGTGAACATGAGCAGGGTGGCGAGCGCGCCGAAGATTGCAGGTATCGACATCCAGGAGTTCTTCAGAACGAAGATTCCCTTCTCCTTGCGCTTGACAACCACATAGGTTGAGTAGGCAAGCATCACGACCGTCCCCGCAAAGTACATCATGGTGCTCAAGGTTATGGGCTCGACGTCGTAGAGGGCTTTCTTGACCAGCAGGAAGAGCAGCGTATGCAACGCAGCAGCGATGGCGAAGAGCCAGAATTTCTTGCTGAGCTTGGGCCTTGCGAATCCTCGTTTGGCCATGACCATGTAGACTCCGGCAAGGATCAAAAGCAGACCCAAGTAATTGATCGCCGTCGCATGCTCGCCCAAGAAGGTGATAGCGCCTAGGAAAGTGAATAGTATGATTGCCGACTGCAGGTAGGGCATGACCGTCTTGAGGTCGTCCACCCGGAGGACTGCAAAGTAGACGGTCATCGCTGTGCCGTAGAGGAAGCCGACCACCAGCGACCACCAAAGCAGCTTCGGCGTGAAAGCCATGGAAAAGAAGAGCAGGCCAACCACCAGCAGTATGACGCCGTCGAAGAAGAGTTTGAAGAGGCTCACTCCGACCGGATTGTACCCCCTGTTCATGAAGTGCTTGTCCATGGTAGTGGATACGGCTCCCGAAAGGTAGGCTAGCAGCCCAAGCGTCATCCAAAGCTCCATGAGGCCCATACATCACGTTTAGTATTTAAAGCTTGGCGAAACCAATTAATAGGCCTCTACCGTTTCAACCACCAAAATGGACCAATTATATCCGAAAGAATCAGTACCAAAAGAAGGGGAAAACGAAGAGAGCTCAACAGAGGACATCGCTGAAGGCGCAGACGACAAGGTAGACGCCCTTATCAACCTCTTGATAAAGAAGGGAATTATTACTGAACAGGAGTTCGACGAAGAATATGATGACCTCTTCGAGGATGAGGGGAATGAATCCCCTACTTCCCCTTGACGAAGGTCATCATGTTGCAGTCGCATTCAATACACTTGCCCTTGATTGCATGCTTCCCGTTCGCTAGGGTGACCTCCTGGGGGTCCTTCATCTCCTTCTTCGCTTTGCATCTCACGCAGTAAGCTTGTACCATCTTATCGCCTCCAAAACGCTTTCCTAACACGCCTTATACAGTTTTTAGCATCCAGTATTTATAATTGTTTCCCTCGACGACACCTTTTTTGGGCCCATCAAAACCTTTAAATATCCATTTCAAATAGTCCTCGTCGATGGATTCGGGGGGTGCTAGCAATCTAGGAAAAGCGGTCGGCTTCCTGTCAGGATACGCGCTATTCACAGCAGCAGCGTACCTGATCGTTTCCCACCTGCGGCCAGGAGGGGCCACCCCAACAGGGATCACCCTGGTGACCATGGGGATAGTGATGGTAGGGACCCTCCTGAGGAAGGTGATATGATGGGGGCGTTCCTAGCAGGCTTCAAATCGGGTTTTGGAAGCTTCTCCAAGACCGTCACCATTATCATCAACACAGCCCTCCTGCTGGCAGTTTACCTCTTGGGGGTGGGTCTAACGTCTGTGGCCGCAAAGCTTGTAGGAAAGAGGTTTTTTGGGACTAGTCCCAAGGCAACGTACTGGCACCCCACCGCCAAGCGAAAAGAAGAATACTACAGGCAGTTTTGAAAATGTATATTCTGGGACTGAGCTGTTACTACCACGACGCTTCCGCTTGCCTCGTAAAGGATGGCAAGGTAGTCGCAGCGGCAGAAGAGGAGCGCTTCACCAGGAAGAAGCATGACACCTCTTTCCCGTCAAATGCCGCAGCCTACTGCCTGGAGCAGGAAGGAATAACAATTGGTGACATCGACCATGTAGGCTTCTACGAAAAGCCCTTCCTCAAGTTCGAGAGGGTGCTATACCAGCACCTCGAGTACTTCCCGCTGAGCCTCAGGTCCTTTCTGTCATCGATGCCGTCATGGGTCGGCGAGAAGCTCAGGATCATGAGATCTGTCAGGAAGAAGCTCAAGTACAGGGGAGACGTGATGTTCATCCCCCACCATACGGCGCATGCTGCAAGCGCTTTCTATCCCAGCCCCTTTGAGGAAGCGGCTGTGGTCACGGTTGACGGCGTGGGGGAGTGGAGCACAACCACCTTCGGCAGGGCAGGGCCTGGAGGGATCATGCTGGAAAAGGAGATAAGGTTCCCCCACTCGCTGGGGCTCCTGTACTCCACCATCACTGCCTACCTGGGCTTCTCAGTCAACAACTCAGAGTACAAGGTGATGGGGCTCGCAGCGTACGGAACGATGGATCGCGAGAAGAACAGGTACTACCAGAAGCTAAAGCAGGTGATTGACCTAAAAGAAGACGGGTCGTTCAGGCTGAAATTGGACTATTTCATCTTCCAGCGGTCGACCAGGATGCCTTCGAAGAGGCTTTGCGATCTCTTGGGAGGTCCGGTGAGCAGGAGGGGGGCTTCCATGACCAAGAGGCACAAGGACATAGCAGCAGCCCTCCAGATGGTCACTGAGGATGCCCTTTCAAGGATAATCACACACGCTCACCGACAGACTGGAAGCTACAACCTGGTGATGGCAGGGGGCGTCGCCCTCAACAGCGTCTACAACGGCAAGATTCTGCGCACAACGCCATTCAAGAGGGTCTGGATACAGCCCAATGCGACCGATGGGGGGACAAGCCTCGGTGCGGCTCTTTTCGTCTACCACAGCGTGCTGGGCAGGAAAGGGAGGCACCGAATGGAAAACGCGTACCTGGGACCAGGTTTTACAAGCTCGCAGATAAAGCAGTTCCTGGATGGGAAGCGCATCAGATACCATGAGTTGAGCAACCGTGAAGAGCTGATTGCCAGGACCGCACAGATGATCTGGGAAAACAAGGTTGTCGGGTGGTTCCAGGGCAGGATGGAATGGGGCCCGAGGGCCCTGGGATCCAGGAGCATACTTTCAAACCCCTGCAATCCAAAGGCAAAGGAGGTATTAAATGAGAAGGTCAAGCACAGGGAGAGGTTCCGCCCTTTCGCTCCAGCTGTGTGCGAAGACGACGCTCCGACGTATTTCGACTGCGACACACCGATACCCGAGCCTGCAGATTTCATGCTGATGGTGTACCCTGTAAAGGAGAGGTGGCGCAGGACCCTCCCATCAGTCACTCATGTGGACGGCAGCGGCAGGCTCCAGGCTGTGAGAAGGAAACAGAATCCAGACTACTACGACCTGATCAAAGAGTTCGGCAAGCTCTCAGGCGTGCCTATAGTGATAAACACCTCATTCAACATCAGGGGCGAGCCCATAGTATGTACGCCTCAGGACGCGTACAACTGCATGATGGGCACAGGAATCGACTGCCTCGTGATGGACCGCTTCCTCATCTGGAGGTCCGAAAATCCAAAAGATTTATGGGACAGCGAGTCTTCCGCAGGGGATTAGGATGGACCGTGTACAGAAGCTGCTGGCAAACTGGGGATACTGCTCAAGGAGGAAGGCAGAGGAGCTCATCAAGCAGGGCCGGGTCTCTGTGAACGGCAAGACCATAACCATAGGCGACCAGGCAGGAGAAAACGACAGGATTTCTGTCGACGGGAAGGGCGTGGCGAAGCCCAAGAAGATCTACCTGATGTTCAACAAGCCCACCGGGTGCGTGACTGCCCTGAAGGACCCGTACAAAAAGACCATAATGGAATACATCAAGCTAAGGGAGCGGGTCTTCCCGGTTGGCAGGCTGGATTTCAACACCTCCGGGTTGCTCCTTCTTACAAACGACGGCAGCTTCGCAAACCAGGTGATGCATCCAAGGTATGAGGTCAAAAAGACCTACAGGGTGGAGATAAACAGGCCTCTCACCCCGGAAGATAGGAAGTCAATAGAGGAAGGCATCATGCTCGGTGACAACCCGACATCCAGGGCTGAGGTGAGGATCACTTCTGGCAGTATCGTGGAGATAAGCATCCATGAGGGCAGGAACCGAATCATCAGGAGAATGATGAAGAAGCTGGGCTACTTGGTGCTCTCCCTTTCACGCGTGAGTGTGGGAGGCTTGACAATAGGGAATCTGCAGCCGGGCAAGTACCGTAATTTGACACCCAAGGAAGTGGCCAGCCTAAAAGAGGGTGTAGATAAAGGGTGAGACCGAGCTGGTCTGGGAAAGGAAGATGAGAAGCCCCACCAGCAGCAGCATGACTATGATGGGTGTCAGCCACCAAACCTTCCTCACCTTCAGGAAATCCCATGTCTCAGCAATCAAGGACTTGTTCTTGCCCATCCCGAGCTGGAAGGCCCGAGCGGATTTATATAACTTTTCCCTGAATCAATCATAAAGCTTATTAATCAACGGGTAGCCCCACAGACCATGAAGGTTTCATGCATAATCCAGGCTCGCGTGGGCTCGACAAGGCTTCCTAGGAAGGTTCTCCTGAAGCTTGCTGGAAAGGAAGTGCTCATCCACACAGTCGAACGCGTCCTGAAATCAAAGCGCGTCGATGAGGTAGTGGTCGCGACCACCACCAACCCTGACGACGATGAGATAGAACAGCTGATTAAGGGCTACGGCAACAGCAAAGTCAAGGTCTCCAGAGGCTCTGAGGATGACGTGCTTGACAGGTATTACCAGGCAGCCAAGCAGTCAGGCGCAGACATAATCGTGAGGGTAACAAGCGACTGCCCGCTCATCGACCCGCAGATAATCGACAAGGCAATCGCGAGACTTGTCGACGGGGGATACGACTACGTGTCGAACGTGATGGGGATGCGAACTTTCCCAAGGGGACTCGATACCGAGGTGTTCACCTACAAAGCCCTTGAGAACATGGCCAAGAACTGCAGCCTGCCCAGGGAACGGGAGCACGTTACGACGCACATCAGGGAAAACCCAGATGATTATAAGGTTTTCACCATCAGAAATGACCAAGACCTTTCCGGACTTAGGTGGACGGTCGACGAGCCGGACGACTTCAAGCTCATGGAAGAGATATTCTCGTCCCTGAAGCCAGGCTTCAAGACAGAGGACGTACTAAAACTCCTAGAGAAAAGGCCCAGCCTCAAAGACATCAACGCTCACGTGGAGCAGAAGAAAAATGTCAAGGACAAATCAAATTAGCATAGCGGGCCGCAAGGTCGGAGAGGGCCAACCCTGCTTCATAATAGCCGAAGCAGGTGCCAATTTCAGGATATCCGATGACCCTAAAGTCAATTTCCAGCAGGCCCTGAAGATGATCGGTATCGCAGCCGATGCCAAGGCGGACGCAGTCAAGTTCCAGCTCTACAGGGCTGACAAGCTTTACGTCAGGAAAGCGGGTCAAGCAGACTACATTGGCAAGAAGAAGTCAATCTACGACATAATAAGGGAAATGGAACTGCCGTACGAATGGCTGCCCAAGCTCAAAAAACACTGTGAGGACAAGGGAATCATCTTCTTGTGCTCCCCTTTTGATGAGGAATCCGCAGACAAGCTAGACGAAGCCGGAGTTGCGGCATTCAAGGTGGCCTCCTATACCATAACCCACTTTCCGCTGCTAAGGCACATAGCCCGCAAGGGTAAGCCCATAATACTGTCGACGGGAGCCTCAAACAAAGACGAGGTCAAGGACGCAATCAAAGCGGTCGAAAAGGAAGGGAACCGTGATATCATCGTCCTGCAGTGCACCGCAAAGTACCCTGCTCCTATGAGCAGCATCAACCTAAAAGTTATCCAAAACCTAAGGGAGGATTTGGGGGTCATTGTAGGCCTATCCGACCATTCGAGGGAGCCTCTCATCGCGCCCCTGGGCGCAGTTGCGCTCGGAGCGAAGGTGGTAGAGAAGCATTTCACGACTGACAACTCGCTGCCTGGTCCGGACCACGGCTTTGCCATACTGCCCGAAGAGCTTAAGAGCATGGTGACAGGGATCAGGCAGCTCGAGGAGGCGATGGGCACGGGCATCAAAGGCGTGTTGGATGATGAAAAGGAGCTGCATACCTTCGCTAGGAGGTTCATCTTCTCAGCCAGAAGCATCAAGAAAGGTGAGCAATTCACCACCAAGAATCTGGCAGTGCTTCGCCCCGGCAAGCACAAGGCAGGACTCCCTCCCAGCAGATGGGATGATATTCTTGGCAAGAAGGCTAAACGCGATATCAGGGCGCAGGAGCCAATACTGGAGGACTGCATATGAGGTACAACATATTCTTCAGGTTTGCAGATGAGCAGGACCTGGAAGACCTTTTCGAGTGGCGAAACCAGCCCAGCACGAGGAAGTACTCTTTCCAGACCGATGAGATAACCATTGACCAGCACAAGGCCTGGTTCGAAAGGTCGCTGAAGAACCCGAAACGCAACATCTTCATCGCGCTCACAGAGAAAAACGAGAAGATAGGTCAGGTCAGGTTCGACAGGGACGGCCTCGAGGCAGAGGTGAGCATCGGGTTGGCAGAGAGGTTCATGGGAAAGGGCTATGGTACGCAGATGCTGACTGAGGCTTGCGAGCTTTACTTCAACAACTACGAGGTCGACATAATCATTGCCAAGATTAAGAAGGAAAACTCAGCATCAGTCAGGGCTTTCGAAAAAAGTGGTTTCTCTCATCATTCGGACCACGAATCCTATCTTGAGATGAGGCTGAAGAGATGATAGGCCTGAAGATCTGGTCAACAAACATCAGCTCTTTCCCGCGGCTGGCCGAGCTGTATGATGAGGGCGCCATTCAGTATGTGGAGGTCTACACAGTCCCAGGTTCCGACCCAAAACCGCTGGATACGCTCAGAAGAGTTCCCATAATGCTGCACGCTCCCAACTTCAACCACAACTTCAATATAGCTGACCACAACGAAAACTACAAAGAAGGCATCTCTACAGTCCGGGACTTCTCGGAGCATCTCGGAGTAAAGGAGATCATATTCCACCCGGGATATGTGGTTGAGGATGAAAAGGAAGACATCAAGAGATCCATCAGCAGCATCATGGACTTGAGGGACCTGGACGTGATTTTGGAAAACGTCCCGAGACTCGGAATCGACCACAAGACAGACATGCTCGCAGCAGACCCAAACACCTTCGGCGTATTCCTCGAGCAGACCGGCATCAGATGCTGCCTAGACGTCGGACATGCCATCTGCAGCGCAAACAGCTACGGAGAGGACCCAAAGGACTTTATCAAGGCATTCTTAGCCTACAAGCCCGTTGTAATCCACCTTTCGGACGGCACATATTCAGGCAAGATAGACGAGCACCTGCACTTCGGCGACGGCGATTACCCGCTCAGGGAGCTCTTTGCCATGCTGCCCAAAAGCAAGATAACCCTGGAGACTCCGAAGAAGGATTTCGTCAACCTGTCAGAAGATGTTATGAACATAAACAGGCTCAGATCACTGATGTAGTACGAATTCGGCAATCTCCTTTTCTGGATGCGCGTTCTCCTTGAACATGCGGAAGCGACCCAACCTCTGAGAAATCTCCTTCCTCGCTTCCGTATCCTTCAGCAAGCCGACAAGATCTTTTCTGAACTGTGCAGGGCTTTCTGAGGACACGATCGGCGCTCCCTCAAAGTCAATCAGGGCCGTCATGGGCTGGTCGTACCCGCCTTCGAACTTGAGAGTGATGAGGGGCTTTTTCGCCATGATAGCATCCATGCTAGTCGTGCATTCCTGACTGCTGACGACAATGTCAGCCACTGATAGCAGCTTGACAAAATCGTAAGACTTGAGGAATATCAGACCTGGGAACGTCTTTTCGAACTCCCTCCGGTCGAACTGCGTCTCGGCTGGATGCACCTTGACGATTCCCACAGCGTCGTTGCGCGACTTGATTATGCCCCAGAATTCCTTAATCCTGAAGAGGTCCCTTGTAGCAGGGTAACGGGTCGCGAAAAGGACTGCTTTCCGCCTGCCTATCCCCAACTCTTCCCGGACACCTTTTGCGTCAGCCCCCTTGAGATCTTCGGTAAGCGTCTTTTCCTTGGTCGATCCGACTACGAAGAACCTCGAAGGGTCAACACCATCATCGAGCGTCCTTGTCACGTCACGCCACGTGGCGATGAAGTCCGACAGCGGCTCCACCCGGCAGGAAGGGTCGATGTCTTTTGCGTGCTGAATCAGGAGGGTCTTGATTCCTCCGAGTTTCGCGAGCATCACTGCAGCCCGCGCGAAGTACACCTGGTCGTTGACTGTTATCACGATGTAAGGCTTGAACTTCTCGTACGCCTTGGTCAGGCCTGCGACCATCTTCGCAATCTCGAAGAACCGCAGCCTGAAGTATTCCTCCATCTGGTGCCTGAAGGGCGGCAGAAGGTCAATGCCTTCATACTCGAACCTTCTGGTCTGGACCCTGTCCCAAAGCTTCAAACACCTTTCCCTGAATGATTCTGCTCGCCTAAGCGAAGCAGCATCCAGCAGCGTCTGATAGTAAGCGTACATAAGGCTATCTCTTCCCAGGTAGTCAGCGCACCTGTTGCCGCGTACGCCGTCCGTGCATACTGCTATGGCATCCACATCCTTTTGTAGTTCCTCTTGTACCGGGCTTGTCTTGTCGAGCCCGTTTCCGTTGAGGACGAAGAGAGCCTTCCTCCGGCTGGTAAGAGCGTAGGATTCCATTTTGGAGCGCTGTTTGCTCCTGATCGAGTTCAGCGTCCGCATGCCGGAGCTTACCAGCGGCTGCAGGAAAGCCTGTGTGGGAGGCGTTGACAGCTCCATCTCGATGCCATGCTTTGCAGCGACGCTCTCTATCAGTTCTGGGAAGAAGATCCTGTCTCTAGGGAGGAAGTGAAGGTTCCTCACCCTGTTCGTTATAATGATATCAGGCTTTTCCTTGCGCACCACAGTCTCCAGGATTGATGCGTAGAGCATGATGTACTCGAGGTGCAGCTCTGCCGCGTCGTGCTCCACTGTCTTCCACAGGGGCAGGCCGGAAAAGGTCAGGTGTTGTGAGATGGTCTTGCTTCCTACCCTCATTTCCCCCCAGCTGCGGAAGAGGGCTATGCTTCGCTTGAATATCGGCCCGTAGTCCTGAGTCTTGATTCCGTAGTCTGTTACGCCCTTGAATTTTACCCCTTGCTGCTTTAGGAGGAAGTCCACCTCTGGTGTAAGGGATACGATAGTACCTTCCTTTCGTAATAGGGCGCGGATGCCTTTCTTTGAGTAAGCTAGGATGATCCTCTTCATTTTTCGAGCAGGAACATGATGTCAGCGTCTCCATCAGACCTCTTCAAGAGCTCTTTTTTTACGAGCCTCAGGTCGGGATGGCGGTCGAGGAAGAGCTGCATGAAGTTGCTTTTCCAAAGCCTGTTCTTATGTCCCCTATATTCGAGAGCGACGTTTTTCTCAGAAAAGTACTCGTATGACCAGATGTATTTCTTGCTCGTTCGGTAGATTTCGTCGATTGCCTTTGGTAGGTCTTTTGGGGCGATGTGGATGAGCACTCCACTGGTGAATACCATATCGAAGAAACCGTCCTTGAAGGGTATGTCAAATGCAGATGCCTCGACCAGGTTGAAGGTCACGTCGGCTCTCGCTTCCATCAGGGCTTTCCTGTTAATCTCAATCCCCCAAAGGTCAGAAAACCCGAGCCTCTTGAGAAGCTGGAGCTGAACAGCCTTATTGCATCCCACCTCGAGTATCCTCAAGTCCTTGGCAAGTCTCCCGAGGAACTTCTTGTTGAGCGCTGTTCTGGTGACGCCGTAGAAACTCTCGTACAGCTTGTCGAAATTGCCAGTGTTCCTTTCGGTATACTCATCACCGAACTCTCCCTTCCAAAACTCCATCTGTTCAGTCTTTTTCATGATTATCCTCCAGGAAAAGCCTTTTGAAATCGTAGTCCTCGAATTTGTGGGCCGTAATTGTGAGGGATTCACTCCATGAATTAATAATCTTTCCAAATCTGGTCCTTATATCGCTGGTTATCTTGCCCTGCTCAATCGCATCCCTCGCTATGAAGACCAAGGACAGGTCCCATTCTCCTGCCACGTCGAAGACTTGGGTCACGCGGGGATGCTGCTTTAGGAATGATATGAACCGTGTGTAGTCCTCCTTGAGGTCCAGGTTGTGAAGTTTGAGCTTGACCTCCACCACATTGTTGAATCCGTTGTACCTGTGCCGCATTAGAATCGACGGGTGGAAGACCTTGTTGTCTATCATCTTATGTATTCGCTTGTTTACAGCATCCACTGAGAGCCCGACGGTCCTTGCGATCTCTGACAGACTTGTCCTGCTGTTCCTATGAAGGATCTGCAGTATTTCGCAATTTTTCTCATCAATTTCCATTTTACATTAATAAAATAAGGTAATTTTATAAATTTATCTTAAAATTTAAGATAAATCTGTGAATAACTTTATAAAGGACGCGCCTTCCTCCATTCCTATGATTCTCGTCGTGGAATATGGGATGGGAAACCTTCGTTCCATTGAAAAAGCTCTCAAGAGGATTGGAGCCGAATACACCATCTCGCACGAGCCAAAAGATATCCCAAAGGCAGACAAGGTAATCTTACCGGGTGTTGGCCACTTCGGCAAGGCCATGCAGAACTTAAATGACATGGGTCTGGTCCATGCAATCAGGGAGCATGCAAGAGCCAAACCGCTGCTAGGCATATGCCTTGGCATGCAACTATTGTTTGAGAGGAGCGAAGAGGGCGACGCCGTAGGGTTAAGCCTCATCAGGGGAGAGGTCAGGCGCTTCAGGCTCCCTGAAAAGTACAAGATTCCCCATATCGGGTGGAACAGCGCATGCGGCGACAATTTGCCTGGCCTGTTCGAAGGAATCGAGCAGGACTCAAACTTCTACTTCGTGCACAGCTACCACGCGGTGCTCGAGGAGGACCTGCCACACTCACTCACAGATTACGGTTACAATTTCGTGTCCTCCGTGGCGAAGGGAAGAATCTGGGGAACCCAGTTCCATCCAGAGAAGAGCCAGATGAAAGGACTCAGGATACTCAAGAATTTCGCGGGGCTATGACAATGCTCAAGATAAGGATCATCCCATGCCTGCTCTTCAAGAACTGGGGCATAGTAAAGAGCGTGAAGTTCGACGAACAGAGAGTTGTCGGCGACCCGACCACGGTCGCGAGGGTTTTCAACCAAAGGAATGCCGATGAGCTGATTTTCCTGGACATTATGGCCACAAGAGAGGGCAAGGAACCCAATTACAAGGTGATCGAAAGCATAGCCCAGGAATGCTTCATGCCCCTCACGATTGGAGGAGGCATATCAGATTCAGAATCAGCGCGGAGGCTCTTCGAGATTGGGGCTGACAAGGTGGCGATCAACACGGCAGCGGTCACCAAACCGGAACTGATCACAGAACTGGCCTCACGGTACGGATCTCAGGCGGTGGTGGTCTCCATAGATGCAAAAAGGACGGCCGAAGGATACAAAGCTTTCATAAGGTCAGGAAAGAAGGAAACCCAGTTAACCCCAGTCGAGCTTGCAAGACGGGTTGAAGAGCTTGGTGCCGGGGAGATACTCCTCAACTCGATAGATCAGGACGGCACGATGGAAGGATATGACATCGGACTGATAAGGGAAGTTTCCTCATCTGTTAAGATACCTGTGATTGCCGCAGGGGGGTGCGGAAAGCTTCAAGATTTCGTAGATGCTGTCAAATCCGGAAATGCCGACGCGGTCTGCGGAGCCAGCATCTTCTACTGGGTCGGCGAGAGCATAATCACAGCCAAGGCCTACATGGAGAAGGCAGGGCTAAATGTTAGGGTGCTATGAGGTGAAAATATGAAATACTGCAAGAGATGCCTTTTTCCAGACACCAAACCTGACCTTTACTTCGACGATAACGGGGTATGCGATGCGTGCAGATCCGCTGACCGCAAGCACCAGGTCGAGGATGCGATAGACTGGGAAGCAAGGGCAAAGGAGTTCGAGGAGATCTGCGACAAGTACAGGTCCAAAGGCGGGCTGGAATACGACTGCCTGGTTCCAGTCAGCGGCGGCAAGGACAGCTGCTTCCAGGTGTATGCCATGAAGGTGATCCACAAGATGAACCCCCTGGCTGTCACCTTCGATCAGTTCGATCAGAGCCCGACAGGCCTTCACAACCTGGAGGTTCTGAGGAGCATTGGCGTCGACCACATCCACTTCACCATGAATCCCAACATCGTAAAGAAACTCGTCAAGAAGGGGTTCGGGATAGTCGGTGATCCGCACTGGCTCAACCATGTCGGGATATTCACTGTGCCTGCGCACATAGCTGTCAATTTCAAGATTCCGCTGATAATCTGGGGAGAGAACTCGCAGCTGGAATACGGCGGACCTGCGGCGAGCAGGGACAACAGGTACCTGGACAAGAGGTGGAGACAGGAGTTCGGATGCATGAGGGGCTTTAGGGAGGAGGACATGGTCGATGATGAGATATCCTTAGGAGACCTTAAGATCTTCATATACCCCCAAGACGATGCGATAAAGGAGGTTGGCGTGACAGGCCTCTTCTATGGATACTTCCACAAGTGGAACGCAATAGAGCATCTCAAGGTTGTCGAGAAGTACGGCTTTCAGCACCTGCCAAAGCCTTGGCCGGGATCATGGCTGGATTGGGAAAACTGCGATATGCGATTCCTCGATATCCGAGAGCACCTCAAGTGGGTCAAGTACGGCTACGGGCGGACAACCGACCAGGTTAACATCTATATCAGGAACGGGAAGCTCACGAGGGAGGAGGCCGCAAAGATTGTGCGCGAGCGGGATGGGAAGTTCAGCAAGGAACACAAGAAAGAGTTCTGCGACTACATCGGGATAACTGGTGAGGAGTTCGACCGAATCAGGGATACCTTCGTCAACACTGACCTTTTCGAAAAGGACAGAAACGGTGAATGGAAGCTCAAGAATCCACCCTAGAAGAATTCGCTTATCGCACTGATGACCTCTTCTTGCTCTTCAGAAGTAAGGCTCGGGTACATCGGGATGCTAATCTCTTGGCTGTAAAACTCTTCAGCTTTTGGGCACATGCCCTGCTTGTACCCCAAATCGAGGTAATAAGGGTTCAGGTAGACAGGCATGTAATGCACCTGGCAGCGAATATCTGCCTTTTGGAGGTGCATGAAAAGACTCTTCCTCAGAGCTGCGGGCACGCGGATTGGGAAAAGATGGAAAGCGTGAGTCCTGTCTTTCGGCACCTTGGGAATCATAATTGATGGGTTCTTGGAAAACGCCTGCCTGTATCTTGATGCTATCATCCGTCTCGCCTTCAGGAACTGGTCAAGCCTACCCAGCTGGCTAATCCCCAAGGCGCATTGGATGTCAGTGATCCGGTAATTGAAGCCCAGTTCAGTCATCTCCCTGTGCCACGGGCCAATCTCCTCCTTTCCGGGACTTATACCATGGTTTCGGAGCCTCTTGAGCCTTTCATAGAGCCGCTTTGAGTTGGTCGTAACCACCCCTCCCTCACCTGTGGTGATGTGCTTTACAGGATGCAGGGAAAAGCAGGCCATGTCCGAATAAGTGCAGGCCCCGATGGGCCTCTTTTCGTAGGTGGCCCCGAGTGCGTGGCATGCGTCTTCGATTACGATGGCATCTAGATCTTTTGCTATTGAACCAATATTTTTCATATCACACGGGAGGCCTGCGTAGTGGACAGGAATGATTGCCTTTACCCTTGGCGATGATGCTTTCCTTATCTCCTTAGGATCTATCAGCCCATATTCGTCAATGTCTGCAAACACCGGCTTGGCTCCGCAATACAATGCGCAATTGGCAGACGCAAGGAACGTCAGAGGAGTCGTGATCACCTCATCACCAGGACCTATACCGGCTGCGAGGCATGCGAGATGAAGGGCGGCGGTGCCGCTCGAAACCGCCACTGCATACTTGGCACCGACGGTTTTTGCGAATCTGCGCTCGAACTCAGCGACCCTCGGTCCTGTCGTCAGGAAATCGCTTTTGAGGGAAGCTACCACTTCCTTGATATCTTCTTCAGATATTGATTGCTTGCCGTATGGAATCATGATATCAATCCATATTTCTTGAATATGGTCTCTACCTGGTCCGGTGGGATTATCTCATCCTCGGAGCTGTATTCAGGCATCACCCTTTCAGAGAGCTTATTCTTGGGATTCACGTACTTGGGCTTGGCAATGTAGTCCTGGTATTTCTGTATCTGGGAGGTTATCACATACATTCCCTTGAATCCAAAAGTGCGTGACACCTCTGATGCATTTACCATCAGCTCGTGTATCTTCTCTCCGGGCCTGAGCCCAATTATTTCTATATCGTTCTTTGCGTCGTACTTGTTCTTGAGTATCCCTATCAGATCAGTTATCTTGAATGCGTGAAGCCTCGGGACGAAGATCTCACCTCCGACAGAATACCTGAGAGCATCGAAGATCAGCTGCACAGCCTGCTTGGGGCTGATGATGAACCTTGTCATCCTAGGGTCAGTAAGCGGAATGGGATGTCCGCTCAGGATCTTCTCAGTAAAGAAAGGTATCACAGATCCGGTGCTTTCGAGAACATTGCCATACCTTACAACAGTGAAGACTGTCCTCGCGTCCCCTTTGCTGAAGTTGCTCTCCGTGAATATCCTCTCGGAAACGAACTTGCAGGCCCCGTACGTGTTGACTGGCGAGCAAGCCTTGTCGGTCGATACGAAGACCGCTTTCTCGACATCATACTCAAGGGCCGCCTTGACCACGTTGAGCGTCCCGAGTATGTTGGTCTTGACCGACTCCTCTACGTTGTACTCGAGTATGTCCAGACGCTTGAGAGCTGCTGCGTGGATGACAATGTCAACACCACGCATGGCGGTCTTGAGGCGTTCGTAATCCCTCACATCACCTATGAAATTCCTAATGAGCAGGAGATGATCCTTGAACTCCTCAGCCACAAGATGGTGCTTGACCTCATCCCTGGAAAATATCCTGATGCTCTGCGGCTCATATTTGAGTATCTCCCGGACCAGGTGCCTCCCGAGGAATCCCGTGCCTCCTGTTATGAGCACAACTTTGCCTTTGAATATGTTCTTCATCTATATTTCCCTTTTCGACGGCAGGATATTAAGTTATTTAAAAATCTTATGCATTATTTTAGGGCCTAAATCCAGGCGGATACAGCTTTCCTTACAAGGGTGACGGCCTTGGTCTTGCGTTCGAGAAACACAACCAAAGGCACAGAGAAAATTGCCAGCACCGCCAGCTTCACAAGCAGTATCAGTGAGTCGGCCAAGATTCTTCCCTTCAATGGCACCATATTGACCAGGAGAAGGATTATCACAATGTATGCCAGTGGAGCAATGAGCTTTCCTATCTCGCCGGCAACTCTGGCCCAACCGTAATAGTGGGAGATCGAGTAGCCTGTTAGGAAAACGCCGTAGGTGAAATAGCTGATTAGGGTGGCAATTGAGACTCCCACAATACCATATCCCATCCTGATGGCAGCGTAGTTGAGCACTGCAGATATGATGGTGAAGACGAACAGGGCACCTAGCATCTTCCACTCCTTGTTGATGGCTATAAGGTGGTTTGCCACCATGGCGACTAGACCCATGAGAGCAGTGCCGCACAGCAGCACCTGTACAGGCGTTATGCTTAGGATGTACTGGGAGAACAGGTACGATATGACATAAGGTGATATCACGAACATCACGCCAGATATGATCGGAACGATGATGGACATGATCAGCAGTGACTGGAAAAGGTATCCCTTGATGTCCTCCTGCCGTCCGTGCTCTCCATACCTCTCAAGTGTGAACACCATGATAACCGAGCTTATCACTGAAGGAAGCATGAGGATCACGTTGGCGATGAATATTGCTATGGAATAGAGCCCGAGCTGGACCTTGTCGAGGAAGTTCAGTATCATTATCTGGTCGATGCTGGTGAAGAGCAGGGAGGTCAGGGCTATGGAAAGCAACGGGAACCCGATGGCAACTAGCTTCCTTGTGGACCTTAGGTCAAACAGCAATTCAGTGCTGCATTTTGAGGCGAGAATGATGTAAGCCAAAGTCACCAGGTATCCTGCAAGCATGGAGATGAGCACACCCAAGAGTCCCCCACCTAATAGGACGCTCAGCAGCAGCACCCCCACAAGATAGGTCGACGAGTAGAATATCAGGCTCAGCCCGTAGGACCGAAAATCCTTTATCGCCCGCAGCTGGAACTGCAGGGCTGAGAGGACCATGTGGGCCGGGATCACCACCGCGACCAGGCGAATGCCAATTCGCGTGGACGGATCGACATTGGACACGAAAAACGAAACCACCAGCACCCCTAAAGAAACCAGGAAGCCCATGCTCACGGCGCTGGTGAACGACACCTTCTTCGTCCTCTCTGCGGCCTTGCTGTCCCCCCGCCCCCTGAAGATTGGGACCATCTTGATCATGGCGTGGAGGACTCCCAAGTGGGCGTAATTGCTGTACTTCTCCAGGAGCAGGAGCGCTGAGAAGACACCGAACATGGCAGGCCCGAGGTATTTTGCTATCACCAAGCCGTTGACGAGGCTGATTGCAAACGAGATGTATTGGAGGACGACATACTGGGACGTCTTTGAGGCTATCTCCATCTCCTGTGCCATTGGTTGCTCTAAACCAGCCTCATTTATAAAGCTAGTGAATTTTACGCCTGTTTTGATACACGCCAACCAAGCCTATGCCGAAGGGGAATCTCACCCCTTTTGAGATGAGCAGGTTCTCAAATGACATCACGCTTCTCAGCAGGAAATTCAGAGGCCTGGGAGTCATGGTCAAGGAGTTTACCTGCTTTCCTTTCTTCTTGCTTTGCGCCTTCTGGAACTTGAAAACAGCAATCGAGGGAAGGTATATGAAGAAATATCGATAACCGAGATATTTCTTGGTAAAATTCTTGCCCAGAAGTTTTTGGATACTCTCCTTTGTGTACCTCCTCTGATGATGCGCGAGTTCATCATCGCTGGACCAAAGCTTCTCGTTTGCCGGCACTGTGAAAACGAGTCTTCCTCCAGGCTTGAGTATCCTTCGTATCTCCTCAACTGCCCCTTCGTCATCTTGGATGTGCTCCAGCAGCTCTATAGCCACCACAACATCGAATGTGCTGTCATCAAAAGGAGTTTTGGTCGCATCAGCGCAGTAGAGGTTGGTGATTCCCTTCTCCTCGCATGATTTTAAGGCCCTGCTATCGATGTCGAGATTGAACACTTCGCCATGCTTTTCCAGGGTCTCGTAGTTGAAGCCTGTGCCGCATCCCAAGTCGAGTATCTTGCCAGCCTTCTGCTCGGAGAGCAGCCTTTCCAGTAGGTCCCTTCTCGAGTGGATGTACCAAAACCCGGGCGGGAACTTGTCATACTCGTCGAAGTTGGATTCTTCCATTGTCAACCACACCGCACCACAGAGGCCTTGAAGGTGCCTGCTGATTCGAAAAGGCAGCTGCACCTGCATCCGCCCTGGATGACTAAGTCACCAGCCGAGCTTGAGACGCACGGAAGGAGCTCCTCAAGGGAGGCCCGAAGCGTTTCGTCAGCGACATCGAGGGACACGCAGGTCTGTCCGACGAAATCCCTCACCTGCAACGCAGCGTCCGCCTTCTTGACAAAAGTGGTAGGGCCTCCTACTGAGTTTTGAATATAACCGAATGTGTAGAAAGAAGAGAAGACCAGCAGCAAAACCGCATAGACCCATAACAATTTGGATTGGCCAAGGCTCCTCTTAAGCATCGCGCCAATCATGACTGTCAGGATTGGTATGTACGGGACGAAGTACCTTGAAGCGAACAGGGAGTTGAGCAGAAGACCCTTGAGGTTCACGCTGATGGATGCTGAGTAGGGGTTCTGTATCAGCCCGGCATGGTTCACCAGGTCCCAGGCCAAAACACCCACCACGATGCATGCGGCGACAGATAGCATGACGAGCCTCCAGTATTCGCTCTTCCACGCCTTCCTCCCTGCTGATAGCAGGAAAGGCAAGGCTCCCAGGAAAGCGACCGGCAGCACTATCAATCCGAAGTAGAGGATCCCATAAGGGAATGAAGCTAGGGAGTGTGATATGTAATCTATGTAGCCAGAGCCTGAAGTCTTGACCAGAGCGTTCCTCACTGTCCAAATTAGGAAGGGAGCACAGGAAAGCACGATGAACGTTACGCCGTCCGTGAATCTCCTGTCCCTGACAATCTTGTACAGAAAGCTTATGGAAAAGACCATGATGAGAGCGAGGAACACCGATCGCATCATGGAAGCAGCTCCGAGGGAAAGGGCCGCAAGGGACAGCATGCCGGTCGACTCCTCTTTAAAGTAGAGGTAGAGGAAGAAGAGTCCAAGCAGTAGGAAGAATGAGCCCGCACCCTCAGACAGGCTCAGCACTGTCGTGAAGTAGAGGAACCATGGGTTGAAGAGTATTATTGCCGACAGCACAGCCGCAAGATCCCTCCTGACTGACAGATGTCTCATGAAAAGGAACGCAAGGGCAATGGTCAGGCTTGAGAACAGCACGCTGATCAGCCTGACCGCTGTGCCCGGCTTCACGAAATCGACGAGAAACGAAGCCAGCAAAGGCGTTCCTGGAGGATACTTGATGTGAGGCTGTCCTTCGTACCAGTACCTGCCGCTGTCATGCAGCTGCTCTGCAAGACCGGCATATATCGCTGAGTCCTGCACGACAGGATACCCCATCACAGGCAGCCTGATCAGCAGCGCAAATAGGAACAGTCCAACAATGATGTAGAGGTCTGCGCGTCTCATTTTATGAAGGTCTCATGCCATATGTTGAAGTTGACGAGCGACCACAGCTGCCTCGCGTAGAACAGGCGCGATCTCGAGAACCTCGAAATTATCCGCTCGACTTCCTCTTTTCGGAAATACTCCTTTAGATTTTTGATGTTCTTTTGGAGCATACCTTCTGCCGAGCCCTTGAACTCCCTGTCGAACCAGATGTCGATTGGGACGTTGAAGGTCTGCTTGCCCCTCCTCTTGATCTCCGGGGGGAAGTACCTGGAGAAGGCTTGCTTCATGATAAGCTTGGTCTTTGTCCCACTTATCTTCATATTTGGAGGTATTCTGAACGCGAATTCGACCAGCCTGTGGTCCAGCAAGGGAACCCTGGACTCGACAGCGTGCGCCATGCACATCTTGTCCGGCTTCATCAGCAGGTCCTCTGGAAGGTAATGCCTGAGGTCAAAGTGGCACACCTGGTTGAGAAGGGGAGTGTCCTTTTCGAAGAAGGGCGCTATCCTTTCATGGTTGGTGAAGTCCCCAATCTTGGAGAATGTCTCCTGTGTGAAAAGGCTCCTCCGCTCCTCGTCGTCGTATATGGACATCATCTCCAAGTAAGCCTCAGGGTAGCTGTCGGTCGACATGAATTTCCTGAATCTCGTGAACATCTCATCGCCGGTATCTTCACTGTACTTGTAGATCCGCTTGAGCAAAAACACGGGGATGAGCTTGAGCGTTGGTGATATCACCTTGTGCCTGAAAGGACGGGGGAGGAACTGCATCTTCGACTTCCATTGCAGGTATTTGTACTGGTCGTATCCCCCGAAGATCTCGTCGCCCCCATCGCCCGTCAGTATGATCGTGACCTTCTTCTTGGCTTCCCTTGCCAAGACGTAATTCGGGATGACTGCAGGATCAGAGAGCGGCTCGTCCAGATGCCACACTATCCTCCCAAGCTCCCTCATGACGTCATCTGTGATGGTGATTTCGGTGTGGTCTGTTCCGTAGTGTTCGCTCACAGCCCGTGCGAAGGGCAGCTCGTTTGATACCCTGTCGCCGACGAAACCAACCGAGAAGGTCTTGACCGGCTCCTCAACATGCCTGCTCATCGCGCCGACCACTGCAGTTGAGTCGAAGCCGCCTGAGAGGAAGGCTCCGAACGGCACGTCTCCCATAAACCTGTCCTTGACCGCCCGTTCGAACTTCACCCTTACCAGCCTCTTGGCCAGCTCCTTGTCCCTTATCATCGGCTTCGCTGGAAGGTGGTAATACCTCCTCTTCTTGAAAGTGTTGGAGGCGAGCGAGTAGGTGGCCATCTCCCCAGACATTAGTTTCCTGATCCCTTGGAACATGGTCTCATCCCACGGCGAGAACCGCCTCATGAAATAATCGTTGAGAACCTGGATGTTCACCGCCCTGGGGATCTCTTCATCCTCAAGTATGGCCTTGATCTCTGATGCGAAGATGAACTTGCCGCGGTCGTGGTAATAATACAGGGGCTTGATCCCAATCCTGTCCCTGGCGAGGAACATAGTCCTGCTCCTCAAGTCATATATGCAGAATGCGAACATGCCTTGGACCCGATCGAGGAGGCCGTCGATTCCCCATTCCTTGTAGCCGTAGATGAGGACCTCAGTATCAGTGTTGGAGGAGAAGTCGTACTTCCCCGATAGCTGCCCCTTGAGCTCGAGGTAGTTGTATATCTCGCCGTTGAAGACAACCGCGACGTCCCTTTCCTTGGATAGCATGGGCTGCTTTCCCCTAGGGCTCAGGTCGACGATCGAAAGCCTGACGTGGCCAAGGGACACGCCCTTGTCGAAGAACGTTCCTGACTGGTCAGGCCCCCTATGCCTGATTACCTTGACCATCCTTCGAATAAGCGCGGGATTCTCCCAGTTGAACCCAATTATTCCACACATCTTCATTTCTTGCTGATTATGTCAGCAATCAGACCGAAGAAAAATATCTGGATGGAGAGCACGAACAGCCCGACAGCCAGGTTACCCAGATGCTGGTCTGCTGTCACCATCAGGTCCCTCACTCCCCGAAGGACCGCAATAATCAGCACCAGGACGGAGAGCGGGATGAACGTCCTCATTGGATTGAAGTAGAGGCTGAGCCGGAACAGCAGGGTGAAGAACCTCAAGGTGTCCTTGAGGGGATGTATGCCAGACTTGCCCTCCCTCTTGTTGTAGTTGATGGGTATAAAGAGCGTCTCGTAGCCCTTGGTCGCGCATATCATGGTCAGGGTCGATGTGAATGAGAACCTTTGAGGGAACAGGTTCCAGTACCTCATTACAATCTCTTTTTTGAAGACCCTGAGTCCGGAGTTGAGGTCAGGTATCCTCTGCCCGGCCAGGTAGGAGCTGAAGCGGTTCAGGATGTGCTTCACCGGCCTTCGGAGCAACGGGATCGACACCTTCCTCCCAATCCTTGCACCCACCACCATGTCATGGCCGGGCCTCCTGTCGAGGAGCGTGCCCATCATCCTTATAGGGTATGTGCCGTCGGAGTCGGTAATCATGATCCAGTCGGATTTGGATTCCCTGATGCCAGTCTTGAGGGAGGCGCCATACCCCTTATTGGTCCTGTGGTGGATTACCCTTGTGAGGGATTTCTCTGCAAGCTTGTCGAGAATGCCTCCGCTTCCGTCCTCGGACCCGTCGTCTACGCAGATCAGCTCGAACTCCCTTCCCTTGAGGGCATCATTGATGCTGAGAACTGTCTTCTCAATCGACCTCCTCTCGTTGTAGACAGGCACTACAATAGTTACTGATGGGTTTGCCATTTAAATGCAAGCAAAATGGGCACTATTTATATGGTTTTCCCAGAAGAATAATAAATCCGGGGGAATTCCCAGAATGCATGAAAGCGATAGCCCAGGGGGCAGAGGCGGTAATCTACGAGGATGCCAAGACGATAATCAAGGACAGGGTGCCAAAGAGGTACAGGCACCAAGAGATAGACTCCAGGCTGCGAAGGTTTAGGACGCGCAGGGAAGCAAAGGTCATAGGCACCATGCGCGAGATAGGCATCGCCGCCCCACAGCTGCTCGGGGCAGATGACAAAGGCATGAGGATAACCATGTCCAAGATTGAAGGCCCGAAGCTCCGCGACGCCTTGAGCAGGACCAACTACAGGAAACTGTGCAGGGAGGTAGGTTCAGCTGTGGCGAGGATGCATGAAAACGGAGTCATCCACGGCGACCTGACCACGAGCAACATGATCCTCTCTGAGGGCAAGGTATTCTTCATCGATTTCGGGCTGGTCTATCCATCCCGTCGACTCGCCCGTGATGATAATGCGATTAGGCTTGTCGATAGAGCGAGATACTGAGAGTCTCTTGCCAGCCAGAGAGATCTCAAGTGAGCAGATC
>CAZPJY010000025.1:0-28303 GCA_964587045.1 uncultured Methanosarcinales archaeon
AACATCAGGCATAGGAAATCTGGTGAGATGGGATGTGTGGAAGTGCTCAGCCTACGTGACATCAGGGGTCTACGACTTAGGATGGACGAACTCAAGCGCGACAACCATCGGCAACGCTCCCCCCAAGCCTCCTGTTCTCACGTCGATGGATACGCCGACAACCCTCAATGCCGGTGCGATCCTGGACTGGAACTCCACCGGGGATGACGACAACGACACCGTCATCTACTATGTCGACTACTCCCCCAACGGCGGTGCAGACTGGTACGGGCTGATGGGCCCGACGGGGCCTTCAAACACCTCCCGCGCAGGCCTCAGCTCCCTGGACCTTATGTTCTTCGGGCCTGACGAGGACACATTCTACCTGAGGTTCCCAAAAGGCGCGGACGTGAAGAACGCCTCGTTCTCGTTCTTTGCGACCAACGGCACAGCCATGCTGACCGAGGACGAACCGCCGGACGCATACATAAGCGCACCGCCATGGGTGCCCGGGATAGACACTGTCCTGGCAGACTTCAACAACGACAGCCTGCCCGACATGGCGTACGGCCAATGGCTCAACGAGTCTGTCGCCATTAGGTACAACCTGGGAGGAGGATTCGCCAACACGTCGAACACTACAATCAGCAGGTCCTCAGGACTTTTCGGCGTGGTCATGGCAGCCGGGGATTTCGATGGTGACGGACAAAACGACCTCGCTGTCGGCGCACCTGACGGCAACTCGGTATTCATATTCCTCAACGACGGCACCGGCATAACCAACGTATCCAACAGGACGATTTCCCGCCCAGGCAGCATGGGGGACTACATGCTGTCAGGCGACATAGACGACGACGGGTATGATGACCTGTTGGTTGGATCAGGCGATGACAACTCGACCTACATATTCTGGGGTTCAGACGCAGGCATAGACCCTGATGAAAACACGACGATAGGCTTCGAGGCCAAAGCCCGTTTCAGCGGAGCGGCTCTGGCGGAGTTCTCTTCAGCATCAGGCCTGGAACTGGTGATCGGAGGGGCAAACGAGACCCGCATCTACTCACTTGCCGGGAGGAACGCTTCGGTATTGATGACATTAACCTTCAGCCCGTCAGTCTTTTACGGCGCAAACATCGCTGCTGGAGATTTTAACAGGGACGGCAATGAGGATCTCCTCGTGATGGATTTCGACGACAGCGTCGCCGGGCAGGAGCGCTCGGCGTTCTACCTGTACTTGGCTTCGGACTCAGGTCTCCCCGCAGGTCCGACGGATACTTGGGAATACTTCAACAACGATTCGCTGACCTATCAGGACTACGGCTACGGGATGACGGCCCAGGACCTGTTCGGCAGGGGCTATGATGACCTGATATTCCCCCATGTGAACTTCTCGGTGTTCCCAGGCGGGTCCGGAGGGCCGTCGTTTGCAAGCGCCGCCACCTTGGACCTCCGCGCATGGGACTCGATCAATCTCGTCCGCGTCTCTGACCTGAACAACGACGGAAGGAACGACATGTTAGTTCCGGCTATCTACAACAACACCTTCCTCGTGTGGCATCTGGACAGCTCCGGCCTGCCGAAGGGTCCGGCCCTCGATGTCGGAGATGACGGCACGTACGAGTGGAACTACGCGGGAACCCTGCTCTCGTGGTCCTCCAACAACTATTCGGCATCCAACGACCAGACCAAGGACAACGACAGCCTCTATTTCACCATGGAACCTGGCTATGAGGTCTGCGCAAACATTTCCCTCAACTCCAGCGTGTTCAACATATCCGTGCTGGTCAACAAGACCCTGAACGGGTCAGCCATCGGTGCAAGGATCAGGACGATGTCATACGACATCATCGGCATGTCGAACTGCACCTTTGAAGGCATATCCGAGAGCATATTCAACCAGTGGGACTACTGCAACGTCACCCTCGAGAGAGCGGTCGCAGGCAGCCATTGGGTATGCGTATATGTCGAGAACGGCACTGCGGGACAGGCTTACTACACAGTAGCCGACGATGACGGTACCGACCCGGACGGCTCTGTCTTCTACGACGGGTCCTGGTCTGCAGCAAGCGACGCGATGATAAGGGTGAGGCAGGGCATCATGAACCTGACTTATTGGGGTTCGGAGACATTGCAGAATTACACAAGCGAGGTGCAGGCATACATGTCAGCCAGCTGCCCGTCCTCAGGCCAGACCGCCTGGTGCGACGTCCCGTTCAGGTTCGAGGCGACCGACGGTGCGGTAAGGGTGTCTGACATCGATACGTACACCACAGGGTTGTGGTGGGGGACGTCATCCCTGGACTCGGGAACTTCGTACTACCTCAGGGTCGTTCCATACGACGGCATGGACAACGGCACGGCGGCGGTGACAGCCGCCATAACCGTAAGCCACGGCGGCGGGCCGGGAGGGGGCAGCCCCGGCGGAGGCTCGCCAGGCGGAACCTCCTTCAGCGGGACGTTCTTTCCAGCCCCCTGCGAAGAGCTTTGGGAATGCACACCTTGGAGCGAATGTGTCGGCGGGAGGCAGACCAGGAGCTGTTCGGACGTGAACGAGTGCGACTCGGAAAATCCCTCGCCGCCCCAGACCGTGATGGCCTGCGAGCTGCCTCCGACCTGCACTGACGCCCTCATGAACGGCAACGAGACAGGCATCGACTGCGGCGGCGTCTGCGGCCCCTGCCCCAACTGCTCGGACGGGATTAAGAACGGAAACGAGAAGGGCGTGGACTGCGGCGGCGTCTGCGGCCCCTGTCCCACCTGTGATGACGGGGTTCAGAACGGGCAAGAGGCAGGTGTGGACTGCGGCGGTCCATGCGATGCCTGCCCGGCCTGTGATGACGGGGTTCAGAACGGAGATGAGACTGGTGTGGACTGCGGAGGCTCTTGCGGCAGCTGCCCAATCATCGAGGAGCCGCAGCCGATGGGCTTTACCATATTCCATTTCCTGATAGCTTTCATACCTCTGGTTCTGATAGGGGCGGTCGCAGGGGCTGTGGTGCTCCACGCGCATCACTCCAAGATGCTGGCGGCAGCCGCAGCGGCGGCGCCTGCAGTTCCGAAAGCCTACCCTGAGCTCGAGGGATACATCATGTACCTGATGACCCTGGGGTACCGAGTCCCGCAAATCAGGGACCACCTTATCAGGAGGGGCTGGGAAGAGGGGATAGTCCAAAAGGAGTTGAGCATCTCGCAGGAGAAACTGCGCGAGGACAGGGTTGAAAGGCACATGCTGAGGCTGCTCTCGAAGGCCTACACCTTCCCCCAGGCGGCGGCGTACTTCGAGCAGATGGGATGGAGCGAGGAAAAGCTGCAGGAGATATATGAGGACCTGCGCTCGAAGCTGAGGCAGGGCAGGATCCATGCGATACAATATATACTACAAAGCTATCCCCAGCAGCAGAGGCAGCAGGTGCTGCGGGCACTGCAGGCCAAGGGGTACTCTGAAGACGAACTGAGGGAGGCGCAATGAGCAAGGCGATGGAACTGACGGCTTTCGACATCCACCACCTGGTTGGGGAGATGCAGGTCCTGGTTAGGGGGAAGGTTGACAAGGTCTTCCAGGAAGACGACCTGTTCCAGCTGTCCATGCACGTGCCCGGCGTGGGGAAGAGGATGCTGACGATAAGCCTCCCCTCCATGATGTATATGGATACCGAGAAGCTCAACTTCCCGGAAACCCCACCCTACTTTTGCATGCAACTGAGGAAAAGACTGGCCGGAAAGAGGCTGGAGGAGGTCAGGCAGCTCGGATATGAGAGGGTGGTCTCGCTCTCATTCGGAGAGCATGCCCTGATAGTCGAGCTCTTCTCGAAAGGCAACATCATCCTGCTTGACGCCCAAGGGATGATAATATCGGCTATGAGGTCCCAGCACTGGTCCCAGAGGATAATCAAGAAGAGGCAGGAGTACAAAGCACCGGAAGGAGTGCGGGACGTATTCTCCATGGGAGAGGAACAGTTCCGCGAGGTGATGGAATCGTCGAAGAAGGACTCGGTAGTAAAAGCTTTGGCCATCGACCTTCACCTCGGAGGGTACTACGCAGAGGAGGCCATGGGGAGGGCCAAGCTGGACAAGGGCCTCGCCCGGATCAGCGGGCAGGGGCAAAAGCTATACGAGGCCGTACTCTCAATCACCTCTGCAAAGCCGTCACCGGGAATATACGAGCTTCCAGACGGGACCAAGAAGGCCTTCCCGATCAGGATGCACACGCTTCAGGGCCAGAAGAGGGACTCATTCAACGCCGCGGTAAAAGAGCTGGCTTTGACAGTGCTCACGACCCACGCAGTTGAGGAGAAGAGGTCGGGGATCAAAAAGAGGATCGACAGGAACGAGCAGGTGATAAGGAGCCAGCAGGAGACTATCGCCCAACTGGAGGAATCAATCAGGGAAAACACTGCAAGGGCCGAGGCAATATATGAGGAATACCAGGCAGTAGCTGACCTTATCAGGGAGATACGCGAGGCCAAGAGCCGCCTCGGATGGGAAGAGGTCAAGAAGAGACTCAAAGGCCACAAGACCGTTAAGGCTGTGAACCCAAAGGAGAACAAAGTATCAGTCGAGCTGAAGAAGAGGTGAAACGCAGGTGGGACTTTTCGAGGACAATCTCACTATCAAGGTGATCATGGCAATAGAGTTCATAAAGGTGAGGCTGTCTACAGGCGAGGCTTTGGAGTCCATTGCGACCCACGTGGCAGAAGGGGGGTTCGGTAAGCTCTCTCAACTGTTTTCCAGTGCGCTGGGCCGCGCCAGCATCGGAGGCGACATCCGAGAAGAGCTCGAAAGCCTTAGGGACTCTACCAAGCATTCGGGCCTAAAACGCGTGCTATCAATCCTTCTGGATGAGGAAGGCGAAGTCGTACCCCTCCTTGACGACCTCTCAAATGACCTGCTGGCCGAGAGGCAACAGAGCGTCAACACATTTCTCACCAGGTTCGAACAGTTCTCAGGATGGCCTGTCAAGCTCGCCGTAGCGGGATTGGGTGTGCTCGCGCTGGACATGCTGGCTGGCATTGAGGGGCTCAGCGCACTCGCGTTCGACTCGAGGTTCAAGACCGTGCTCTACGGGGCGATTGCCGCGCTCATATTGCTGAGCATGGTATCTATGAGGTACAAAGAATGAACGCCGCATTGGGACTGGGGCTGCTGTTCATCACGATGATGCTGTTCTTGGTATACCTGGTGTTCGATTCGAGAATCAGGGGCTTCGAAAAAGACCTGATAAACGCCATCAGGAGCATATCCCAGCTAATGTCTGCGGACGAGTCGCTGCACTCGGCCCTGGTAAAGTACTCCGCAAAGCACCATGACTCCTTTTCGAAGCTCTGCGCTCATCTGCTGGCGGAAGTCAGGTCAGGTTCGTCGCTTCCCGATGTCCTCGAGGAAGCCGCTTCCCGCAGCGACTCCTTCCTGCTGCGTTATTTTTTCGGGATCATCGCACACGCCGAAAGGAAGGAAGGGGACGTCGCAGGGGTGCTGCGGCCGCTTTCGGAAAGGATAGGGGCCCTCAAAGAGATGGAAGGCAAGGTCCTCTCCGAACTGGACCCCCAGGTGACCATGCTCCATGTTATCGGGGTCGCCTTGATGCCCTTCCTATTCATATATACCGCGGGCGTGCTCGACCTTGCGCTGACAGGGCCAGTTTGGTTCTTCCTCTACTTCACGCTTGCGCTGTACGTCCTCTTCGACTGGATCGCCTTCGGGGACTGGAGAAAATCTTTAATACAGGCACCGCTGTTCATAATGGTGTTTTGGGCGGTGACGGCCCTGCTCGGGCCGATAGTTGTAAACCTTTTCGGGAACATATTTTAAATGGCAGAAGAACTGATAGACCAGTACGGTCGGGTTAGGATAGTGAAAAGGGGTGGTGAATATTTCTATTCACTTGATGCCGCCCCCGGGTCGTTTGCGGAAATAATTGACGCTTTGCTCGAGGACCGCCAGACAGAGGAGATAATGTACGACGGCCCAAACCAGCCGGTCAAGGTCTATCACGTGAGGTTCGGCATACTCAATACAGACTTCAACGCCGAAGAGTGGGACGTTGCGTCCTTCATCCAGGAGCTGGGCGGCGACAAGCAGTTCGTCGACGCCAACTACAAGGGCGCGAGGCTCAACGCCACAAGGCCCCCGGCGACGGAGAATGTCGTGGTGACCATCCGCAAGTTCCTCCACCACTCGCTCGCCCTTCCGGATCTTGTGGATTCCGGCATGCTCTCGCCCGACGCCGCTGCCTTCATCTGGACGGCAATTGACAACCCCGGCAAGCCTTGCAGCATAATAGTGTCAGGAGGCACAGCGAGCGGTAAGACCACCCTTCTTCAGGTGCTGCTGCGCCTGCTCCCCAGAAAGCTGAGAGTTATCACGATCGAGGACACAAAGGAGCTCGACCTGCCGCAGCCGAACATCGTTCCCATGCACGCAGAGGACGGCATCTCAATGGATGACCTCCTCAAGAACTCCCTTCGCATGAGGCCGGACAGGCTGGTGGTCGGCGAGGTTAGGGGGGCTGAGGCGAACACACTCTTTTCAGCCATGAACACTGGGCATGAGGGATGCTTTGGCACCCTGCACGCGAACACGACCAAGGAGACTGTAACGCGCATCACCACTCCGCCCATGGACGTCCCCAAGAGGATGCTCTCATCCCTGGACCTGATAATAGTGCTGCGCAAGTTCGGCAGCACGCGGGTGGTCTTCGAGATAAGCGAGATCGTGGCCTCTGCCGACGTGCGCTTCAACACCCTATGGAGCTACGACCCCAAGACCAAGAAGCTTGTGAGCACCCAGATACCCAGCAGGCTCAGGGAGAGGATTTCGGAGCGAAACGGCATAACGCCTCTCGAGTTCGACATGATCATCACCCACCGCATGCTTTCGCTGAAGAACCACGGGAACTCCCTGATCAAGGGGCTTTCAGACTCAAATTTCTCAAGCCTGATGGATGAGATCAGGAAGGAAGAGAAGAGGGCTGGCGAAAAGGAGAATCTGGTCGACAGGTTCAGGGCTTTCCTGCGACTTTACTGATGGCCTCGTCCAATGAGAGGAGGGACTCTTCACCAGACTCCATGTTGCGGAGCTTAACCTTTTTCTGCTTGAGCTCGTCCTCGCCGGCGAAGACCACGTAAGGTATGCCAAAGGAGTTGGCGAACTTAAGGTTCTTGGATATACCCCGGCCCATGATGTCGATGTCTGTGGGTATGCCCGCTTGCCGGAAACGCTTCGCTATTGCGATGCACTCCTTTTGCGTGCCGATCGGGATGATGTAGACCTTGACAACGCTCTTTTTCTTGGAGGCAGCATCCTTCATGGCGTCGGTTATCACCTCGAGCCCGAACGCGATGCCTGTCGCCGGGTAATCGTCGGGTTGGCCGACGAACTGGCCGACCATGCGGTCGTACCTGCCTCCGCCAGCGGCCGCTGACTTGATGTTGGAGCCCTTTAGGAATATCTCAAAGACAGGTCCTGTGTAGTATGCGAGGCCCCTCGCTAGCGATGGGTCGAACGTGACCTCAATGCCTTCGAGGAAGGAAAGGAGCTCTTCCATCTCGGCGATGCCCTGCTTGCCGCTCTCGCTGGTCAGGAATGATTTCAGGTTGTCGAGAGTCGTCTCATTGCTATCCCTGCATTCTATCGCGCCGAGGATCCTGGTTATTGAATCGTCGCTCACACCCTTCTCCTCGAGCTCTTTCCTGACAGCGTCGATGCCGTACTTCTCGAGCTTGTCGATGGAGAGGATCGCGTCGATACGCTTCTTGGCCGGGACCCCTGCGAAGTCCAGGATGCCGTCGATGAGCTTCCTGCTGCTGACCTTTATTTCAACAGGCATGCCCAGCTCGGAGAACACAGCGGAAGACAGTGTGAGCACCTCGGCGTCTGCCATCAGGCTCTTGGACCCGACGATGTCAACATCGCACTGCCAGAACTCCCTGTACCTCCCTAGCTTAATCGGCCCGTCCCTGTAGACCCTCCCTATCTCGTAGCGCTTGAAAGGCATCTTCAGGTTGGGGTTCATGCCGACGAAGCGGGAGAGGGGCACCGTGAGGTCGTAGCGAAGGCAAAGGTCCCTGCCTCCCTGGTCTGTGAGCCTGAAAACCTCCTTGAGGATCTCTGAGCCTCCGGCGTACTTGGACGCCAGGACGTCGTACCGTTCCACTATGGGAGTCTCTAGGGGGTTGAACCCGAACCTCTCGAAGATCCTCCTGAGGGTGTCGATTACCTGCTGCCTGAGAATCATCTCCTCAGGGGGGAAGTCCCTGACCCCTTTCGCTGTCGATAGCTCCATTCACATCACCGTTAGGGCGGTACCCGGGATTTGAACCCGGACCAGAGGATCCACAGTCCCATATGCTGCCAGATTACACCAATACCGCCGTGTTGAGTTTTTGAAAGAGTTAGAACTAGATAAATCTTGCCCAACAATGAAGACAATCAACTCGTTTCATGATATCAGGGGGAGGGCAGGCCTCCTTTTTAAAGTTTTTGCACTTTTCCGGAATTCGGACGGCAAAATGTGCGCAAGCCATTTATTGCCTCCATCCGGCCTCTGAACAGTCCGCCGAGGACGGAGGTGAGAACATGGGTCTGAGCAACAGGAAAGAGGACCAGCTGCGCAAGATGCCGGTGATAGACACGAAAGTGTTCAAGAGCAAGGATGGCAAGCTTCTGGTCCACAAGACGACCATCACGTCTTTTAAGCCCATAGCCTACTATGAGGCTGTGATTTCTGGAGAGACTGAAGAGGCATGAGAAAGGTGACGGCTTTCCGAGCTTCCTGTTCGAAGAACAGTACCACACGGAACGGTGACCTGCTTGACTTCCGAGTTCGAAATGGGATCGGGTAGGACCAGGTCCCTATGGCCGTCTGTGTGGGGGGAAGCCGTCTTCCTTTATAAATTTTTACCTGTAACATCGAACCCCAGGTCTGAGCAGCTGTTCCTGACCTTGGCAACCTTCTCCTGAAGCCTTGTGGCCATCGAATGGTTGTTTATCCCTACCTCACCGGAGAGCAGGCTTTTCATGCCCTCCCTTCCGCGGAGCGTTTGCTCCTGGAGGTCGTATGCCAGGGACTGGATGGTCAGCGGCACCAGGTCCAGGTAGCTCTCGATGGTGGCAGGCAGCGACCTGTACCTCAGATAGGGGTGGTCTTTGAGCTCCTTGACAAATATGGTGTATTTCGGCGTGGTGAACTTGATTGAGCCGCGGCGTGTCCTCTCGACCTTCCAGTCATAGGGAACATCCACCTTTCCGATACCGTCAGTTAGGAAGGTCAGCGTGTCATGCGAGAATTCAGCCCCCTTCATCTTCGAAGCGATGCTGGAGAACAGGAAGCTTCCTACTAGGTAGGTCTTGCCTTCCGTAATCCTGTTTATCACGTCGAATATCTCTGTCAGTTTCTGCTCATCAACAATTCGAGAAAAAATGGTGTTCACTGGTGTGTTGGTTTCTTCAAGGTCTTGCTGCATCTCAAAAGGGAGAGTGTTTCTATTAAAAAAGTTTTGGATGTTGAAATATAGAAATGGTACCCCACATATTCGACGATAGATTTTTAAATTATAATCTTTTTGCCAATTTAAATCTTAACGAGGGGTGGATCATGAAGAGAGTTTACGACGTCGCGGTATTGGGGGGTCTCGGTCATGTTGGGCTTCCTCTAGGAATCTCCTTTGCATCAAAAGGGCTCAAGGTCTGTTTGGTTGACATCGATAAGGCGAAGGCTCAGCAGGTGAGCAAGGGGGAGATACCATTCGTCGAGCATGGGGCAGAGCCCTTGTTGAAGAATGCCTTGAAGAAGAAGCTGCTCTCGGTCTCCCTTGAGCTTTCCGACATTTCGAAGGCTGAATACGTCATTATCACCCTCGGCACTCCAATCGACCAGTACATGAATCCGAAAGTCAGGGAGTTCATGGAATTCTTCGGAAAGGTCGCAGAGCACCTCGACGAAAAGCAGACCATAATCGTCAGGAGCACTGTCTACCCGCGAACATGCGACCAGATGTTCAAGAAGCTGGGCAAGGGCAAGTGGAAGCTGGCTTACTGTCCGGAGAGGATTGTGCAGGGATACGCTATCCGAGAGCTGGTAGAGATACCTCAGCTGGTTTCCGGATACTCAGATGAGGCCATCGAGAGCGCGACCGACCTGTTCTCAAAGCTTTCTCCGAAGGTCATCAGGACGACAGTTCGCGAGGCCGAGCTGTCCAAGCTGTTTGCGAACGCCTGGCGTTACATCCAGTTCGCTACCGCTAACCAGTTCTACATGATATCCAACCGCTTCGGAGTCGACTTCAACACGGTCCGCAAAGCGATGGTGGACAGCTACCCGCGCACGGTCGGGCTTCCCGGGCCCGGGTTTGCGGCCGGCCCGTGCCTCCTCAAGGACACCATGCAGCTCGCTGTCTCGACTGGCAACAACTTCCAGCTGGGCCACTCGGCGATGCTCATCAACGAAGGCCTGCCCAACTACATCGTCGACATGCTCCTCGGCGAAGAGGACCTCCACGGCAAGAAGGTGGGGATACTGGGCATGGCGTTCAAGGCGAACGTCGACGACATCCGGGACTCGCTGTCGTACAAGCTGGGCAAGGTGCTGCGGTTCCACGGGGCTGATGTTCACTACACGGACGAGTTCGCAAAGGACCCGACATTCATACCGGCCCAGGAGCTCATGGACAAGTGTGATATCGTGATCGTTGGCGCACCGCACTCAACGTACAGGAAGCTCAAGATACCTGAAGGCACAAGGGTCATCGACCTTTGGAGCCTGTTCGGGAAGTAAAGATGGAACCGATCATATCCAAGAACATAAGGGTGAGACACCCAAATCATTTCAAGGTGGGCAAGTTCTCGATAATAGATGACTTCTGCTACTTCTCCACCCGGGTCGAGGTCGGAATCGGATCCCATATAGCGAACGGCTGCAGCGTGGGCGGAGGCAAGGACTACCTATTCCGGCTCGGGGACTACTCGAGCCTGTCGTCAGGCGTCAAGATATGGTGCTCGAGCAACGACTACGCCAAGGACATAATAGCGATCAATCCCGGCGTTGACGACCTCGGGGACAATCCGATTTCCGGTGACGTGACCTTCGATAATTACACAGGGGTGGGCTCCAACACGGTCATAATGCCTGACAACCACATCCCGGAAGGCACCTCCATCGGTGCCCTGTCATACGTGCCACCAAGATTCAAGTTCAAGCCGTGGTCTGTATACGCAGGAGTCCCTATCAAGTTCATCAAAGCCAGGGACAAGGAAAACGTCCTCAAGCAAGTCGCCAGGATGGATAAGGTGACGGGGAGGAAGAAATGAAAAAGATACGGTGGTGGGAGCCTGTCATCGGCGAAAAGGAATACAGCCTCATCGAGAAAGTGTTAAAGGACAACTTCCCAAACGAAGGCCCTCTCGCAACCCAGTTCGAAGAACGCATCGCCGAACTCCTTGGGGTCAAGCACGCTGTTGCCGTCTCTAACGGGACCTCTGCTATTTTCCTGTCGCTTAAGGCCCTTGGGATAGGGCCAGGCGACGAGGTCGTCGTGCCGGACCTGACCTTCATAGCGACCGCGAACGCAGTGGAGATGACAGGCGCAAGGCCGGTCCTCGCAGACATCGAGCCTAAACGGCTGTCGCTCGATCCGGAGTCGTTCGAGGCAGCCATCACCAAGAGGACCAAAGCCGTGATTCCGGTCGCAGTGACCGGCAGGGCTCCGGACATGAGAGCCCTGCAGAAGGTGGCTGGCGACATACACATAGTCGAGGACGCCGCCGAGGCGTTCATGTCCAAGCACAAAGGCAGGTTCCTGGGAACGTATGGCATCGCAGGATGCTTTTCGTTCTCCCCTCACAAGACCATCACCACAGGCCAGGGAGGGATGATAATCACTGATGACGACAGGATCCACAAGAGGCTCAGGGAGCTCAAGGACCAGGGCCGGCCCAAGCGCGGGACCGGCGGCGATGACATCCATGACGTGATAGGATACAACTTCAAGTTCACAGACCTGCAGGCCGCTGTCGGGCTCGGACAGCTCGATTACCTCCATGACAGGATTGCGAGGATGAGGAGGAATTACAGCCTCTACAGCAAGCACCTTGCAGGAGTAAAAGGAATAGATGTTTACAGGTTTGAGGATGATGAGGTCCCGCAGTGGACCGATGTCAGGCTTGAAAAGAGGAACGAGCTGTCTGAGTACCTGGAAAAGCATGACATCGACAGCAGGAGGTTCTGGTTCCCCCTGCACAGGCAGAAGCCCTACAGGCTTCCTGATAAGGGTTTCGATAATACGGTGAGGGTTTCTGAGCAGTCGCTTTGGATGCCCTCAGCCTTCACCCTCACAGATGAGGACATCAAGCGGGTATGCGATCACATCAAGGAGTTCCTAAAATGAAGTTGTCCATCCTGCTTCCTGTCAGGAATGAGGGAATGAACATCGGCGTCATGCTCAAGATACTCAACGCGACCCTCGAGGTACCAAACGAGATACTGGTCGTCTATGACAGTCCCAAAGACAACACGATCCCTGCGGTCAAGAAGGTGCAGAGGCGCTTCCCAAACGTCAAGCTGGTGCACAACAACCGCGGCAGAGGGGTCGTCAACGCCCTGAAGGCCGGGATCGACGCAGCGAAGGGAGAGTATGTCCTGATATTCGCCGCAGACGAGATAGGTCCAGTCGTCGCCATCGAAGACATGCTGCACCTCATGGACAAGGGGTGCGACCTCGTCAGCTGCACTAGATACGCCCTCGGGGGAAGGAGGCTGGGCGGATCGGCGATAGGAGGATTCCTCTCGAGGTATGGGAACAGGGTATTCCAGTTTCTGTCCGGTTCCGCCTTCACTGATTCGACGACTGGCATTAAGATGTTTCGCAAGAGCATCTTCGAAAAGGTAAAACTTGAAGCGAGGCCCGTCGGCTGGGCAGTTGTCTTCGAGCTCGCAGTCAAGGCGCAGCTCTACGGGCTCAAGCTCGGAGAGGTGCCGATAGTGTCCATCGACCGCCTCTACGGCGGAAAGTCGACATTTTCCCTCGGTCCCTGGTTCAAGGAATACCTGAGGTGGTTCATGTTCGGGGTCAGGAACCTCCACTTCAGTAAGAGGCCGAAGGTCATGAGGCTGAAACCAAGATATTATGATGTGAAATGAAGAAGAAGAGATTCTTGGTCACCGGTGGTACCGGTTTCATCGGAGCGTCACTAGTCAGGAGACTGGTAAAGGAGGGCAATTACGTCAGGGTGCTCGACAACAACGTGAGGGGAGTCAAGACCAGGCTTGACCTCGTGAGGAGCAAGATTGATCTCGTTGAGGCGGACGTCAGGGATGCCGATGCGGTGCGCAGGGCGTGCAAGGGAATCGACATCGTCTGCCACCTGGCCTTCATAAACGGGACCGAGTACTTCTACTCGAAGCCTGAGCTGGTCCTCGATGTGGGGGTCAAGGGAATGATCAACGTCATCGACGGCTGCATCCATGAGGGCGTAAAGGAGCTGATAACGGCATCGAGCTCTGAGGTGTACCAGTCGCCGAAAAAAGTTCCGACCGACGAGACGGTCCCGCTGATAGTGCCTGACGTGCAGAACCCGCGCTACTCCTACGGCGGCGGCAAGATAATCTCTGAACTGATGGCCATCAACTACGGAAGGAAGTTCTTCAAGAGGTCGGTCATCTTCAGGCCGCACAACGTGTATGGCCCTGACATGGGCTACGAGCACGTCATCCCGCAGTTCATCCTCAGGATGAGGGACATGCTGACGATCAACTCCGCACCGACCGTCGACTTCCCAATCCAGGGTGACGGCTCAGAGACCCGGTCTTTTATCTACATAGACGATTTTATTGACGGGCTCATGCATGTCATAGACAAGGGCGAGCACCTCGGCATATACCACATCGGCACTATGGATGAGGTCTCAATAGGCGATGTCGCAAGGCTCATCGGCGACCATTTCGGACGCAACGTCAGCCTGATTACCAGTCCGGTGCCTAGAGGAGCGACGCCACGCAGATGCCCGGACAACTCCAAGCTCAAGAGGCTCGGCTTCAAGCCGCGGGTCAGCCTCAAGGAAGGCCTTAAGAAGACCATCCGTTGGTATGACACGCCAGGCTCCAAGAAAGGGGAGAGCCGAGTGCTAAAGGACAAGTTGAGGTGAACATTATGGAAAAGAAACTCGCATTCAACACAGGTTCGAGCGTAGTGACCAGGCGATGCCAGGTTTGCAATTCCGAAAAGCTGGAACCGATAATATTTCTCGGCTACATGCCCCCTGTAAACCAGATGCACCCGATTGGGTCGGTCCCTGACGAGCAGCCCAGCTATCCTGCCCAGGTCGTCTCGTGCCAGAACTGCAGCCTGGTTCAGCTTGGCCTGACGGTCGACCCAAAAATCCTGTTCCCGTACGAGTATCCCTACACGAGCAGCACGACCAAGATTCTCAGAGACAACTTCGCAGAGCTCTACCAAGAATGCTCAAAGATCATCAAACTCGGGAAGGACGACCTGGTGATAGACATAGGGTCGAATGACGGCAACCTGCTGAGCAACTTCACCAAGCACAAGGTGTTGGGCATCACGCCTGAGGAGATCGGGAAGCTCGCGATTGAGAAGGGCATTCCGACCATCATCGACTACTTCACCACCAAGGTGGCCGAGCAGGTGATAAAGGAGCACGGCAAGGCCAAGATTGTGACCGCAACCAACGTCTTCGCCCACATCGAGAACATCAACCAGATCACTGAGGATGTAGTCAGCCTGCTCGCAGATGACGGCGTTTTCATCTCCGAGTCCCATTATCTCAAACCCCTCGTCGAGACCTTGCAATACGACACGGTCTACCACGAGCACTTGAGGTACTACTCGCTGCATAGCCTGAAATTCCTCCTGGAAAAGCACGGTCTTGAGGTCTTCCACGCCAAAGGGATACCGACGCACGGCGGCTCCATCAGGGTGTACGCTGCGAGGAAGGGAACCTACAAGGCAAAGGACACTGTCAAAAAGATGCTCGACGCCGAGAAGAAGACCATACTCGACAGGAAGAAACTGAAGGAGTTCAAGGAGAGGGTGGTCATGTCCAAGCTCGAGCTCTACTCGCTTCTCAAGGACATCAAGGCCGAAGGCAAGCGCATCTACGGCATCAGCGCTCCATCGAGGGCATCTACCCTGATCAACTATGTGGGCATCGACGACGGGATCGTCGACGCGGTGATGGAGATCAAGGGCTCGCACAAGATAGGCAGGTACGTCCCGGGCACGCTCATCCCAGTGCTCGAGGAATCCGCCCTTTACGAGGACCAGCCGGAATACGCGCTGGTCTTCTCATGGCACATAGCAGACGAGCTCATCCCGAAGATAAGAAGCAAGGGGTTCAAGGGCAAGTTCATCGTGCCGCTGCCCCGGCCGCGCATCGTCTAGTGGAATAGAATCAGGGTTATGGCGATCCATGCAAGCACTGATATTACCATCCTAGAGTCTGATACTATCATGTCTGGATGCCGGGCAATCTCTGAGCCGTCGTAGATGAGCTTGATGTATCTGAAGAGGCTGTACATCACTATAGGGAGCGTGATTATGAACTCCGAATTCTGTCCAAGGAAGCAGTAGAGGCTGTACGACACCAGCAGCGCTGAGCTGACCATTGCCAGCAAGCTGTCCGCGACGCGGGCGTTGTAGTGGTCCAGCACCTTCCTGTGATGCTTGGCATCCTCCTTGAGGAAGACAAGTTCAGCCCTCCTCTTCCCAACGCTCAGGAACATGGCCAGGAAGAACGAGCAGAGCACAAGCCACGGGGAGATGACTACCGATATTATGAACGCGCCTGAGACCGCCCTTACCACGAAGTTGATCGCTATCGAGGTTATATCCAGGAAAGGCTCGTGCTTGAAGACCAGGGAATAAAGCAGGGAGAAGGCGAACAAAAACGACATAGCGGCCATGAATGAGGCGGTGAGGGTCGATGCTATCGACAGGGAACCTGCCAGAAGCACAGCGGCGATCACCCACGCCTCCCACAACGGGACCTTGCCCGACGCTATCGGGCGGTTGCGCTTCTCGGGGTTGGCCTGGTCAGACTTCCTGTCAATTATGTCGTTTATCACGTAGTTGGCAGAGGATACCAGGCAGAGGCTTACGAACCCTATGAGGGTGGCCCCGAGCAGTCCGGGATTGAGGATGTTCGAGGTGAATATGAGGGCTGTGAATATGAGGATGTTCTTGTACCACTGCTGCGGCCTGAGCATCCTCAAATAGTCTATGAACGCCATCTAGTACCTCCTGAGCAGCCTGCCCCACTCTGTTTTCATGAAGCGCCTTATCCTTGCCTTCCCGACTGTTGGGTACCACATGTAGTCGTGGTAGAAGGCGGAGGCGAACACCGGGAGCTTGAATAGCGGCGTATGGAACAGCAGGGGCTCAAGGAATCTCAAAGCTCCCTTCCTAAACGCCTGGTCCCAGAATATTACAGGGCTCTTGTGGGTTGCGAAGTGGAAGTTGGTCCTGGATATGTCCTCCCCGACTATGTCTATCTGGTCTGTATCGGCTGTGCCCAGACCCTCGTCATCTGCCTGCTTTAGGAACCTGATTCTCATCGGGTCGTAGCCCATCAGTTTTGATGACACTGCGTCGACTGCGACCTGGTCGCTCCCTGCGAGGATGATGTTCTCGATCCTCGGGATCATGGTCCTGGGTCCTGCGCCGTCGCCGCAGACCGTGCCGTCCATGAGTGTGAAGATGTCGGGGTGGAGCTCCTTCTGTATCTTGAGCAGGTCGACCAGGACCTCGTGGATGTTCTTGTGGCAATGGTGCCTCCTCTCTGTTATCAGACCGCCGAAGGCATTCTTCATTGTACCTGTCATCACGGTGTGGCCGTGCGTCTTTATCGTTGGCAGGTGGAGCATGCTCTTTCCTATGAACAGCTTGGGGATCCTCAGCCCGTCGGGGAAGATTTCAGGAATCGCCTTGAGGTCGGACTTGAGTCTCATCCTGACCCATTTCTCCCTGTCCAGCGGCCGGAATTTGACGCCGTACCGGTCGAAGAGAGGGAGCCACTTGTTGCCCCTCGCTCCCTTCATCACATGCGTGACGACGGTCTTGTTCTCTACCGGGATGATGCGCGTTATCCCGCGATCGGTCAGGCCCTTGAGCGCCCCTTCCAGCTGCCATGGCTCTGTCGAGCATGCAGGGTAGTAGAGGCTCCATGACAGGTTCAGCTTGAGCAGGAGATCCTTCTTTGGCCTGTACTCCATCATGTCGATGAGTCTGCCGTAATCCTCGACGACCGTTGCTGGTGTTGTCTTGAGCACAGCTACCTTGGGTTGCATGTGCCTGATGGGATTGAATGGGATATTTAAAACCTCTGCAAAGTTTTTTATATTCGCTGGGAGTCTTCGGGGACATGAAATCGACGCTGTTAGCAGTCATCCTAGTCGCGGTGCTGCTGATCCCGCACCTGTTCTACCTCGGGAACGGCTACGTCGACAAGGAGCCTGTATACGCAGGCCTGGCTGCCGACATAGCCGACGGCAACGACATCGGCTGGTACTTCGAGCAGGTGTCCAATCCGATATTGACATCGCTTTACCTGGCTGTCCCTTTTGCAATCTTCGGTGAGGGAGTCGAGGTCGCGCGGCTTTCGGTATTGCTGCTGGGGGCAGCGTCGGTGATGTTCGTGTTCTTCTATCTCAGGAGGAAGGAAGGGCAGACTTTTGCGTTCATCACCTCCCTGCTCGTAGCCGCTAACTCGCTGTTCATGGTATATTCGCAGGAAGTTGTGACCGACGTTCCCTTCATGGCGTTTGCATCCGTCGGCATGCTGCTGCTCGCCTACTCTGAAAGCAGGAGCGAGTTCTTCTGGTCGGCCGTGTCCATCGGCCTGGCCCTTGCCACCAAGTACATAATCGCAGTGCTGTTCCCGGTGGCGCTCTACCTGATTTTCAGGAAGGAAGGGTTCTCAAGAGATGAGCTCTTGCATTCGGCATGGAGTTCGGTGGCGTATTTCCTTGTGGTTTTGGCAGTCTCGCTGCCCATCGTCCTGATTGGCCCGTTGGCATACGGCAACCTCCTCCCTACCGGGGCTTCAGGCTACCTAACCAACCTCACCCTGACATTCTTTGTCAGCCATGTATTGGGCTACCTGATGTGGTTGGGGCTCTTCCTGGGCCCTCTTTCCCTGCTGGTCCTCTACCAGCTCTGGAAGAGGCTGCGCGTGAAGGCGGTCTGGGCAGCGTTTGCGCTCGGTCTCCTGACCCTGCTCCTGACCTTCATAGCGCCGGTATCTTCGCTCAACACGCAGGAGGCCTACTACGGTGAGATGAACATTGGATGGGTCGACAGCGCTGTCCCCCAGCCGTACCTCTCGATTGCCCTCTTCTTGGTCATCATCGCGTCCGAGATGTTTCTATTGTACGTTGCGCTCGAGTCCGGTAGGCTCCGCGGTGTGTGGGCGTGGATCGCTGTCCCGCTGCTGCTGATGTCATTTACGAGAGCCGCCAACAGGTACATGCTCGCGCTGCTGGTCCCCATAGCCATGTACACCGCCCACGTTGTGGTTTCACAAAAGGCCGGAAGGGACAGGGCAATTGCTATCGCGTTGGTTGCCCTCCACGTGGCGATGTTCCTAGCTGTGGGTGTTTACTCCAACCATTACCTTCTCCTGAGGGGTGCGACATGAGGATACTTCACACTGGTGTCGTCTTCGACCCAAGCGACTTCAACGGGGTGAAGAACAAGATGATCCAGCAGTCGGCGGAGCTGGTCAGGCGCGGGCATGAAGTCACGGTCTACACGTCCAACGCAAAGACTGAGACGCGTAACCACCGGCTGAAGGCCCGGACGATCAAAGGCATCAAGGTCCGCTACTTCAACAGGATATTACCCAAGCTCATGAGCTCTTGGTTCCTCACACCTTCTATGATAAGATATGTATCCAAGCACATCAAGTCGTTCGACATCGTCCAGCTCTATTCCCACAGGAACTTCCAAAATACTGTGGCCTATTGCTACTGCAGGAAGTATGGGATACCATATGTGTTGTCGCCAGGCGGATCGCTGCCTCACCACGGTTCACGGACGCTTTTCAAGAAGGTTTATGATGCTGTGGTTGGCAACAGGATAATAAGGGATGCCGAATACCTCATCGGGCTTACTGAGCTCGAAGGCGAGCAGTGCCGTGAGTGGTCGGGAAAGAAAGGGAAGGTTGTGGTGATACCCAACGCCGTGGACCCTAGATCGATACCGGGCAAGGACCCGAACTTCCTTGGGGAGAGGTACGGCATCAAGTCGCGCAGGGTGGTTCTCTTCGTCGGGAGGATTAGCAACGTCAAGGGACTGCCCTTCCTTGTTCGGGCCGTGGCCAGGTCGAAAGGCACTCACCTGATAATTGCCGGCAGGGACCACGGCTATCTCAATGCTGTAAAGCGTGAGATCGCAAAGCAAGGTATCGGTGATAGGGTGACCTTCACAGGATATGTATCAGGCAACGACAAGTGGCAGCTGTACCTGAACGCGACTTGTTTCGCACTCCCCAGCAGGACGGAGGCCTTCGGGAACGTCGTGCCCGAAGCGCTTGCCTGCGGATGTCCGGTGATCGTTGCAGACACATGCGCGGTATCAAAGGCCATCAGAGAGGAGCGCATCGGTACCGTCGTGCGCTACAATGATATAGAAGGCCTGAAGGAGGCGATTGAAATTGAGGCTTCCCCTGATACTGTCGGGAGGGGAAAGCGTTACGTCGAGGCCAACTGGACATGGAGATCGGTCGGCGACATCCTAGAAAAGGTCTACAGTGAAGCGATCGACGGGTTTTCATAAGCTTTTTAAATCTACAGGCAACCCTACCGACCATGCAGCCGCTAGTGTCGCTTGTCATCTGTACGTACAACTCAGCTTCTTATCTGCCCAAGGTGCTTGACGCCATCGGCAGGCAGGATTATTCCCCCATGGAGATAATAATAATCGACGACAACTCTGCCGACGGGACTGTCAGGCTCGCTGGGAGGTACAAGCGCAAGATGAAGGTACGGCGCTTCCTCATACACATAAAGGGAAGGTCGGAGCAGAAGGGCGCCGCTTCGAGCACCAACATCGGGTTTCGGCTCGCGAAGGGTGAGATTGTCTGCTCCATCGACTCTGACGCGGTCATCGACAAGGGATGGGCAAAGGCAGTCGTCGAGAAGTTCAAGGACCCCAAGCTCGGTTCGATCGCTGGATACATCAGGACAGCCAACAGGGAAAACTTCTGGGCAAGCATCGCTGGCCTCGAGCTCGAGGACAGGTACGACCGCATCGCCGGCAAGTTCGTTGACCATGTCAGCACCTGCAACACCGCATACAGGGCGGACCTCATCAGGAAGGTTGGTGGTTTCAGCGAGCAGATGTACTACGGATACGATGTCGACATGTCATACCGTATCACCAAGGCAGGATATAAGATACTCCTGCTCAAAAAAATCGGCTGTGACCACTACTGGAAAGAGAGTTTCACAAGTTATTTAAGGCAGCAATTCAATGTCGCGTATGGACGACTGGCGATCATCAGCGCCCACCCTAAGCGTTATTTAGGAGATAAGGTATCGGGAGGGAAGCTAATCCTCCAGGTCCCGCTCACACTGTTGGCGATCGTCCTGCTGTTCATCATCCCCGAGGTCGGCATTGCGGTTCTCGTCGCGCTGATGTTATTCCAGATTCCCCAGACAGCAAGGATTATCAGGAGGGCGAAGAGCTGCAGGTTCGCGATCCTCCCCTTCATACTAATCCTGCGGAATTTGGTCTGGGCGTATGCCTTCCTGAAGTTCGGCATCAAAGAGCCGGGGAACGCGTTGAGGATAATCACGAGATGATAGCATGGCTAAGGTAACCTATCTCATACCGCCCGCTGAGAAGGGCAAGAACCCTGAGAGGACTTACGGCTGTTCCTATACCATATACCCCACGCCCAACCTTGCGATACTTTACTCTGCTGCAGTCCTTCGCAAGGAGCATGACGTACGCTACGTGAACTACTCCTCCAAGAGCTGGCAGGACTTTGAGCGCAAGCTGCGGAATGACGACTCCGACTTCTTCATCTTCCACACGGTGCTGCTCTCCACCAAGCCTGACACGCGCGCCTCCGACCTGGTGCTGAAGCGCACGAAGGCCAGGGTGATATACTTCGGGCCGCACCCGACCTATACCCCTGAGAAATTCCTGACCGACGAGAGGGTCGCGATCGCCAGGGGTGAGGCGGAGTTCGTGATAGAGAACCTGGTGAACGGGTGGGAAAGGAGATCCAAGATACTCGGCGTCAGCTACAGGTCCGGCGCAGAGGTTCACCACAATGGTACGGCTGGCATAATCGAAGACATTGATATCCTACCCTTCCCAGCGCGGGACCTTGACACCGCATCCTATATCAACCCCAAGCTCTCCAACAAGAGGTTCACCAACATTCTCACTAGCAGGGGCTGCTCCTACAGGTGCTACTTCTGCGTTCCCATGGCCATTTCATGGGCGAGAGAGCTGGAGTGGAAGAAGTACAACAAAGGAAAGCCTCCTGTCACGACACGCTCGCCGGAAAACGTAATCGCAGAGCTCAAGAGTCTTTCGGCAGAAGGCCTAACCGAGATATCTTTCATCGACGACATGTTCATGTGGGGCGACGACCGCATCATCAAGATATGCAAAGGCATGAAGGGACTCGGGTTCACCTTCGGCCTGCTCGCCAGGGCAGACCACCTGCAGGGGGAGGAGGTCGTAAAGGCGCTTGCCGAGGCGGGATGCAAGTACATCGACATAGGCGTGGAATCCTTCGACCAGACCGCCCTGAACTACGCGAGAAAGGGGCTGAAGGCAGAGACCGCCGAGAAGGCCATCATGCTCCTCAACAAGTATGGCATCGAGCCGAAAGTGAATATCATATTCGGCATGTCCCCCACAGAGACCAAGGAGTCGATGGAAGAGACCCTCAAGAAGACCAAGCAGCTCCCTATAAACTACGCGATGTTCTCCATCTGCACTCCGTTCCCCGGCACCGACTTCGAAGCTGCGGCAAAGGAGAACAAGTGGCAGATCATAAGCGGTGAGGAAGTGTATGAGAACCTGGATCCTGCGAAGCGCTCGCTCATACAGCTTCCAAAAATCTCTGCCAAGGAGCTGGAGAGGATGGCTAAGAAAGCGAACAGGGAGTTCTACCTGCGCCCCAGCATGATGAAGCGCCAGCTGGCAAAGGTTCGCGACGCAAAGAGCCTCGTTCAGAATATAAAGTCGGGCATCAGGCTGATAAAATGAATGTAATAACGCAAGGTATAGGCAGGCTTCTGTACTGGCAGCCGAGCAGGCCCAGGCGTGCCCAGATTGAGGTGACCAACCTCTGCAACCTGGACTGCGCCATGTGCCCTCGCAAGGACCTTGGGGTGGACTTCAAGGCCATGGACCTCAAGACCTTCAAGAGGTTGGTGGACAGGCTGGAGGGAATCGAGGAGCTCGACCTGACAGGCTGGGGGGAGTCGTTCACGCACAAGGAAGTTTTCTCCATGATCAGGTACGCGACCGACAAGGGGATAAAGGTCTCTGTCACCTCCAACGCCCTTCTGCTCAACAATGAGAACAGGAAGAGGCTCATAGACTCCGGGCTGTGGAGGATAAGCTTTTCAATCGACAGCGTCGCCACAGACCAGCCGTGGGGACACCTCAACCAAAAGGGGCTCGACAACATTAAGGCATTAATCGATGAGTCTGGCATAGACGTCAGGGTGATCACGACCCTCCATCCTGAAGGCAAAAAGGACGTCCTTGACGTCGTGAGGTTTGCTGGGGGCCTCGGTATCAAGGAGGTCCTGCTATCACGTCTGGACCTCAGGTTCAATGACAAGCTGAAGCGCGCTTCTGAGGATGAGGAACGCGAGATATTCAAGGCTGCAGAAAAGGAGGGAAGGAGGAATGGGGTGACGGTGAACTTCGTGCCGTACGCGTTCGGCTTCGGGGCCAGCAGGACGCTCTACAAGCTGACCAGGAGATTCCTCCACCAGGGAGGCAGGTACTGCCTCAAAACCTATGACTACATCTACTTCAACGTCAACGCCGAGGCGACGCCTTGCTGCGCCCTGCCCACCTACAATGTCGGCGATCCCTTCGGGGAGGACATCGGGTCGCTTTGGATGAACGACGCCTTCCGAACCTTCCGCAGGAAGCAGAGAAAGATATGCTCGGTCTGCGACACCGCGATGGTGAAGAACCTGGTCCCCTCAGGCAGGAAAGATTAATATAGAAAGCCTGATTTAGGCGCTCGCATGGAGTTCATGAACTTTGTGAGCATCATATTGTTCTTCGTCTACACCTGGGGATTCGGCTCCGCAGCCACAGCATTCCTGAAACTCAAAGGGACAGTCCTTGAGAGGTTCTTCACAAGAGTCGGTATCGGATTCGGTGTCTGGATTTCGTTGGGCATAATCCTAAACGCTCTGAACATCCCCCTCCACTGGCTGGTGTTCCTCGTGCTCTCGATCGCGTATCCGGTCTATTCCCTCATCAGGAAGGGGAGAGCCAAACGCAAATCCCTCATGAAGGGCGGGAAGGTCACCTTCTCAAAAGACATGCTGGCCGAGGGGATAGTGCTGCTGCTGGCACTAATAATCTTTGCGGTCTACCTGCACGCTTCCTGGGACCCGGGATTCATGCCTTCCGCATACTTCGCAGACAGCGATCCCATGCCGCATGCGGGGAACACCGTCTATGTGGCCATGACCCACACGATCGACCGGCCGGTCGGTCCGGACTACAAGGGGAGCATTACTAACACGTTTTCGCCTTACCCGCAAGGCTTCGGGATCGTCTATGGGGTTCTTCACCAGACATCGCCCTCTGTCTTTTGGACTCTCAAGTTCTTCAACATGCTGATAATAGGCCTCACCATCGTGTTCTTCTACTACTTCGCTCTGCGCTTCGTCGGGAGCAGGGGCAAGGCTCTGCTCGCCACCTTCTTGCTCTGGGCGATTCCCTCATACCTCTCAAGGTTCATCTGGCCCACCGCGATGAATATGGCCCTTTTCTCGGTAGCGTTCTACTGCTCAATCATGCTCAAGGACAGCAAGTGGTGGTTCGTGCCAGGAGGCCTCGTGGTCGGGGCCATCATGGTGACACAGGGGACAACCAATGTCATCTTCGGAATGTTCTTCGCCCTATGGTGGGTCGTCGACCTGGTGCAGAATAGGAAGTTCAACCTGTGGCTCACTGCCCTGGCTGTACTGGGCATACTCATTGCCGTCGTCTTCTACCTGCCCTACACCTTCAACGGCGACATGGCGGTCGGTGGCACATTTGAGGGCATCAGCAGGTCTTCGGGCCTTTACGGCGGATTCTACACCGTTGCTGACCACATCGTAGCCCGCACCGCAGGCAAGATAGACAACACGGAAGGATGGGGCGTCTTCATATCCCTCCTGCTAGCCACGGGGCTCGTGTTCTTTTTCATACGTCCCAAGAAGAACATAAAGAGCCTATGGGTGGTGACAGCCTTCCTTTGGTTCGTGCTGTCGATGCTGGGCACCAACTCCATGAGGCTGCCCTACCACTTCTACGGTCACAGGTTCTGGGTCGCGTTGGCGATACCCGTCGTGCTGATCGCGGCCGAGGGTGGGGTGGAGCTGACCAAATTGCTCAAGAAGCTGAAGGTTCCTGCCCTTCTCGTGATGATAATTATTGTTGCTGGCGTTATGATGACTTCCGCCTATCCGAAGTACAAGGTCAACACATCGCCCTGGCCCATCGGGGTCTACGCTAACCCAACTGAGCTTGCGTCTTACCTTTGGCTAAAAAACCTTCCGGAGAACACGATGGTCATGCCGCTGTGCTCCCAGGAGTACAAGGTAATCGCACTTGACAAGCTCAGCGTCGGCTGGCTGCCAGAGATCGTCGACTATCACGAGAACTGGGGCTGGAACGCGACACCCGATGAGAGCTACGACTTCTTGAAAAGGTTCGGCTACGAATACATCATAATAGACTCACAATGCGCCATCGACAAGGGCGTAAACGAGACCAACGAAAAGATCATGGCATACGGCCAGAATCCGAGATACAGGCTGGTCTACCCTGCCAAGGAAGGCGACCCTAACGGCGCCCTCATCTTCAGGCTGGTCTAGCGCTTCTTCGCCTTGTCAAGTGCGACCTTCCTGACGACCGTCTCGATCTTCTTCATTATCTTCTTCTGCTGGACGTACAGCCTAAAGATTATCACGGAGAAGAAGGCGAAGCCGACCATGACGAAGAAGTCCACGGTACGCTCTATTGAGAAGACGTACATGAGCTCGTAAAGCGATCTTGGAAACAGCGTCAGGAAGATGAAGAAGATCCATACAATCGTCCAAACCAAAAAGCCCCTCCTATCGTAGTCTCCCCTCTTGAAGTAGAGGAAGGTGAAGTAGAGCATGCCGATTCCGAAAAGAAGACCAATTAGTTGTATCCCAACTATCATTGTCTTAACCTCCATTGGATGAGATTTAATGTTATCTTGATACCGTCAATAATTGTGGTTCCTTTGTACTTGTCGCTGTAGATCGTGCTTATCGTGACCTCGCAGTATTTCAGGTGGTGCCTTCCCGCGTTTGCGATCATCTCTGACTCCATAGAGTAGTCGTTCGCTTCCCACCTGCACTTCCTGTAGGCGTCTGCTGTCATGGCGCGGTAGCCTGACTGTGTGTCCTTGAGCTTGATGCCGAAGAGCAGCTTCGTTATAGAATTTATGGAGCGGTTGCCGAACTTGAGCAAAGCAGGCATGTCTTTGGACATCATGCGCGCCCCAAACACGAGGTCGCACCCTGGCAGGCGGGACAGCAGGAGGGGGATCTCTTCGGGCCTGTGCTGGCCGTCCCCGTCCAGGGCCAGCAGGTACTCGGCGCCGTGGCTTAACGCATAGTCAAACCCCGTCTTCAGCGCGGCCCCCTTGCCCATGTTGACCAGGTGCCTGAGGACGGTTGCTCCGGCCTCAAATGCCGCTTGGGATGTACCGTCCCATGAGCCGTCGTCTACGACCACCACGTGATTCAGAATCTTCTTGGTGCGGCGGACCACGTCAGCTATGTGCGCCGCCTCATTCAGTGCCGATATTACTGCCCAGGTCCGGCTCTTGATCAACTGGCTTTTCCTCCGTGGTGTTTATCTGAGGCTCAACAGTCATGACTTCCTCAGATTCGTTCCCCACTTCCTCCACTGGCAGGTCCTGCCCTTCCCAATCGATCTTCCAGACGTAAATGTCATCACCGGTCACGGTGAACGCTGAAGTGAAAAGCTTGAAATGCCTCAATGATGGATCCTGGAAGAAGAACGTCCGCGTGAATATGCTCTTGGCCAGGCTCGGCTCCATTATCACGAAGTTGTATGCGTTCTCGCCTTTCTTGATAATGCCCATCGAGAAGCCGATGTTCGCTCCTGTGAAGACCTTCTCCTTGAAGGTGTTGCCGTCCATGTAGACGACCGAGACCGGTGAAACCTTGCCTTGCGGGGTGTCGGCATATATATCATATGTATCGAGGTTGACCCTGAAGTTCAGGCTGTACTGGGAGAACGGGCATATAAGCTCGTTGCCTGTCTTTTGGCAAGGGGCGTCCCTGCCGGCGTAGCTGGGCCATGGCGCTATCCAGTTGTTCGGGTCCTGGGTCTGGATCTCATAATAATACTTGTCAGCAGTCTCCTCGTCCAGGCCGAATTCAGATATGAGATACTCCACGGCATTTGCCTTGCTCATCTTCCTGACCTGGTTGGCCATCTTCGACCTCCTGAAGTCCCAGGCGCCGAAGTGCGCCCAAACGCCGGACTTGCTGACCATGTCTTCGCTGGTTATGAAATAGTCCGCTGGGGGATCGCAGTGGGAATACTCCAGAACCTCATCGGTCTGCTCTGGAGAGAAGTGCTCCAGGAGATAACCCTTTGCGCTTTCCCTGTCCATTACCATGATGTCGTTTAGAATGTCGATGGAGTGTACCACATCCCCGCCGGTGAAGTTCTCCAGCTTGTCGAAAGCCGTGTTCGAGCCGCAGTCCAGCATCCTTAGTATCCCTACAGACAGGGTTTCGTTGTCGGTGAGCATGAGCTTGCCAAGCCAGTGCGCTGCGGGGTTGTTCTGACGCCCGCCGTCCAGCGTCGCCGCGCGGTCGGCCATCGCCTCGAACCAGTGGCCGAAGTCCCACCATGAGTTGATTATCGCGTCCGGCTGGGAGTCTTCGTTGATCTGCTTGAGGACCCCGTCCCACGCGTCGTTGTAGCTTGGAATCTCGTGGTAGCCCGTGTCATAGCCAGCCCTTATAGGCTTGAGCAGCAGGAGGCTGAATAGGACGATCAAGACGACGCTTGCGATGACCTTCTTGACGTCAAGTTCACGTGATATCCATCGGGTTGTCATCCTGTGCAGCAGCCCGATTGACACGCCGAAACCGATTGCGAAAGCTGGGACGAGCAGCAGCACGTAGCGGACGCCTCTGGTGCTCGCCCAAATGGTCGCTACCATCCAGATGATTAGGAAGACTGCGTACTTGATGTCGACGCCCTCTTCCTTGCGTATGATCGAATGGATCATCTTGTACAGTATGGGGACGAGCGCCAGCGCCAGGAACACGAAGACGTTGGTTATGACGTTGTCTATGTTTATGAGTATCGCGTACCACACCGCCACGGCAGCGAGGAATATAGCATCCCTCTTGATGTTCTTAAGAGAGATTAGGGTCGCAGCGACACCCAGCATGCCCAGCACGAATATTATGGAGCTGCCAAACGATATTTGGCTTATGACCCCTGAGAGGGGCAGCGCGTTTTGCTCCGCTACCGTCGTGAAGACGTTTGGCCAAAGCGTTATGGTGGCCACGTCCTTGAACCTTATGAACTGGAGTGGGCCCTGCGTGAAGAGGTAGATGGTCGTGTTGAAGCCGTTAATCAGAGTCCCGCCTATTATTGTGGTCACGAAGATGGTCAGGATGTTTATGCCCGCGTCCCGGATCTGCTTTGCGTGCAGTATGTCTTTTAGGCTCTTGCCCGCAACCAGCTCCTTAGCAATCCAGTAAGCCAGGTACCATATGATTGCGGCGATGATGAAGTAAGTGATGTACCACCAGCCGTGCCACGCGTATGAGAATATGCCTGTCAGCAGTCCTGCAAGGCCACCGTATAGGATCTTCTTCTTGATATCCTTCGCCTCGAAGGCCTCGATGAATAGCCAGAATATGAAAAGGGGGAAAGTGACGTTGTATGCGTCGGTGTCGGCGAATCCGCCTGATGTCCTTGTCACGAATGATGGGTGGACGGCCAGGAATACCGATGCGAACAGCCCTCCGAGGTTGCCGCCCACTTTCCTTCCGATGAAGAATGCCGGAATCACCGCAAGA
>CAZPJY010000026.1:0-25472 GCA_964587045.1 uncultured Methanosarcinales archaeon
TGTCCTTGCCTTCCTTGTTGTACAGGAAGTGGTCTATGAATTCTTCCTCTGAGCCGTACATGCGGCTGGCTTTGACTGCGGTGAAGAGGAGAGCTCCCGAACCGAGGATTCTGTTCCCCTCCACTATCACTGCCCGGTCCCTTCTAAGCGCTGGCGTTATGAACTGCTCGAGGGTCCTTTTCCTGATTGAGGGCTGATCAGGATACTTGTTGAATCGCGAAGGCAGTGAGTAGTCCTCATTTTCTACAAGGTCGCAGTCGTAGGTTATTATCAGACCAGCGAGCTCTTCCTGTAGCTCTGTGTCTGGCTGCGCGCTTTTCCCTTTCGCCTTTATTGAGAAGTATTCGTCTATCATGACTTTTCCTAGGCCGTAGAAAATGGAATTGCGGTCGAAAGACTCTTCTCTCGCAAACTTTGGGTTTGAAAGGTTTTCGACTTTTATCCTCAAAGACATCTTACACCTCTTTTCATGAAAAGACCGGTTTATTTAATCCTTATTTATTTTCACCTATAAATATTTTGTTAATTTTCAATTTTAAATATAAAATAAGCTATATTTTTGATTTTAATGGGAAAATAGAACTACAAGTTTGGTTTTAGGTAATTTTCCCCTAATTAAATGTTAAAATGAGGCTTAATAAGGTTTATTTAGTAAATCAGAGCGTTAAAGTTGACCCGTTTTCTATGTCTTCTGGGGTGACCTTCTTGTACCAGGATTTCTCATGCATCACATGCTCAAAGATATCAGCGGCGCGGTCTTTGAAGACCGGAAATAGGGGATTGATGAACTGGTTCCAGTACTTGATGCTGAAATGGACGTGGTCGTAGTCGAATTCGGTCCCGTAATATCTGTCTTCAGTGAAGGTCAGGTCTGCCACCTTTCCTATTTCTTCACCTTTCTTGATGACATAATAACCCTTCCTCTGCAGCTCATCATAGATTCTTGCGAAGACAGGATCCTCCTCTGGCCCTTGCAGGTGGCCGTATATGAACTCCCACCCGCCGAGAGACTTGATCTTGAGGTTCCAGTGCAACCCTTCCTTTTGGTATCCGGTCGGTATGATCGTTCCGTCCTCTGCTGCGTAGATAGGGGTCCCGACGTCTGCGAGCAGGTCAAGACCCTTATGGAACCGGTTGCCTGGATGGCGGGATTCCCTGGATTGGACTCCGAACATGCCAACCTTCCTGACTGACTTATAACTCAAATTTTCGAGAGGTGGTCTTATGTCCAGGTAAGGTGGTACCAGTTTGAGGAACTCATCTTTCAGTTTCTTCCTGACATCATTGTACCCTTCACGGGTATCTGATATTTTCCTCAGGAAAACGAGCTTTGTCTGATAAAGATCAATATTCTTTTCCAAATCGCCCCTTTCTTTCTTCCAAGCATCAATTCTTTGCATGTCCCTCTCAGATATTTTACTTTTGCTTTCCAGCTTTCCGATCCGTTCCTCCAGATTGGTCTTGGCTGATTTCATATTATTGATGTCCTTGGTAAGATTCCTCTCCTTCAAATGGGCGACGTTTATCCCCGGTTGGCTGAACTCATGCCAGACATAGTAATCCGTTGCGTACTTAATGTATGCGGCTTCTCTTTGGCCGAGCTTGATAGACAAGAGGACGAGACGTATATCATTTAGGATTTGGTCCTCATAAATCCTCGCCCGGAAATCCTGAACATTTGGGCTTGCGTCGATTAATGACAACAGGTCGAAATTTCCTCCGACTGTTGCGGCATCGAAGGCGAGAGCTGTAATCTGCTGCTGGGTCAGCGGGAAATTTAAGTCAGATTTCACAAGGTAATCGTGAAGGAGCTCCTCATCCTCTTTGCTTGGGATAGTGTTGAGGATGATATCTATTTGCTGCTTGTATTGCTTGATTTCCTGCAGTCTCTCCTCGAAGTTGGCATCGTAATATGCCTGCTTCTCCTGGTCCATTATAACACCGGTTAGATAGTCCTTGAGAATGGTTCCTGTCTCAGGGTGCAGTATCTTATTTAGCCTTCCCCGGTCCTCCTCGTTGTACCCCGAATATTTCAGGATGGTTAAGGTGTGTTTTTCTTGGTCCCTGCTGAGCTTGTCGCTAAGAGGGTAGTTCACCCTGTCGATTAGATATGTGTAGAAGCGATCACGCTTTATCTCGTCTTCGAGATAGTCGCCGTTGCCAAACAGTTTCTCGAGGTTCTGGATGCTGTTGCTGAATGACTCTTTTTCATTGTACTCCGGAAAAATCTTTGATTTGAAACCCTTGTCCTCATATATTATGGTCTTGGCCTTGTCGATGATATTGTCGGACACCGATGAGGCATCATAGTTTCTTACCACGCTCTTGACAATTTGTGGTCCGGGGAACAGGAACATTGAAGCAGCTATAATGGATCCAGTCAAGAACCCATAGATTGTCTTTCTGACGTTGTTTTTCCTCCTCACTGTCCTGGCATGAGGATCGCGTATCTCTTCCCTTGTCCTTATCTGGGAGGTGAAATCTTTCTTCTTTCTATTCAGGACCCTTTTACTGATGTTTGACACGGTCTTTTCTAAGGTCATTTGCTTAGGAAAGTGCCTTTTTTTGAATTTATAAACCTTTTGTACAGTTCCTGATATTTTTGTCACCTTCTGAGAACGAATTTATCGTCGAGTGATTGATTATCCAATATAACTATTACTTTGGTATGATTTACCCATACAAAACTATTTAAATTTCCGATTCTATTTTAATTTAGTTACAACTAGAGGGGGGTATAATGACTACGAACAGAGAATCCTTGGATGACATTTTGGTCAAGAGAGTTTATTCTGAAGATGCTTTTGAACGCCTATCAGGCGGCCATTCCACACCTATATTCATGATGGGTTCGTTTCTCGCCGATAACAAGAGGATATTCAGCGACCGGGCATGGAAGGGTTATGTGAAAGTCGTGGAAGACACTTTGGCAAAGCTTCCGAACGGTGACAACGACCCTTCAGTTACTATGATAATGGCTGGAGGATTGATTGATAACTGGAGGTTCTTCTATACCAAGCACGAGTTCAACAGGCTTCAGCAGACTGACTTCTCGGACATGAGCCTATCCCAAGAGGAGATGCAGGAATTCGATGATAGGCTCAAACGGGTAAAAGAGAAGCTCGACATGCTCCCCCCCAAAGTCAAGCTCCATTACTTCTATAGCGAAAAGGACAACAAGAACATGATTGAGACCTACAGCTACGCGATAGAGAAGTTCCAACAGTTGGTTGGAGGGGTCCACAGCGAGTTGCTGACCACTATAAAGACGCTCCACCGATTCACCAAGAATTATGAGCTCTTCGAAAGGAAAGCGAGCGAGGCAAAGACGACGGCAGAGGGAAAACTGGGCTCGGCTCTGCGTGATGCGGAGAGGGATTACAGATGGGATTATCACAGCCTGGAGAAGGATATAAACAAGGTAAAAGGCATCCTCAAGAGGAAGAACCTCAGCGAGAATACCATAAAGAACAGGAGGCGACAGCTGCAAAGCCTCGAACAAAGACTGAAAGAACTCGACACCGAATACTCCGACACCAAACAAAAGATCGATGAAAAATATCAGAAATCCTTCTCCAAGATCGGAGGGAAGACCGAGGAGAAGAGGGAGTCTCTCCTGGTGTCGCTTGTTGAGAGCATCGAGAGGAGACAGGAGAAGATAGGAACCAGAATCCAAGCGTTTGAATCTGTGTTTTCAATCCCTTCAGCCAAGCAGAAGCTGAGGCAGTTCACCTCTATTCACGACAATGTCGGAATGGTCTACCAGTACCTCAACAAAGCGCTGGAGGACAGGGACAAGGAGCCATCTGAGATATTGGACTACATCGGCGACCAGATTGTCTTCCTCAATGAGTACAGGGAAGCCTTGCGGGATGAGTTCAGCCTCAACGAGCTGTCCAACAAGATAACTAAGAGGAGGATACCCAAGAGGTATAGGGAAGAGCTGATTCATGAGATTGAGAAGACCTACTACAAAAAACTTGAGGACATACTCACCTCCGAGGGGACCAGGGAGGCAGTGGTCCACGACAAGGTCAGGGATGGGTTCTTCATAGAGGGAATGGCAGGCGCTAGGATACTCACAAAAGGTGTTGGATTCGAAGGGCATGGCAAGTCCAAGAGCGAAAGTGCCAACCAGATAAGGATTGATGAGATAAGCGCTGTCCTGTCTCATGATTACATCACCCTCCCAAGGGACATGGACAAGACCATTGAGGAGCTCGATGGTATGCTGGAATCTGGCAGGAATGGGAAAAACATCTTAGTCCCGGATCTGGTCGTCGTCGGGAACGATCACCTGTTCAGGGCGACGATGCTCAACTACTCCGAGGAGCTACCTCCAACCTACATGGTGACCCTGGGTCCGTTCTGGGATGTCAAGAAGGCTGCCCAGCTGTACAACAACCAGATAAAGACAGACGAGACCAAGTTGGCGATGGAGCAGGGAGCTACATCCGGTATGATGATGCTGGACTTCGACCGCAACTCGACACCGAGGTTCACTCCGTGGAGCTTGGATCAGCTTATCAAGCACAGCGGTTTCGACTTCCCCTACCTTAAGATTTCCGCCAACGGCGATGAGCACTTCGGGGACGCCATGATGCGCAATGACCTGCACCTTGGGCTACACTACATGATTGAAAAGGATGAAAACATCAAGCTCTACATCACTACAGGTGATTCCGAAGACAACTTCAATTTCAGGGGGGCAACCACCGAGTACCTGACCAACACATCCCGGCTTGATGCGCAGACCCTGGAGTTCATCGGAGCAGTATCCAGGGCGTGGGATGCTATAATAAGGCGCTCAAACCTCAAGACCAAAGTGATGATGACCGTGGGCAACCACGGGCGCCAACAGCATGATGTCGGCTTTTCCATACCTGAGATCATAGCACATCTCAAATCCTTACCATACCTGATGGAAAAGTACGGCTACGATCCCAGATTCATAGGGCTTGACCTCAGATTGCAAGAGCAGGGGGAAGATTCCCCACTCGACGACGCGCCTGTCAAATCTTACCGCATAGGACATGAGGGTTATGGCAGTGAAGACATCAGGTTCGAGGACTCGGCCAGGAAGATCGGCAGGATTCATATAAGCCATAAGGTCCCGATCTCAGGTTCCGGGGACAAGATGGATCCTGTAGGGCGCTTCGTCCATTGGGCATCCAATACGGGCAGAGTCAAGAATGACACGAGGGTGGTGCATGTGGGCCATTCCCACATACTTATGATCGGCATGGCCTTCGGCGGAACATACATTTGCTCCAACGGAAGCTGGCAGACGATAAACCCCGACGTTAAGCACCCGGAGAAGACCGACAACGCATATGGCATTAGTGCTGGCTTCTTCAAGCCGGTCGAGGGCGGAATCAACAGCTACATGCCCTACGACAAGAACAAGCCCATGACATTCGAGATAATTCCTCACGGGCTTATGAAGAGGGTCTACCAGGAGAAGGTTGAGCCAGCCTTCCAGAGCAGGGTTAAGAACGTCACATCCCAGCAGATCTTCAAGCTGACTACCTAATTACCTTTTCCTTTCATCTTTTTTACTGCTGCTCTTGCTTGGAGCGCTCTTCTTGGGCGCGCTCTTGTTGGCTGAGCTTCTGTTACTCTGCCTTGTGACGGTTTTATTGGGTCTCTGCTGCACCTTGGGTTGGCTTCTCTGTCTGACTACTGGTTGCGGCTTTTTCTGCTGCACCTTAGGTTGAGTGTTGGTTTTTGGCGGGGTGTAGTTTCTCTGTATGGTTCGCGGTTGCTGGTTGGTTTCTGTTCGTTGCCGGTTGTATTGAGGTGTCTGTGTTCTATTCGGCTGTTGATTGTTCTGGGAATCCCTTAGCCTGTTGTTCAGATTCTGGTTGTTTTTGGGCTGGTTTTGGGACCGGACCCTGTCATCTATAGTCTGGGGCCTCTTTGTGGCATCAGGAAGCTTGTAATCCTTCTTTATCACGCTGCTGTTGTTCCTTGTATTGTCGTCATAGAAAGGATTCCTCTGATTGTTTCGGGTCCTGTAATTGTCATCCTGTTGTGAGCTAATGTTACCCCTTTGTACATCCCTCCCTGTGTTGCCCTGGTAATCCTTGCTCTCACGCTGGATAACTCTGGCCTTGTCTGCTGAAGTATTGCCAGTGTTCCCACCTCTTACAACCGCCCGGCTGGTCCTCTTCTCATTCCGGTTAATATCGCCTTGGTTGATGTCGAAGCCGCTCCTCTTCCAGATCTTTTTCTCGAGTTGTGAGAGGTTTTTACCGTACCTGTCGAAGACCGTCAGCCTGTCTGCGTTGAGTCTTCTGTTATAGGATTCCCTCTCCTCTTGAGTGATTTTTCTATAAGTGCTTGGGAGCTTGATGTGCTCTTTGATCACGTTGATCATGTGGGGGTCCCTGTGGTGGTAGTTGCCATACCTGTGAGGGTGGTGCCAGTGGTTCCACTGCCACATGTCCCAGGATGAGTAATAGTTGGTCCAGAACATCCCCCAGTTCCCAAAACCGAACTGTATGTTGAAACCAGGCTGCGGTCCCCAGTACGGATAGGGATCGAACCCGTCAGCCCACCCGTCGTGATCGGTGTCCCAGTAAAGCGGGTTGGTGTGCAGCTTGTACTCCCAATAGTCGGAGAGGCCATCCCTGTCAGTGTCTCGGCTGAACGGGTCTGTGCCCAGCCTCCATTCGAGCCAGTTGGGCAGGCCGTCCGAATCGTAGTCATCAAACCTGGTATCCCACCGGTATCCACTGTAGTATCCCCTCCACAGGTCTGGGATGCCGTCCCGGTCGAGGTCCCAGTAAGGGGTGACGCCGACTGGGTAGTAGACAAAGCCGTAGTTCTGGCTTGGCACGAAAATAAGGTTGGCCTGATCCTCGCTGACCGTGTAAATCCTAGAACCTTCAGGGTCTGTCATGAACCTGTCATTGAGAAGGGTGATGCTTTCCAGCTCTAGATTCCCGTGCTCGTAAGGCTCTTTGACGCCCTTCTCGTAAACAACACCCCTATGGTCGTAAATGCCGGACACCATCACTTCAATACTGCTCCAGTGGGGGTTTTCCCTGTTGTAAGTGATTATCCCCTCCTGGTCCTTTTCGTCGCTATTGAGCATGTAGTCAATATCCTTGAGGAGCCCAATATTAGACTGGTCGACGTCCTCACGGGCAGTAACTGTATATTTTGTGTTCTTGTTTACGTCCCTGACCTCGAGGTTGATGATGTAGCTTTCATCTTGGAATCCAGTGCTTACAGGCACTGCTGAGAATTCCACCCTCCTGTCGTCGTACTGTGCGATCTTCACAGGATTGTCCAATACAGTTATGTACTGGTTGGTTTGCGCTTTTGCGTGCGGGACAGCTCCCAGAATCATCGCAGATGTCGCGACCATGAAGCTTGTTCTTTTCAGACCAGTCGTGAGCCGGTTTCCTGCTCTTTTGAGAAGTTCAGCTATTGCCATGTGACCACCATTGTAATGATAGTGATGTTTTTCATAATATCTTATTGTATAGTAATACTAGCATCCCTAGTGACTCTTTTAAATACTCACTTGAGCATCCTCTTTAGCACAGAGCGCTTGGGCTTGAGCTCGACGAAATGGAAGAGGAGATATTTCAATGCCGTATCAAATCCTTTCACGATGCGCGTGCAGTGGTATAGCATCCATGGGCTTATCTCGAAACCCGGTTCGTCTCTAGGAGTGAAGGCTATTATGAACTTGCCCTGCTGGTACGCCTCCCTTATCTCCATAGAGGTGCCTATTGAGGCCTTGGAATAATTGACTAGGATGATGTCCGCGTCCTTTATGTCCTGAAGGCAGAATTGGACTATCTCGTTCGCGCTGAGGAGCTCGCTGTCCCTGAAGTTGCGCCTCATAGGGTCGAGTAACTCGAACTTGTCTGACAGCCTCTTCTTGGCGATACTCCTCCATTCCTTGGCCTCGTGGTGGCTGATCATGTGTATGGGTCCGCAAAGGTAAATCTTCATCTTCATTTTGGCCTCTGGGCAGCTGCGGTAAGCAGGTTCTCGTAAACCAGGTCCAGGTTCAGCCTGTTGGCTATAGGTGGCCGGTTACCGACGCTGTCACCCTGCGTTACATCCAGCAGCACCTTCTCGAGCTCCCCGATAGAGGTGTAGGGGTACCTGCTGCCGAGGAGGATGCTCTTGTCATCCTCGAACTGTGTCACCACATCCAGCTGGGTGGTTTGCGTGAACAGGTACCACATGTTGCTATGCCTGGCGACCGATTGGGGCACGAGCTTCCTTTTCCTTTTAGGTACCTTGTGCCACAGGGCTCCTGGAGTTATTATGAAATTTATCTGTGGGAAGCGCGACGCAACGTCTTCAAGGAGTTCAACTGCCTTTGGGAGGGCGCCCATTTTCCCAGGGTCTGGGAAGCGGGGGCAGTCTATCTGCAGGATCATGCCGTAGAGGTCGCTGTCGATGGCGTTGTAGGCAAGCTTCATGAGCTGATTTTTGCCGTCACCCTCAAAGGACTCTGGTAGCGGTAGGTAGACAACTATCCCCATAGTTTCGTGGGTGAGCTTTTCCCACTTCTCGGGATATCCGAGACGTATGTACGGGAGCACCTCTGCTGATGTGTAGAAGAACTCCAGCTCTTGTGGGTGGGAGTAAAGACCCAGGATGGTGGTTATGCCCTCATACTTCACGTAGGCCTCGAAGTCCTGCAATATGCCCGAGACTCGGCTGATGTTAACGTATCCGTCGGTTTTCATGGGGTCGAGCAACGGTATTGTGATTATTTATAAAGATTGTGTAGTGATCAAAAACCATTTTAAAGCGGGATATCCTACCCTAAGCTGATGGGAATAGGAGAGAACCTCGCATCAATCAGGAAATCGCTGGGGAAGGCTAAGCTGGTTGCCGTTACCAAGACCAGAAGCGTCGATGAGATAAGGCAGGCAGCTTCATTTGGAGTGACCGACATAGGAGAGAACAGGGTAGACGAAGCTGCCCGCAAGAAGCACGAATTAGAAGACCTCAATCTGCGCTGGCACATGATTGGCCATCTGCAGAGGAACAAGGTCAGGGAGGCCCTCGCAATTTTTGACATGGTACAATCAGTCGATTCGGTGAGGCTCGCAAGGGAGATATCAAATAGGGCAGGAACGCCCATGCCAGTACTGCTGGAGGTCAACATCGGCGGCGAGCCCCAAAAGCACGGTTTCGAACCAGGGATGGTGGGTGAGGTGCTGGCTGAGGTTAGAACCCTCCCCAACGTCGATGTCAGGGGTCTCATGTGCATGGCTCCGTTCGTCCCTGCTGAGCAGACCAGGCAGTATTTCGCCAGGATGCGCGCCCTCTTCGAAACCCTAAGCCTCGAGATCCTTTCCATGGGCATGAGCAATGATTACAAGGTAGCTGTAGAGGAAGGGGCGACCATGGTCAGGATAGGGACTGCCATCTTCAAATAGCAAGTTTTTTATAGTTCTTTTCTAGGAATCTCTACATCACAATAGTAAACGGAGGGATAGTTATGAGCGTATTCAGCGAATGGTGGGGAAAACTAACACTCTCGACTGACGAGGTGACCAACCTGAGGTCTGACCGGGGACTATTCAACAAGATTCGAAAGGAAGCCTTGCGGGGCAGGAGAGAGATTTCGAGCATTCATTCCTCAGAATCCCGCTTTGAGCATCACGCAAAGGAGGGCGACCTTAAGAAGCTCGAGAAGGACGAGGATAAGGAAATCGAAGACATCATGACATGCGTGAACCACATCTTCAGTATAATGGACAGCTCCTACCTGGAGCTGCATGACCAGCTGAAGTATCTGCACAGCCTCCATGAGCAGATCCACGCCCTGATGAAGCGCGGCCTCAACGAGAAGATAGCCAATGAGTACGAGCGAAAGATCATCGAGGCGAACAACAGGATAAGGAACGCATTAGCGGTGAGGATTGACAAGGGCAAGGCTGTCTATCAAGAATGATTCACTTCTTTTCCTTTTCTTCAGGCTCCATCATCCAGGAATGCTGGGAGTCCTGCTCGGTCAGATATTCTATCGTGCGGAGTACGAGGTCTATCTCGCGTATTGCCCCGAATACCTGGTGCTGCTTTTCTATCGGTATTTCAGATGCCTGATCCCTCAGAAGCTCGGCGAGCTTCCCCCTCCTCTCTAACAAGGTGTTACGGAGCCTGTTCATAATTGCCTCTCCCTCAGTTGCGTTATGAAATATTCCAGGCAGTCGTAAGCGCACAGGTGGGCCTTCTTCCGAAGCTCCTTAGGTCCGAACGTCAGTTCGATGCCTTCTGAGCCGACCTCTTCACCACAGACTGCGCAGATGCGCTTGCCATGGGTGTTCAGCTCTTCCATGCGTTCCTTCACCAGCTCCCTGAGATGCTTGCCGCCACTCTCAAGGTCGAAGTGGAGCTTTTCAAGCTCGGTCAGGTCGAAGTCCTCAACTGCCTGCCTTATCTTCATATTGTTACCTCATCGTCCAGGTGCGGGACGTGCACATCGTAGCTGCCTTCAGCCCATTCCCTTAGCTTTTCGATATTCTCCCCGTCCCCATGCTGGATGACCAGCTTCTTTGGATTGGCCTTGCCTATCAGTTCCTTGATCTGGCTCTCGCCGCTGTGGGCCGAGAAGTCGAACTGCCTCACGTTGGCATAGACCTTGGATGCGAACCCGTCCAGCATCACCTCCCCCTTCTCGAGCAGCAGCCTCCCGTTGGTGTGATCGCCCTGGTAGCCTGTCAGGAGTATCGAGTTCTTGTCCTGGTGGGATAATCTCTTCAGGTAGTCTATTACGGGCCCCCCATTCAGCATGCCTGAGGTGGTTACGATGATGCTCTGCTGTCTCGTGGCATCGTTCCTGTCATGGTGTCCTGTCACGTTCCTGAACCTGCTGTAGGCATGATCCAGCTTTTCGCTGTCCTTGATGAACGATGGGTGCCTCAGGAATACCTCAGTCATGGTCTTGGCCATGCCGTCCAAGAACATGGGGACACCCCAATCCCTCTGTGCTAGCACCATCATGATTTCCTGCGCCCTTCCAAGGGCGAATGCGGGGATGAGGACGGTCCCTCCTCTTCCGATGGTGTTTCCGACCTCATCGAGGAATTCGGCCTCAGTCTGTTTCCTGTCTGGGTGCTCCCTTCCGCCATAGGTCGCTTCTGTTATCATTAGGTCTGGCCGGTTCTTCGGTTCGCTCGCCGGTGACATCAGCTTGGTGGGAGTCAGGTTGAAATCGCCTGTGTACAGTATGGTCTTGCCGTGGACATTCATCTCGACCAGGCTCGAGCCGGGGATGTGGCCCGCGTTGTGGAATTTCAGGTTTATGTCTGTTGCGGCGATGGTGCCCTCCTGTCCGTATTCGAGAGTGTTGAACCGGTCGATCATTCGGTGGATGTCTACGGCGGCGAAGGCCGGGTGGTGGTGGGAGAGCCTCTCTATTTTCAGCGAGTCCTTTAGGAGCACTGCTGCTATGTCCCTTGTAGGAGCAGTCCCTATTATGGGGCAGTCGAGCCCTTCATGCTCCAGTAACGGGATTGCGCCTGTGTGGTCCAGATGGCCATGAGACAGAACTATAGCATGGACGCTTTTGAGGTGTTCGATTCGTGTAGGGTAGAGCGGTCCTTGGTGCGATATCTCGACGCCTGCATCGAGCAGGACCTTTTTTGGGTTGTTCTTGTCTGTCGAGAAATCTACCTCAATACAGCTCCTGCCCACCTCGTAGGCGCCTCCGTGGAACCTTAAGGTGACATCCATTCCTCAAGCACCTTCCTCCTTCTGTCGTCAAGCTCCACCAGCTGCTTCTTGGCATTTCCTCTGCTCATCATCACTATGAACGCGCAGTCTTTCTTGATTGAGAAAATGACTCTGGGCTTGCCCCTAGCTGCCTCTCCGGTCCTGCGCTTCGTGACCAGTCCGGAAAGCTCGAGGAGTCTCAGCTGTTGGCTGACGTTTGCAAGAGAAGTCTCGAGCTGTTCAGCGAGTTCGAGGGGGGACCTCTCCTTTTCGGCAAGCAGGATGATCATGTCCCACTTGGTTTCGCTGAACAGTCGCTCGAGCCCCATTAAAGTCAATTAATGCCCAAACCAGTATTTAAATTTATCGTTTATTATATTAATTAATATACTGGATTCTAATTTATTACTTATTTAATCAGTGAAAAAGAATTATTGGCATCCTTTACCGACCTGCTTTATGCTATGAAGAAAGTCGAGTCGTCCCAAGCCTCTTTTACTATCCCTCTCTCCATATTCAGGTTTGGTATGTAGTTATGGAAAACCCGTATAGGCAGGTTGATGTCTACCACATGCACCAACTTGATGGGGTTGGGTCCGAAGAGCTTCTCAAGGTATGGCACGACCTCTGCGTTGTAAATCTCGATTATGTCTTCCCTTTCCCTGCTCATGATCCAGAAGATCAATACCACGCTGCCGTTGGACTCCCCAATGAACTCTAGGAATATGTGCTTGGTCAGGACCGAGTTGTGGATGTTGGCCAGTATGGTGTCGGTCACCTGCTTTCTGGTCAGCCCTCCCCTGAGGGTCACGCAGTACATCTGCTGGCCATGGAAGGCTTTGGTGCCGTTCATTCCGTTGTTGACCATGGTGAAGTAATAGATCTTATTCTCCTCCTCCATCCTTTTGCGTTTTCTGTTGACAGTCTTGACAGGGATGCCGGTCTTCTTAGATATCTGGTTGTCAGAAATTCGCGGGTTCTTAACAAGCTCTTGGAGTATTTTCTTCTCCTGTACATCAACCATGTCCATGCTGTTCTCCCCCCCAAATTTTTGATAAAATCGATTAAAACATGCCAATAATAATTCAATATTGACACATAATCCCATTCACATACCAGGCTCATATATATATTTTTTCCATGCATGACCGGATGGGACGTGAAAACGTCTAAACCGGCTCATTTTTTCTCTCTTGGGTCACGACATGAATTGGACTGTAAAACATCTTGTCCTTGTGCTGCAAAAAATTGCATATAACCCCAGATTTGTTCCCAAGTTTACATCTTTTTGGTAGGGAATGTAAATATATTTGTCCATTTCGACGACAAAATTGCATTTCGTCACCAAGTGGTAGATAAGGAAATTATTTATAGAAGGTATGCTAAAAGAAGTTATAATCATAGATTTAAGTAGAGTTTAGGAGAGTGAGGACTATGTCGGGGAATATCCGGCGCGGTCCATAAACCGCGAGTGACTTCGAATGAGAGTGCTGATGTTCGGATGGGAATTTCCACCCTTTAATGCTGGCGGGCTAGGCGTGGCATGTAAGGGGTTAACGACAGGGCTATCCAATCATGGTGTCGAGGTCACCTTCGTCATTCCAAAGGCACCTGAAGGAGTCTCATCAGACACTGTCAAGCTCTTGGTCGCGAGTAACCTCAAGATTGAGAACCTCAAAGTAACTGGAGTCGATTCCCTCCTAGTGCCTTACATCACTTCTGAAGCCTACGCTGACAAGCTCATGTCATACCTCACCCAGAAGGGGGGCAAAGGGCAGGCACCCGTGTATGGTGACGACCTCTTCGGAGAGGTCCATCGCTATGGTGAGATATCCAAGACCATCGCCAAGTTCGAGGACTTCGACCTCATTCACGCGCACGACTGGCTGACTTACAAGGCAGGGATTAACGCAAAGGAGGTCTCAGGCAAACCGCTCGTTGTCCATGTCCACGCGACCGAATTCGACCGCACAGGTGGCCATCCTAACCCGCAGATATACGCCCTGGAGAGGGAAGGCATGCACGCGGCTGACTCAGTGATCACCGTCAGCGATTTCACCAAGCAGATGGTCGTCAATCATTACGGAGTCGAGCCTGAGAAGATTCACGTGGTGCACAACGCTGTCGAGTTCGAAAGGGACCAAAATTTCAGCAGGATCAACTCCGGAGACCCTCTCGTGCTCTTCTTGGGAAGGATAACCATCCAGAAGGGCCCGGACTACTTCATCGACGCAGCCAAGAAGGTGTTGGATGTCAACCCTAAGGTCAAGTTTGCCATGGTAGGCTCAGGGGACATGCAGTCTCGGATGATCGACAAGGCAGCATCGTTGGGTATACTCAAAAACGTCATCTTCACCGGCTTCCTGAGGGGAGCGGACATCGATCGGGCCTACAAGATGGCAGACGTTTTCGTCATGCCTTCAATCTCTGAGCCCTTCGGCCTGGTGCCGCTCGAGGCGATGAGGAACAACACTCCATGCATCATATCAAAGACCTCAGGCGTGTCTGAGGTCATCAATCATTGCCTGAAGGTCGACTTCTGGGATGTCGATCACATGGCCAACCAGATACTCTCATTGCTCAAGTACAAGCCGTTGCATAAGGAACTGTCAGAGAACGGCTACGAAGAGGTTCACAGCCTGAATTGGGACGATTCGGCTGCCAAATGCATTGACGTTTACAACAAGACCCTTATGCATGCGTTTTAGGGGGGCGCTATATGGTCAAAGTTTGTATGTATTTCCAAGTTCATCAGCCGTGGAGGCTGAGGAAGTATTCTGTCTTCGAGATAGGCAGGAACCCGGACTATTTCGACCACGTCCAGAACAGGGAAGTGCTAGAGAGGGTGGCCAAGAAATGCTACATCCCGGCGAACAACCTCCTCCTCCACCTTATCAAGCACCTGGACGGTAAGCTCAAGGTGTCATTCTCCCTGACAGGATCTGTCGTCGAGCAGTTCGAGCACTACCTCCCAGAGGTCCTTGACAGCTTCAAGGAGCTCGCAAACACAGGCTGCGTAGAATTCCTCTCAGAGACCTATCACCACTCGCTTGCTTTCATCTACTCAAAGGAAGAGTTCAAGGCGCAGGTGCAATTGCACAAGCGCATGATAAAACGCCTGTTCAACCAGACCCCGAAAGTGTTCAGGAACACCGAGCTCATATACAACAACGAGCTGGCTGCATACCTTGAGGGAATGGGGTACAAAGGCGTTCTCGCAGAAGGTGCCGACCACATCCTAGGGTGGCGGTCGCCGAACTACCTATACTCGCCGAGAGGGACCAAGAGCATCAGGCTGATGCTGAAGAACTTCAGGCTCTCAGATGACATAGCCTTCAGGTTCTCTAACAGGGAGTGGGCCGAATGGCCGCTCACCTCGCAGAAGTTCACATCATGGATCAGCTCCCTTGAGGGAAGCGCCGATGTTGTCAACCTCTTCATGGACTACGAGACCCTGGGCGAGCACCAGTGGAGGGACACAGGCATCTTCACATTCCTAAAAAAGCTCCCTGTAGACCTCTTGAATGCGGGACACGAGTTCATAACGCCATCCGAGGCTGTAACAGGCATCGCCCCAAAGGACGAGCTGGACATTCCCCACCCCACTTCTTGGGCAGACATGGAAAGGGACCTCTCAGCCTGGATGGGCAACAGGATGCAGCAGTCCGCCCTAAAAGAGCTTTACATGCTGGAGGACCAGATAAAAAGCACGGGTGACAAGGACCTAATCGAGAGCTGGAGGAGACTCCAGTGCTCTGATAACTTTTATTACATGTGCACCAAATGGTTCCAGGACGGGGACGTACACAAGTATTTCAATCCGTTCGAGAGCCCTTATGAGGGCTTCATTGCATTCATGAACGCCATGAACGACCTGATTGTCAGGAGCAGGCTCCAAGAGCAAGGAGGGCAAAAGCCTGACGAGAAGGACGTTGCTGAGGCGGTTGCAAAGCAATAGAAAAAGAGGTGATGTAATGGCGGCGAGGAGAACGCGCGCTATATCAGGCTTAATTAAAAACGTTAGCGCAGACAACTTTTTTTTTCTGTGTGACGGACGCGTGGTCAAGAACGTTCGCGAGCTAGTGTACCTTCTGGACGACATCTCGGACGAGACCTTTTACCATCACGTGACTGCGGACAGGAACGATTTTGCGGCTTGGATCTCGGACGTAGTCAAGGATTACGAGTTAGGTGAGAAGGTAGGCAAGGAAAAGGACAGGCTACACATGCAGCTCGCAATATGCCGCCACCTCATCAAGAAGATACGGTGATTATTATGGTTCACACAAGAAGTCCGCTCAGGGAGATAAACGGTGACAAGAGATTCTTCCTGCCTGACGGGAGGATCATACAGAGCCTGGAGGGCCTGCGAGACTCGCTGGAGACCATGGCCCCCGAGGCGTTCTCAGCCCAGGTCAACGCTGACCATGACAACTTCAGGAACTGGATCCATGAGGTGGTCAAGGATGAGGAGCTTGCGCGCAAGCTTGAAGGCGTTCACGACAGGGACAAATACCATTCAATCATTAAGGACCGCATAACCGAGATCCACCATCGCGTCGATGCCGAGAAGCTCGCAAAGATGGCTCCTTCGGCACCCAAGCAGCCGGACCAGCAGGAGCTGGGCGAACCCCCACCAATAGGGTTTGCCGATTCAGAGGACGAGTCCTTAGTGGAGGACGTCGTAAGCGACCAGAGCAGCGCAAGGGAGCTCCTCAACGAGATCAAGACTGAGAAGGGCCACAACCTGCCGGGCAAGGCGCCATTCGAGTGTCCTAAGGAGGTCATGGTCAAGTGCAAGGTGAGGGAGTTCATATACGGTCTGGTAACCGGGCTGGTGATAGGCTTCCTCCTGTTCAGGGTGCTATGATGACGACGCCGAACGCTGACTACCTCTTCGAAGCCTCTTGGGAAGTATGCAACAAGGTTGGGGGCATCTACGTAGTCGTCAGGTCAAAAGCCGCACTCCTCGCCGGTATGTACAAAAACTACATCCTGATAGGCCCTTACTTCCCGGACAAGGCCTATGTTGAGCATATACAGTGCTCAATGCCCGCCCCCTTCAGAGAGATATTCGACGAGCTCTCCAAGGAGGGCATCAACTGCATCTTCGGCAAGTGGCAGATAAAGGGCGAACCGTACGCCATACTCATAGATTTCTCAAATATAGTCCAGATGAAGGACAAGCTAAAGGCGAGTCTCTGGGAAAAGTACGGCATAGACTCGCTTAACGCCCATTGGGATTTCGAGGAGCCCATGTTATGGTGCTGGGCGGTCAGCAGGCTGCTCGAGAAGTTCAAGGAAAGGATGCCTGAGGCCAAGACTGTGGGCCAGTTCCACGAATGGATGGCTGGCATGACCCTGCTTTTCCTGAAGAGTAAGGGCGTTGACATCAAGACGGTGTTCACCACCCATGCGACCATGCTTGGCAGGAGCATGGCAGGCAGCGGAATGGACCTCTATTCCATGCTGGACACTATCAATCCGACCGAGGAGGCCTACAAGCTGAACGTCCAGGAGAAGTTCCTAACGGAGAAAGCCTGCGCCCAGAACGCGAGCGTCTTTACGACGGTGTCAGAGATAACTGGTCTCGAAGCAGAGAAGATCCTTGGACGCAATCCTGAAGTTTTGGTGCTAAACGGGCTTCCAGTGGAGACCTTCCCCACATTCGAGGAAGTGGCGGTGCTTCATAGGGAGTCCAGGGACACCATGAGGGATTTCCTGGCGTATTACTTCTTCCCATATTACTTCTTCGACCTGGCCAACTCACTATCCTTCTTCATAATAGGCCGTTACGAGTTCAAGAACAAGGGAATAGACATGTTCATCCAGGCATTGGGCAGGCTCAACCAGCTACTCAAGGAGGAGCCTGAATCCAAGACTATAATCGCCTTCTTCTGGATACCCCATATGGTGGGAGGCATCAAGCCGCAGCTGATGGAGAGCAAGGATCACTACTTCGCCATCAAGAAAGCGGTCGAGGAGCACGCTGACCAGCTGAAGAGGGATATAGTGCGCAGCCTGGTTTCTGACAGGGAACTGGACACAAAGGAACTTTTCGATCGGGACTTCATGAAGAATGCCAAGCAGAAGATGCAGACCTTCAAGAGGGGCGGCACCCCGTTGCTGACCACCCACGACTTCCCTGATGAGTGGGGCGATGCGATAATCAAGGCTTTCATCGAGAACGGCCTGCACAACCGGGAAGAGGACAAGGTTAAAGTGGTCGAGTACCCAGTCTACCTTACCGGATCCGACGGGCTGTTGGACCTGGGCTACTACGCTGCCATGGCAGGGTGCCACTTGGGTGTCTTCCCCAGCTATTACGAACCTTGGGGCTACACACCTCTTGAGAGCGCAATCTATGGGGTTCCTGCAATCACGACCGACCTGGCCGGATTCGGACGCTTCATCAAGGATAAAGCGGGGGATGGCATCATCGTCATACCAAGAATCAACACTTCCTGGGAGGACTCGGTCAAGACCCTGACAGATGAGCTCTTCAAGTACGCGCACCTCAAGCACGGAGACAGGGTCAAGCAAAAGATTGCGGCCCGAAAGCTGGCGGAGACAGCAGATTGGGAATTCCTGATAGAGAACTACATTAAGGCCCACAACCTAGCCTTGGAGCGCTAGCAGGTCGAAGATAGAATAAGGGTCAGCAGCGATAACGTTATGGCGCACGAGAAGCTCCATTGCGCCGACATCGCTGGGCTTCTTTGACAGGTCACCCCTGTCGACAATCCTTATCAGGTAGGGGAAACCGTCCCAGCCCTCCATCTCCTCGAGAGGTGGTATAAGGATTGCGACATTGAACGATGTGACGTGCATCTTCTCCTTGAAGGCCATGAGTACGCGGGAGAGCAGCCTGGCAGTTCCCTCGCCGATATCCTTTGCGATGATGTCGACCTCCTTTTCCTTCATTGGGGTCAGGCTGGCAACTATCCTGCCACCGTCGACCTCGGCTCCGAGCCCGACCATCTCATGGGCGCGGAACCAGTCGTCGATATAACTGCTGTTGTACTTGTACTTGTACCACTCCATGACTGCCCTGAGCTGTTGGGCATAGCCGTAGTGGTGGTCTGTGCCGAGCAGCATCTGCATGTGGCCGTGCACCAGCGATGCGCCTGCCTTCCATAGGCAGTTCCAGATTATCAATGGGTAGTAGGCTTTTGGATGGGCATCGTACGCGCTCCTTATCCAATCCTGGGCGGTCCGCAGGTAGCTCATGACATCCCCTTCAGAGAAGTCCAAGGGGTTGTGCTTGTTGAATACAACCAGGCCGTGGAAGCCGTCGTACTTGGCCACGTTCGACGCGGTGACGCCGTTTTCCCCCTTGATCCTGCCGAAGGTGTCCTCCGGCGTGGTCTCGTAAGGGTGGCAGAAAGGGTCCTTTCCTTCCTGGGCGTTTACCTCCTCCCAGAAATCCGCCTTCGCAGGGACCATCGGCCTCTTGGCCCTGACCGCGTTGAAGAGGGCGGCTTCGAAGGTAAAGCGGTTGGAGATCTTGACTATGTCCTGCGTGGTTATGTCATCGCCGCCGAAGGTCTTTTCCACCCAACCTTTCATGCTTTCGGGCACCACCAGCTTGCCGATTGTCTTCCCGACATCAAATATCCTTGTGAAGATCTCCCTTTGATCTTCGGGCAGGGAAGAGACTTTCTCCTGCAGTTTGATGATTCTCGGCATAGGATGGATTTGGGCGAACCCCTATAATAAATTTATGCGAAGTTTTTTATACTTGACATGTCACGAATTTAAAGATAAGACGGGGGTATCATGATGAAAGCAATCATTCTCGCAGGAGGTTACGCCACCAGGCTTTACCCGCTGACTGAGAACCAGCCCAAACACCTGCTCATGATCGGGAAAGAGACCATGATGGATAGGGTCATGGACAAGATTGTGGAAGTCGATGCCGTGGATGAGGTTTTCGTTGTCACGAACAACAAGTTCCACAAGAACTTTGAGGAGTGGAGATCCAAGGCTGACTATCCTGTACCGATCAAGATTTACAATGACGGCACCATGAGCAATGACGACCGGCTGGGCTCTGTGGGTGACATGAATTTTGTCATCCAAAAGGAGGACATACACGGTGAGGTCCTGGTTGTTGCAGCGGACAATCTCTTCGAGTTCAGCCTCAAGAGGATGCACAGTTTCTATCTTGAGAAGGGCGGCTCGGTCGTCGCCGTGAGGGACCTTAAGGACCCAAAGATGCTCGCGAACAAGTTCGGCGTCGTCGAATGCGAAGACGAGGATCGGATCACAGGTTTCGAGGAGAAGCCAGAGCATCCGAAGACTACGCTCGCAGCCACTCTAATCTACATGCTCACGCCAGAAGCGGTGGCGTTCCTGAGGAAGCTGATGGAGGGCCGCACCATGGATGATGCGGGGAGGTTCATCATCAGCCTCAGCAAGGAAAAGGAAGTCTTCGCTTACAGGTTTGATGAGGAATGGATTGATATCGGAAGCCATGAGCAGCTCGCCGAAGCCAGGAAAAAATACAGTTAGTGGAAAAAGAGGATGAGGATCGAGTACGTTCTCAGGAAGAGGAATATTTCCGGCGAGATGGACAACCCTACTTTCCTGCTCGCAAACGGAGTCGGGAGCTTTTTGTCCCTTTCATCGAAGGGGGAGTTCTCAAGGTACCAGGGCCTGCATTTCTGCGCGCCGAGCGGTGATGGCTGGGAAATTAATAAGATCATCGAGAGCATCACTGTCCCGGACCATGAGCCTGAAGCCCTGATCAACCACCTGAAATGGGTGAAGCGCACGTACAAGGGAGGAGGTGAGGAGAGCTTCTTCTTGGCAGAACGCAACGGCTTCCTCTATCACGTCAGTGGCATAACAGGCAGGATTACCCTGCGCCTGGACATGCGGGGCATACATGACTTTTCCACAGAAGGGAGGGAGCATAAGGCCGCCCAGGAGGGTGACCTCACAGTCTTCGAGTGCAGGTCTGGCCTGTTCCTCGCCATCAAGGGGGCCAGGTTCGAGGTCAAGGGGGAATGGCAGGAAAGGCACTACCCTCTCGAAGCCAGGAGGGGATCAAATCCTTCAGACTGGTTTGTCTTCTGCGCAGGGGACATGCTTGTGGATGCCGAAACGCACATAGGGTTCGGCTACGGCAAGACGAGGGAGGAGGCGGTTGAAAACGCCGAGTATATCCACTTCCACCCCAACAGGATTGAGGAGAACAATTTGAGCCACCTCTTCGACATGTGCGCGGGAGTGCCTGACCTCTGGAACAGCTACATGGAGATAGCGTACTTCGCCGCCAGGCACTCTCTCAACTCCCTGATAACCGAGATTGGGGGCCGGCGGGGGATCTTCGCGGGCCTGCCCTGGTTCTTCCAGTTCTGGACGCGCGATGAGGCCATTTCATGCGGTGCACTCATCAACCTGTCAAGGGGAAGCGATGCGAGAAACTTCCTCATGAGGGAGCTGGAGAGTATCCTTCCCAACGGCAGGCTTGCCAACAGGCAGCCCCACTCTGAGCTGGGGAGCGCCGATGGCATGGGTTGGGCTTATTTCCGGCTGCAGCAGCTGCTGAGGATGGGCCTTGCCTACCGCAACCTGGGCAACCTCTTCACCAAGCAGGATCTCATAACCATTAAGGAAAGGCTCCGGTTCTCGATAGTCAAGACAATGGACCTCTACCTTAAGGACGGCCTTATCATCAACTACCCCAAAGAGACGTGGATGGATACGGACGACGGGCGGGACCCTCGTGACGGCGCGCGCATCGAGATACAGGCGCTCTTCCTGTCCATGCTCAGGCTGATGCGCATGCTCCTTCACCCCGTGAGGAACAGGAGGGAGATCGCATCATTCCGCAGCACAGAAAGGATGATCAGGAAGGCGGTGAAGGACCGGTTTTATGATGGGAAGAGTCTGGCAGACGGGCTGGTCGAAGGCCGGGCCGACATGACCCAGAGGCCAAACATTTTCCTGGCTTACTACATCTACCCCTGGCTTTTGGTCCCGTCGCAGTGGAAGACGGCTTTTGATAGCGCTCTAGGAGCCCTTTGGCTGGATTGGGGCGGCCTTGCGAGCATAGACCGAAAGGATGTAAGGTTCTGCCCTAGCCACACGGGTCAAGACGACAGGAGCTACCACCGCGGGGACTCTTGGTTCTTCGTCAACAACATCGCCGCCATCGCGATGTTCCGCCTTGACAGGGAGAGGTTCAAGGACCGGATTCTGGGCATCCTCAACTCGAGCACTGATGACATACTGTTTGCGGGGTTCTGCGGCCACCATTCGGAGATAAGCTCTGCTGGCGAGTTCGAGCCGCTGGGATGCTTCGCCCAGGCATGGAGCGCAGCGACTTTCATAGAACTGGTTGACGAGCTGGCAAGGTGACTACTCCACCTTCATCATGTCCTCGATTTCTTGTTCCGAGAAGCCTTCCTTCCTAAGCCTCTCCATAATCTCCTCATCGTTCTTGTTCTGGAACCTGAGGAGCCGGACCATGTTGAGAACTGCCATGTTGACACCTTCTTTCTCCATCCGTTTCAGCTTATCCTCACCCTTGGCCTCCTTCTTCTCCCCCTTGAGGTACCTGATTATGACCTCCCTGTACTTGATTCCGAAGAATACAGCAGTTCCGAGGGCTATGGCGGCGAAGGCTATGATAGCTATCAGTATGATGGGATTGAGCGGGGCTTTGGGGTAGTAAACGACATCGCTCCTGAACTGGATGGTTTCGGACTGGCCTAAGGTGCTGACCTCTATCGTGTTGGACGAGGTGAAGTTGAACTCCTCAGGGATTAGGTTGTTGATGGTGATGTTGACGGCCTCGTTCGGATAGAGTACGACCTGCTTGTCGGAAAGCGAGAAGTAGGTCTCCGCCCTCTTGAAGCTGACCGAAACCTCCAGCAGCTGGTCGAGGTTGTTCTGGATGGTGAACTGCGGGTCGTATCCTGAAGTGTTGAGGGCTATCCTCTGCGGATCAACCGTGAACGGGAACGAGGCGTACCTCTGAATCTCGAGGGAGAACGGCACGCTGACCTTGGTCTCGGGCGCGGTGCAGGTGAAGGTCCCTGTGTAGGTGTCCTTCTTGGTCAGCCCCTTGGTGAAGACCACGCTGACGGCCAGGCTCGTCTGTGCTCCGATGCTGTAGCTGAGTGATGATGAGATGTCAGTGTTATCCCATTTGAGGTCGCATGAGAACGTGTCTGCTGACTTGGCGACAGCGAAGTTGATGGTCCCCTTAGTCCCAAAGATTGTCACCTCTTTTGGCGGCGTTATGTTGATGCTGGCGTAGTGCACGAGCACGATGGGAATCCTTGCCACCTCATCGTCGTAGTTGAACACGCTGAGGTAGCCGTACGTGGTCTCGCTCTCCTCCTTGGTCTGTGAGAGGGTAAGCTTCCTGTAAGTGTATGAGGACATCTGGTCCTTGGTCTCGATGGACATCTTGTCGGCGAGGTCATCTGAGAACTCGAACGAGAGGGCGTCCAGATCGAACGGTGAGGGGTTGTACACCTCAAGCTCTAGCTCCTTTTGGTTCATGAACACGACCTGGGGCACGGTCTTTATGAAAGGCCTTGCGTTGTTCTTGAGCACGTAGAATGCTTGGGCTAGCTGCAATGTGTCGTTCTCCGACAGGTCGTTTTCTACATTCGTCACCCAGGCCTCGGCGTCCTCTATGGGCTCGTCCGTGCGGTTGAGCGCGACGTCGAGCAGCGAGATTACCGCATTGGACGTCTCCCCGACCTGGAACTTGAGGGTGCCCCTCCCCCACGAGCCGTTGTTGTTCTGCTTGAAGCGGAGCCACCTGGTCACGTTGTCCCAGTCGTACTGCGTCGAGAACAGGAACAAAGCGGCATCGGATATGTTGGCCATCTCGCCGATGTACGCGCCCGCTATGTCCGAGCGTTTGTTCTCCGAGACTAGGTATTCCTCTCCAGCCTCCCTCCTCCCTTCCTCCAGCTCGGTCAGGAGGGCATACTCAGTAACCCGGATGTCGCACTCCTCGCCTGCGCTTCCCTTGCTCCAGCAGGAGTAAGGCACGCTGTAACTCATGTTATCCCCCTGGTAGCGGAACAGGATGTCGTCATACTGGTTGGTGACGTTGACCTTGACGTTCTCCGTGGAAAGCACGATGAGCTTTGAATGTATCTCCGGTGTGAAATTGAAGACCATCCTGCCAGAGGCTGGCATACTGAAGTTGGTCTCCAGGACCTCCCCTCCGTAGGAGACGAGCGTCAGTGTGGTCCCTGAAATCAGCTCACCCACCGAGACCTGCCACACCGAGTCCTCGTCGTAGTAGTTCTGCCTTGTGATGAGCCACTCCTCCCCGTCGTTGATGATCCTGTAATTGTCTGTGAAGTTCGAGAGCCGGAGGATGGCCAGGATGTGGGCGGTGGTCTCGGTGTCGCAGTAGTCCCTCGGCCAGCACTTGTCGTCATCGTTCCTGTACAGCTTGAGCCATTGGGCGGCCAGGTCTATCTCCTCCTCGAATATCTCAGGATAGCGTGAGAGGGACCAGATGCCTGCTGCTGTGCTGAGGGCGTCGCGCCAGCCGCCATCGCTGTACTGGGTCCGGATTATCTTGTCTATGGACTTGGTGAGCTCGTTTACCCTGACCTCCTTGGTTATCTTCACGGTCTCCTCATCCTTTACGTATGCCGACTGCAGTTCCAGGTTCCTGCAGTCCATCTGGTCCAGGTCATAGCCTGCTATGTAGCAGTACTCGTTTCCGCTCTCCCATTTCAGCAGGGGCAGGTCCTCGAAGCTGTTGGTGTCCAGGCAAAGGACTGATGAGCGCAAGGGGTAGTCCTCCTCTATGCAGGTGAAGAAGATGAGGTCCTCGCTAGATAGGTACTCAGGAACCACGTAGTCTGAGGTGATGTACTTGGATTCCGGCCTGAAAAGGTAGATCTTCTCCTCGTAGGCCATGCCTGCGGCTGATGTCAGTACCAAAAAGAACAGTATCAGCAGTGTTACTCTTGACATCATCTCTTTTTCCCCTCGGTTGTCTTTAAATTATTTAGTTATCCTTCATGGATAGTTCCATGTTGAACCTTATCACATCACCTGCAATCTTCTCCTTATAAGGATCTCCCAGCGCTTCATAATACCTTGTGACATTTTGGTTGATTGCCTTTACGGCCTCAATGTCTCCTGCCTGGAGGTATTTGCCCATTATGTCGATTATCCTCCTCATGTTCATGACGTTGTACTCGTTGTATATGTGGTCGATTATCTCGTAGACCTCACCCTTGCCCTTCTCAGGGAGCTTCTCGTACCACTTGTACATCTCATGGTAGTGTTTCTTGAGCTTGGCCAAGTCCTGCTTTTCTATGGCGTTCATCGCCTTGTTGCCGGCCTTGAGCACTTTCTTTGCCTTTATATGGGCTTTTGGAAGGGTCAGGCCCTGTATCTCTACCGGCGAGAAGACCACCACATATCCTGTTATCATCAGCAGCCCGACTATGAGGGCGATTATTGAGAAGGTGCTGTAGGTAGTGACCATCTCGACCACTGCAGACCCTGTTATCGAGCCAGAGGATGCCGGTGGTTCCTTGTAGACCATGACTGTGTGGAACTGCTCGACCAGCGATATGTCAAGGGGCTTGGTTACCATGTACCTGATGGTGAGGCGGTCGTCTGGCTCGAACATGAGCATGGGGTCGCGATCGATCACCTCGCCCTCAGTTCCTATGATCTCTATCTCGTCCGTCAGCGGCACTACCTCTTTTGGTATTATCTCGAGTACGGCCAGCTGGTCCGAGTAGTTGGTAAGTGTGAGCTGCTTTTGGATG
>CAZPJY010000027.1:0-2526 GCA_964587045.1 uncultured Methanosarcinales archaeon
AATGAGCATGACAGCAAGGATCAAGGATTTTTTCATCTGTTCACAAAACTGCGCAGTGGTATATTTATTTTTCTGAAACCCATTCGTAGATGAAAGGCCCGAGCCTGCTCTCACGCTCAAGCATCGTTGTGCCGTGGCCCGCGTTCATGTAGGTCTTCAAGCTGATAAGCGGGTTGGCCTTCTTGAAGTCGTTCGCAGACTCGTAAGCATATGTGTCCTCGAGACTCACCACGATCAGCATGGGCCGCTTGAAAATAGCAGCTTCAGTCTCGATACCTATCCCCTTGTAAGACTTGCCGGGTGAGAGGAGCACAACACACTTGATCGAAGTGTCGTTCATCGCGTACTTCAGCGCGACATTGGCCCCGATGCTCGCTCCTATGATGCAGGTGTTGTCGAGCCCCCTGCTGTCAAGAAAATCCATGACTTGGGCCATATCAGTCACCATGCCTGCGAAGTCGGCGTCGGTGTACTCCCTGTAGTCGCCGAACGACTCCCCATGCCCTCTCATGTCGATGGCAAGCAGGTTCAAGGTACCGTTGAGGTCTTCGTCCATGAATGGCTTCCAGGTCCTCCTATCGCCTCCAAGCATGTGCAGCAGCACCAGAGTCCGGTATGAGGGATCAATCTCAAGCAGCGTCCCCTTGAGAACGCCGTCAGGGGTCTGGATGCTGACATCCTCGTACTGCGGCGTGTCTTCGAATTGGCCCCGGACCATGAAAGGGTCCACCAGTGGGAGGGGCTTGTCAGCAGGAACCATCTCGGGCTGAGTGCTGCATCCTGCGATGACTACCAGCAGCAGCAAAAAAGGTATGTATCTCACACAGTAGCGCAAGGCAGAGTCATTAATAAATCTTACGCGAGTATGTTGTAGAAGACGTCGAAAATGGGCTGGTCGGTCAGAACGGACCGGAATTCCACGTTGAAGTCGTCGCACATGTGCTTGAGATTCTCGATATGGGTGTTGAGGTCGGTGTTCAGGTTCATCTTGGTACGCCTGCTGATGAAGGTACGGTACAGCTCGTTGGTCTCCGAGTCCTTGAGGATGACGTCACCCTCGTAATCGATTTCCCTCTCAATCGGGTCGAGGACCTGCACGACGATTATCTGGTTGCGTTTGAATCTGGTGAGGGTTTCACGCAGCTCCTCGAGGTCGAAGAGCAGATCGGATACTATGACGATGAGCGACGTCGTCTTGATCATCTTCTTGAACTCAGCCAGGCACTTGCGGAACTCCGACTTGCCCCTGACAGGGAAAGCCTCGACCCTGTCGACGATGCTCACCAGCTGGTTCTTGCCCCTGCGCGCTTTGAACGAGTTCAGCTCCTCTGCGAAGGTCGAGAACTCGAACTTTTCGTTGTTCCTCATAGCCATGTAGGAGAACCCAAGGCCTATCATGGACGCGTACTCGAACTTGGTTATCTTCCTGCCGAAGTCCATGCTGTTGCTAGCATCCACCAGCACGTGCACCTCGAGGTTGCGCTCCTCCTCAAAGGTCTTGATGTAGAAGTGCTCGGTCCGGCCGTAAACCCTCCAGTCGATGAGCCTGAAGTCATCACCGGGCACGTAGCTCCTGAAGTCCTTGAAGACCAGGCCCCTGCCAAAGGAGTGGGAGCGCCGGCCGCCGGAATAGCTTGAGGTTATCCTCTTCTTGATTATCAGCGAGAAGCGGTCCAGGTGCCGCAAAAAGGTGAGATCTATCATTTTACTACCATCCCTTCCTTGGTTCTTACCGGCAGACTTATGTTTGCTGATAGGATTCTGCCTCCGAAGTCGTAGTCGTTGCAATGCGTGTAGTTTATCAATGGATTGTAGCATCCTCCCAGGACCAATTGTCCTTCATCCCAGTCATAGTAAGTGTAGTTAATTTTCTTTATTGCTGTTTGGTCTCCAGCCCTGAGTACGGTTTGCGTGTGGTTTGCGTTTATTGTTACTGTATAATGCTCTTTGAATCTTATGTTGTGTAAGCAAAGTTCTTGGAATGTGTTGTTGTCGTCCACGCACAGGCACATGGTTCCATTATTGTAGGTTGTTAACGAAATCCAATCTCGTAGCGGGTTTCCTAAGAATATTATATCTTGCACTTTTTGATCTCCTTTGTCCGCTTTGCGTTGTTTGTCAGTGATTATGTTAATTTGTGCTTTGATCAGGTGTTGTTTTTGTGTTTCCGAACTTAATTTTGCGCTGCCTGTCTTTTCGCATACCTCTATAATTTTAATGGTTCCGAAAAGGATTACGATTGCTGTTATTGTTATGAAGAGTATTGTGAAGCCTTTCCACACTTTCGGTTTTTTACTTTTCAATTATTATTCCTCCTTACAGCTTCTTGCAGAATTGGAAGAACAACCTGTAGGAGAGTGTCATCCCCCTCTTGTTGTGTGGTGAGTTCAATGAGCCAATCATTTTACGAGATCGCGTATGATGTCGTCAGGCTTCAGACCGTCCTTCTCCGCCTTGAAGCTCAGGATTAGACGGTGCCTGAGGACAGGGTGCGCCATAGCCTTGATGTCGTCCATGCTGACATAC
>CAZPJY010000027.1:2536-24306 GCA_964587045.1 uncultured Methanosarcinales archaeon
GCGTTGGCCTTAGCTGCCAGGACCCATCCAATCGATGCCCGGGGTGATGCGCCGTACTCGATGGTCTCCTTGTTGCTCCTGGTCTTCGTGACGACATCGACTACCTTCTTTTTGTAGTCGTTTGCGATTGGGACCTGTCGGGTGAGGTTCTGCAGCGCCAGAATCGAAGCGCCGCTGAGCAGCTCCCTTACGCCCGACTGTGTGATCTCCTTGGTATAGCGCTCCACAATCTCGCGCTCCTCCTCAGGGGTCGGGTAATCAACCAGTATCTTGAGCAGGAACCTGTCGACCTGCGCTTCCGGCAGGGGGTAGGTCCCCTCCTGCTCGATGGGGTTCTGCGTGGCAAGCACAAAGAAGGGGCGCTCAAGCGGGAAGGTCATCGATCCGACAGTGACCTGCTTTTCCTGCATCGCCTCGAGGAGCGCGGCCTGCGTCTTGGGCGTCGCCCTGTTTATCTCGTCTGCCAGGACTATGTTTGCGAACACCGGCCCTTTCTGGAAGCGGAACTGCTTTTTGCCCTCTATCTCCTCTATGATATAGGTTCCCGTGATGTCGGAGGGCATGAGGTCGGGAGTGTTCTGGATCCTGGAGAACTTGAGCTTGAGCACCTCTGAGACGGTCTTGCACATGAGGGTCTTTCCCATTCCCGGATAGCTCTCAAGGAGGGCGTTGCCGTCGCAGAGAATCGACACGAGAATCTGGTCGATGACCTCCTGCTGGCCGACGATTACCTTGGCCACCTCTTTGGAAACCTTTGTGAAAGTCTCACGCAGCTTGTCTATGTTTCGAACACTTGATATGTCCTCACTCACCCTTCCTCACCTCAGTAAAGCACGAAAGGCCTGACCCCTTTAAATATCTTTTCAATCCCTCTCGTTAATCCTTGTGAAGTATTCCTTGACTATAGCCTGCTCTTTCTTCGTGATGCCGTCATCGTACGAGGCGTCAGCGACGGCGAAGCCCTCATCGCCCTCGACTTCCCTGCGGAAGTCATTCTCCCTCAGCGGAGATTCGTCTATCTTGCTAATGTCCACCCCCACCCCTGACGGGTTGACCTCAATCTGAATCTCCTGGTCGCCGATCGGAAGGGGTCTTGCGTCCCCGTAGATTATGTCATCAGAAGGGCTTATGTCATCCCCAAAGAAGCTGTCAGAAACGAACTCAGCCGGGGACAGCGCGCCGATGTAATCGCCTATCTGCAGCATTGAAATGCTCATGGAGTGCATGAATATCAGCACGAACACCAGCAGCTGGATGCTGATGACCTTGCTGACCATCCGTTTGGGGTTGATGACAGTGTAGCTGGAAACGCTCTTGGCCTTCCTCATGACCTCTGCAAAGAGCCCCTTGACCATGATGTTGTCCTCGTTCTTGTTGTCCTCGGCCGTCCTGAGTATCTCCCTCATGGCTGGGTTTTGGTCCTCGAACCTGTTTATCCTGGCCTGGGATGCGGTAAGGTAGAACGAGACGAGGGCGTAAGCGAGGGCTATGTAGAGCGGAATCATGAAGCCAAGCGGTGTGAAGGAGAGGAAGAGGTACAGGATGAGGAAGACTATGCACCCGTTGAGTATCGAGTTTATGAGCGCGATCTTAACCAGCTCGAACTTCAACGCCCCGAAGAGGCCGATTATGTTGCTCTCGTGTTCCATCAGGATCAGCCCGTCGCGTTGCACTCGTCCATGAGGTCCTCGTAGTCATTCTCCAGGTCCTCATACTTGATCTTCCACTGCTGGGTCTCGTTCAGCTGCTCCAGGTACCATCCGCGGTAGCGTGTGAGGTTTTCCTCGGTGTTGACGAGCTGCTTGTTCAGTATGACTATCTCTGCCTTCTTGGCGTCCAGCTCCTCAATAGTGTCGTCGAGATTGTCCTCGAGGTCCTTTATCTCCCCGGTCAACTCGGTGCGTGTCTTGTCCAGCTCGCCTGTCACGTTCATGTACAGCGAATCGTACTTGTCCAGATCGACCTTTATCGCGTTTAGTTCGTCCGAAGTCTCGTTGAACTTGCTGGAATAGTAATTGAGATTGTCCTTGGTGGAGGCTAGCTCTTGGGTGATCTGGGTTAGCTCAGTCGCCTTCTGCTGGTACTGGTCAGTGATTCTCGCGTACGACAGAACGTAGTAAACCCCCACCCCAACAGAGGTCAGGATGATAACAAAGACTAGTAGTAGCATGAAGAAATTGAGGTTCTTTGCCAGGTACTTGCTCATGCTCCCACTAAACGATTTGTCCTATTTATTACTTTCCAAAGGTTCGGATCAGGCGGCGTATGACAACCTCGATGAAGTAAACTACCATCGCTATGATGACGAAGATCCAGGAGAGCGGCACCTTCGTGACCCTGAGACGTCGCGCTCGCGTCCTCGCGTACTCCAGCATCCCTTCAGCGTCGTCCGGCCGGAAGACCCGCCCTCCGGATGAGGTGATCATGCCATAGAACTCGGGGTCGTTTCCGAGGGCGCTGAATTCACGCTCGTAGTTGACAGCGTACTCTGCTCCTTCGAGCTCCTGGAAACCCTTCTTGTCAGGCACGAACTCTGAGAGATAGCTGTTGTCCTCGACCTTGTAGAAAACCAGGTCCCCTATCGCGGGATATGAGGGGCTCTGCACGAAGACCTCTGTCGGCGCGTAGATGCGGGTGTCAGGGACGTCCACGTAGTAATCCTTCTTCCTCTGCGGGTTGCCGACAGCCCAGTTGACGACCCTCACTATGAACTGCGAGTTCTCCCGAGAAAGCAGAGCGCCCAGAGAGTTCTCCCCAGAGAAGGTGGTGAGCGCAGCTACCCGCCCGAGACCGTACCGCCACACAGTCAGCGCAGGCTGGCCGTTGTCGAGGGAGACGAGCAGCTTGGCGTTACGCTTGGGGATGACTGAGTTGTAGCCAAACATCGAAGCGTCGATGGAAAGGTCGCTGGTTATGTAATGGTCGGAATTCATCACCACCATGCTGTACTTGCCTTCCTCCTCCTGCGGGATCTCCTCTTCTAAGCTCTCGCCGAAGAGTATCTTTATCTTGCTCGACTCATTCGCGTGGAAGTAGAGTCCGTTCCCGTTGCGGGCTAAGGCCAGCATGTTCTCCTCGTCGACGATGCTGCCCACACCTATGGTGTACACCTTCACGCCTATCTTGCCCAGCTCGTAGACGTAGTTGATGGCTGCGTTTTTCTCGTAGTCGTTGGGAAACTGGCCGTCAGACAGCAGGATTATGTTCTTGCTCCCCCTCTTCTCCCTCATGACCTCGTAAGCTCCGTAGAGGCCCACGTAGAAGCTGGTTGCGTAGTTTTCTCCCTCCTTCCATGTGAGCGGGTCCAGGTGGGTTATCTTTTCCTTGATCAGCTCCTTCTTGTTGAGCAGGCCTGTTACGTCGGATATCACGACATACTTGTTGTAGAATCCCAGCACTCCGACATTGCTGCTCTCCTTGATGTCGTCGATGATTCCAATCGCCAGGGCCTTCTCCCTGTCTATGTCAGGGATGAGGCCATAGCCCTGGCGCAGGTAGCCGGTACTAGGCGAAACGTCGATGAGGAGCACTATGTTCACGTCCCCCTCGAAGTCCTCTTCGCCCTGACCTATGTTCACAGGCAGAAGGGTCTCGAAACGCGAGCTCTCGTATCCTCCGAAATTGAAGGATTTGAAACCCCCAATCACAACCAGGCCGTTACCGTCGTTTGCGAAAGCCACCAGGTCGTCGACATGCTCCTCGACAGCTTCGATGGGCAGGTCGTTGAGAACGACCGCGTAGTAGGCGGAGAGGTCGTCCGGAATGCTAGTGCTGGTCGTGACGTCGTAGAGGCGCTCGAAGAACGTGTCGAGCGAGGTCGACCTCTCAGAAACCAGCAGTATCTCAGGCTTGTTGAGAATCTGGATGGTCTTGTAAGCGACGTTGTTTTGCAGGAAGTAGTCCTCTCCTAGAACTGACTCAATCCTTGCGGATATTCTGTGGTAGCCCTCGCCGATCCAGCCGTAGCGCAGGGTGGTGACCGCGCTGTCGGTGTCCTTGTTGATGACGGTCCTGTCATCCACGGTCACGATCAGCCTGTACTGCGACATCTTTCCTGAGGATGTCACCCTCACGGTGAAGACGTTTTCTACGTCAGCCACGGACTGGGAGGGTCCGTCGATTGCTATTGCCAGGTCGGAATGGCTCGGTGTGAGGTTGAGCGTGCTTATGGACGCATTTAGGGTCTGCGAGTAAAGGGCGACGTCGCCGAGGTCGCTTCCTGTATTGGCCCTGCCGTCGCTAACCAGGATGATGTTCCGGTCCAACCTGAGGGTCGAGAGCAGGTCGTCTCCCAGCGGCGACCTGGTCGCCCCGCCGGAATACAGTACCTCGACAGGTATCCTATCGGAAAGCCCGGCTATCAGCTCGTTGACCGGCGTGGTGTTGTACAGCTCAAAAGAGCTCGAGTTGTCGATGATGAAGGTCAGGGAAGGCTCACCTGCCGTGACCTCGTGAATCTCGTAGTAAGGCCTTGCAGCTGCAATGGCCAGCAGGAGTATCACAACGAAGTGGAAGACTATTATGATGAACCTGAGGGTCATCCTCCTCCTGCGGGCATAACCCCTGTCATCGAGCTTGACCATGTCCCAGCGGAGCAGCAGCACGATGGCGATCATCAGCGGCACTATCAGCGTAAGCATCCAGGGGCTCTCCAGGGCGAATGTCTCCAGCATCACACGTCACCCCTGAACTTGATGAAGAAAATCTCGACTAGCATTAGCAGAACCAGGGCAGCGAGCGCCTCCATGAGGAAGCCCTTCTGGACCAACACCATGCCGTCACCTTGGCCGACCCCTCCTGCCTGGCTCACGTGGGGGGGTGCGAGGACCTTGGACTCGACTTCGCTGAGGAGGTTGACTGCCACGGTCTTGTCGTTGAACTGGTAGAAACCCGCATCCTCGAGCACGAGGACCTTGCCCTTCCACTGGCCTCTAGGGGTGGTCACGGTGACGTCGTCAGGGAACTGGAGGATCCTCCCTGTCCTCATGTTCAGGCTGCCGAGGTCCTCCTTCCTCATGAAGCTGGTTATCAGCTGGTTCCAGAAGAGGGGGTAGTCAGGGCTCAGCCTGAAGTCCGAGAGGTCGTCGTATATGCCGTAGTACATAGAGATGCCCTCCCCGTACGTCTTGTAGGCGATGATGGGGACATTGTCGGAAGTGCTCGCAACCACGGCAGTCCCGTCCTCGGCCTGCACCACCAGGTGCTTTGCTACGTAGCCTATCTCTATGTCCTTGGTAAGCGCGCTGGTCTCATCGGTCCAGACCGTGGTGCTGTTGCCCCGCGCGACGAACCGCACCGGGTTCATGCCGTAGTACTCAACCGAGAAGATGTCATCCTGGACGACCATTATGAACGTCGCGCCAGCGAGCACCTTCTCCTGGATGTCCCGCAGCGTCCCGGGGATTATCATCTCAGACCTCACCTGGTTGAGTATGATCACGTCATAGTCAAGCGAGGGTATTATGGGCGGGTTTGCGTAGTCCACCTTGACGTTTGGAAGGGATAGGAGCGCGTCTGCGATGTAGCTTTCCTGCCTGTTGGTGATGATCAGGACCCTCACATCCTTTTTCTCCGGCGTGCTGAGGTAGGCTGTGTCGTCAGCAGGGAAGATGTCCTTGAACTCTCCCCCTCCGTGCGACACGGTAATCTCCGCGTTGCCCGGCGGCGTCTTGAAGCTCACGGGCACTATCTGTCCGGGCATGGCCTCGATCGTCTGCGCGGTCTGGCCGAAATTGATGGTTATGTCGTGCCTGACTGGGTCATAGTTCTTGGTGTACACCACAGTATTGTCGTCATCCACCTGCAGGTCTATTATGCCTATGTTGCCCCTGGCCTGGTAGCCCGATTCCTTCCCGGTCTCGGGGTCGATTATGGTCACAGTGCTTCCCTTGGACTCTATTATCCTGCGGGTGATGTCGAAGTCCTCCCCGACGCCCTGCATGTCTGAGAACACCACGACCCGGCCAGCCCTGGTGCCGAGGACGTCTTCGGCCATATCGAGCGCATCCTCAAGGCTCGTGGTCATGTCGGTCGGGTGCAGCTCAGAGAGCGCTTTTCGGGCGTCGGCCCTGCCTGCGTCCTGGACCACGAGCTGCGCGAAGCTTCCGGCTGATATCACGCTGGTCACGTCCCCTACGTAGCTCTTCGCGGTCTCAACTGAGGATTCGAACCTGGTCTCGCCGTCGATTCTCACCTTGCTGCTTGCGGAGACGTCGACGACCAGCACAGTCGCTTCGCCGTAAAGGTCCTTTTCATCTAGGATGAAGGGCACAGCTGCTGCTACTGCGAAAGCCGCCAGCACCAAAAGCTGGATTATGACGAGCCAGTCCTTTATTAGGAACCTGAAGAGGGAGTACTTCTTCATCTTCCCCTTCTCCTTTAGGAGGAACATGAGGGAGGGTATGGTCTTGCGGAGGGGCTTGGGCCTGAGAAGGTAGATGAGGATCAGGGCAGCCAACGCGGCAAGGCTGTACAGGGCCTTCGGGAAGATGAAATGCGAAGCAAACTGGGCGGCGTAGCTCGGGATCGTCTCTAGAATCGGCATGGCCAAGGATAGGTATGCCTCCTTTAAATACTTTTGTCAAAGATAAGTTTTTTATAATCATCTTTTCAGAGAGAAATATCATGGTTACAAGGAGAAGGAGATCCGCCAAAAAAAGCGCAAGAGAAGAGAAGCTGGAAGACATGGTCACAATCAAGCTCCAAGAGCAGAAGATCGCCGATCTGATCGAGAAGAACAGGCGGCTGAGCGAGAGAGACGATGAGATTTCCCAGCTGTATGAAGAACTCTGCGAGGACTACAGCGACTTGGAGTCAAGGGCGGCGGATGTCATACAGAAGAACCAGGAGCTTGCCCACCAGCTAGGCAACATGAGCACAGTGATGGAAGAGGTGGCAGGCGGGAAGGCCGCGCTCGTGAGATCGCCTGAAGGCATATCCTTCGTCAGGAGCGACCAGCTCTCGGCACCGAGGAACCTCAAGGCCAAGGATTTGCGGCAGTCCGTGATAGGACTTGAGGATAATCTGAAGAGGAGGATCGTGGGTCAGGATGAGGCCATCCACGAACTGGTGCACCACATAAGGATGATGGTCACAAGGGAGACCATTGACAGGCCCAAGGTGCTCAAGTTCCATGGACCCCGCGGCGTCGGGATATCCTACACTGCCGAGAGCCTGAACAGGCTGCTGTTCGATGGAATCGAGCAGGAGGAGATACCGATACTCAAGCTGGACTGCTCGGATTATATGGACCGCTACGACTACAACTCAGCAAGCACGCTCCAGAACGCGCTCGAAGACGACGTAAGGACCATCAGCTCCTACCAAGAGAGGTATCCGGGATTCGGCATCATTATGCTCGACCAGTACATGTACGCAAACGCCAGGCTCAAGAACTTCCTGAGGACGCTTTTCGAGATGGGCGAGACTTTCAAGGGAAGCGAGCATTACAATTACAGCCAGAAGCTCTTCATCCTCCTAGACAGGAGCAAGGAGAGCAGGGAGGGTATTGGTTTCCACCCAGAAAAGGACAAGCAAGAAAATCCCTCAGTCCTCGGACACCTGTCATCTACGATAAGGTTCAGATTGCTCGGCAAGGACGACGCGCGAAGCATCTTCGAGCTCGAGGTCTCGAAAGTGGTGCGGGACTTCGGGGTCAACGTCGACTTCACAAAAAACGCAAAAGACAGGATCATAAGCAAGGGCTTCTCTGAGCAGTACGGCGTGCACGGGCTCCAGCCAGCAATCGAGAAGGCCTTCGATCCTGTGGCAGAGAAGGTCCTGAACAAGAAGTTTTCCATTGACGACATGGTGGTCATAGGAGTCAAGAACGGCTCCTATTCCTACGAGTACGGGAAGGCGCCGCCCCAGAGGATCTACCCTACAGAGATTAGCTCGCCCATCAACTTCATGAGGCTCCTGGACAGGAACAAGGAGCCTGTCGGCTTCAGGTGCATAGCGAGCAATGAGGATGACAGGATCCTGGTCTCGTACACCTTCAGGAAGGACAAGGAAGCGGTCCTGACCTACAGGAAGGGTGCCGACACCTACCAGATACAGGACAAGGACGGGAAGCCCGGAACCGTGGTCCTGAATGACAAGATTCTGAAAGACGAGGTACTTGAGCGTTTCGAGCCTGGAGCAGAGTACCTGCTAGCCACCTTCCGGGAGAAGTTCGGCATCACTCAGAGGCTCAAGGAGCTGGGCCGATAATCATAACCTTTAAATAAGGCTCCTACGACCCTTCTGCACATGAACGAGCTAGGGCTGACTGTCAAGAAGAAGGATGACATGGTGGAGTGGTATTCCCAGATCGTCCTTAAGAGCGAGCTTGCGGACCTCGCGCCAGTCAGGGGATGCATGGTCATCAGGCCTGACGGCTACGAGCTTTGGCAGGCCATCACAGACTACTTCAACGGCCGCCTCAAGGCGATGGGCATAAGGAACGCCTACTTCCCAATCTTCATACCTGAGTCGTTCTTTCGGAGGGAGTCCAAGCACGTGGAGGGATTCGAGCCCGAGGTGGCTTGGGTCGCCAACAAGGACGAGGAGAAGGGCGAACGGCTGGCGCTGAGGCCGACCTCTGAGACCATCATGTACGATTCCTATTCGCGGTGGATCAGGTCTTGGAGGGACCTGCCCCTGCGGATCAACCAGTGGTGCAACATAATCCGCTGGGAGGTGAAGGATGTAAAGCTATTCCTGAGGAGCAGGGAGTTCCTCTGGCAGGAGGGACACTGCGTCTACGAAACAGAGGAGGAGTGCGACAGGGAGACCATTATGATAATAAAAGAGTACCAGCGCCTCTCCGAAGAAATTCTGGCCATCCCGGTTCTCATGGGCACCAAGACAGAGAAGGAGAAGTTCGCCGGAGCCAAGTACACCACGACCATCGAAGGATTCATGCCAGACGGCAAGGCCCTTCAGATGGGGACAAGCCACAACCTTGGGCAGTCGTTTGCCAAGGCATTCGGAATAGAATACATCGGAAAGGATGAGAAGAAGCACACCCCGTGGCAGAACAGCTGGGGCTTCTCCACCCGCCTTCTCGGCGCGGTGGTCATGGTACACGGGGACGACAAGGGCCTCGTTCTGCCTCCCAGGCTCGCCCCGCACAAGCTCGTGATAATCCCGATACTCACCAAGAAGGACAGGGATGCGGTCGTGAAGGCAGCCCAGAAGCTGGGAGCGGACCTGTCCCAGTTCAACCCGCTATTCGACGAAAGGGAGGAGTACAGCCCAGGGTGGAAGTTCAACCATTGGGAGCTCAAAGGGATACCGCTCAGGCTAGAGCTGGGCCCAAAGGACCTCGCCGCAAAGCAGGTTGTCTTAGTCCGCAGGGACACCGGCGAGAAACTGGCTGTGAAGCTTTCTGAAGTGAAGAAGTCCATAAAAAAGCTGCTGGAATCGATGCACGCCGACATGCTCGCCAAGGCCCGCAAGACAATGGAGGACAGCACTTTCGAGACAGCAGACTGGGACGCGTTCATGGACCTCATCCAGTCGCGCAAGCTGGTGAAGACCTACTTCTGCGGGGAGAGCGAATGCGAGGACTGGATCAAGGACAAGACAGGAGGTGCGACCAGCAGGTGCACGCCGCTCGGGTCGAAGCCTCCCAAGTCCAAGAAATGCGTCCATTGCGGAAAGGATGCCAAGGTCGAGATATACTTCTCTAAGAACTACTAGCGCCTCGTGAGAAAATTTTATATAGGCATTAAGCTAAATGGTTAAACATGAATTTCTGCCCTAACTGCGGAACGAGGCTCCAGCAGGGCTGGAAGGCATGCCCCAAGTGCGGAACGAACCTGATCATGTTCTACAGGGCCCACCACGCGCAGAAGCTGCAGGCAGCCAAGGCCAAGCTTGAGAGAGCCAAGAAGCTCGAAGAGCTGAAAGACCAAAAGGAGATTGCCGATCTGGAAAAGGAGATCTCCAAGCAGAGGGCCATCGCCCATGCGATAAGCTCGACTGTGCAAAGCGATCTGGCGCCTCACGAGACCGAGCTGGTCGACCGCAGCAAGCTGAAAAAAATAGCCAAGGTCATAGGGTGGGTAATCGTGCTCGGCTTTATCGCATACGCTCTGAATGGCCTGTTTGGCTGACCCTTCCTTCCTTTACGATCTTCTCGAGCCTGCTCCTCTCCTGAGCTCTTGAGCGGAAGTACGTCTCCTCCTGCCCGTTCATGCGAACGACGTTCATCTTGCGCATCCTCTCAAGCCTGCCGTCGCGCTCGAAGGCGTCGTACACCTCTGGGAACAGGTAGAGAGCGTCCTTTTGCAGGTCGACGGGCTTGGGAAGCGCTGCCTTGCCCAGCGTGCCCTGGTAATACAGGAACAGGTCGGGCGCTCTGGTGTCGCCGTCAGGGCCGCTGTGGTGGAAAGTCGAAGATATCGCGTAGTAGAGGTCATCGTCGATGATCAGCTCGGCGTCAGCCTGGTACCTGCCCTCAGGAACGAAAGGGTAGAGCCAGTTGTAGTCGTTTGAATGATACGTGTTGTCGTCCCATGTGTACTGGAAGCCCAGGTACTCTCCAGGCTCGAAGCCGTACATGTAGTCCCTGATGATAAGGCCTGTCAGTATGTAGCTGTCGTCGAATTCGTCGTAGAGCATCGAGTTGAAGGACGGCCACGTGCCGTCAGGCTCCCACTCGACCCATCCGTATACGTCGCGGTTCTCGACCGGGACCGGGACCTCGACTTCCACTATCTTTTCCTCGTACCTGGTCGGACTGTCGCAGGAGTACAACGCAAGGGATGCTCCGAGGAGCCCTGCGGCTAGTCCCTTCAATATTCTTTTCATGATATCACCTTTCTAGTCGCACCAGCACCCGCACTGGCGCTTGTTTGGGTGGTGGAAGGTGTACTTTTGGCCTTGGGCCTCGCAGAAATCATTGCATGCATTGAAGCAGCACGTGTTCCAGTCGTCATCGATCTCCACCACACAGTCTTTGACAGTCAGGACCTCCACGGTCTTGCTGACCTCCTGGACAGCCATGCCTGTGTGGGAGAACGTTGAGCCCACCCACGCGGCCACGCCAACTATCGCACCGAGCACGACAATCCAGAGTATGAATGTCTTATCCATCCGCCACCTATTAGTTGTTTATCACAGTCAATACTAGTATTGCTATTATAAAAGGGTTTCGACGTGCAAACCTTTAAAAATAAAGGGGGAAGAGGTGACTCAATGGCCAAGACAATAAAAGACATAATAGAGGAAAATGTGACGAACGGGAATGGCTATGAGACCAACGGGGAGCTGCTGCAGCTCAGGTACTTCTACCAGCTGCTCGAGAGGGTGGCTCAGTCCCTTCAAAACAGGTATGAGATGAAGGTCGGCCTCGTAAGGGCAGAGACTAAACTGGTAGCTGAGATTGCGATCTCAAGGGTCAAGGACAAGGCCAATGATTACCTCAACAGGATTAACGCGGAGAGGAAGACAGAAGCCGCGTTGATATTGCTATCAATATATGCCAGGCACAACGAGCGGGTACAGGTGCACAACCCTTACGACCGCGACGCTGAGAAATTGAGGACCCTACAGGCTCTGGCTGACTGCGTAAAGGAAGACCCTCATTTCAAAGTGGAGGACTGCATCCACAAGCCGTGGTTCGTGTAGCAAGTTTTAAATACCCTCATTCTAATAAAATCTCCAAAAGAGGTGGTGGCCCTGAAGTACGGCCAGCTTACTAAATACGTCAAAAAAGAGCTCGACCGCGGATTCTCCCTCGACAGGATAAAAGAGAAGCTCATACTCGCAGGCTACGACGACGAGGCCATCGACCACGTCATCCACAAGGTCGCTGACGAAAAGGAGGACGTCGTAAAGGAGTACTACTTCCACACCTACGTCTTCGAGTACCTAAAGAAGCTATCCTTGGGGATCGAGGAGATAATAATCTTCCTCATCATCGCACTGAACGTGCTTGATATCACGGGCAACCTCTTCGGCGAGCTCGACTTCCTAAAAAAGGTCATCTCGTGGACAGCGATAGGCTACGTGTTCGGCCGCCTCCAGATATCCAGGGTGCTGTTCGGCCACAGGAACAAGACGCGCGACCGCCTGATCCTCGCCACCTTCTTTTTGCTGGTGATAAAGGGATTCGTCCACTACTTCGCTGCAGACGAGACGCAGGCGCTGTCCAGCATCTTCACCATCATCTCAATCTACTCAGCCCAGATACAGTTCTATTCCTTTACCCTCGGCACCCTCCTGCTCATAGTAACCTCAGTAGTCATCGGGCTGAGGAGCCACTTCGCAGAGCCTAGCATCCTTGCCATGCTTATAGGCACCGGAGACCCGCCTGACAGCCTTGGAAAGAAGCTGCTGCGGGTGTTCCTCGTGCTGTTCGTGCTCACGAGCTTCTACCTGTTCATCTTCGATCCCATCATGGAATGGCTCTCGATAGCGGTAGACGCGCCGCTGCTCATGATCGCCCTGTTCTACTACCTGCTCATGTACAAGAAGCACCACGAGACTTCCATCATCCACAGGGCGGGCGACGCGGGCGACAGGTTCATCCAGCAGTTCATCAACCTCTTCCTGTCCAAGCGCACCCTCTTCCTGGGCGTGGCAGGCCTGATATGCCTGCGCGTTTTGGTAGACCTCTCCGTCTTCATCATCCCCTACATCACCGGCGTGGTCAACCCCTACTACTTCGCGGGGCTCGACCCTGCGACGCACGTGCCACTGGTCAGGATAGCCGCGCACCACGTGGGAATCACCGCGCTGCCTGACGCCATAGGGCTCGCGGCCACCTACCTGTTCACCATACTGGCCGTGGTCGGGGCATCGCTTTGGGTGCCGATGCTTTGGGCAGTGCTCAAGAACGGAAGGGCGCCCAGGATTCCCGCCTGGCTGCTCTCGATCTTCCTCGCGTCCCTTACCAGCCTAATACTGAACCCGGCTCTCGCCTTCAAGCCGATGATCGCCGAAGGCCTGGTCGGGGTGGACATCACCACCTTCCCGGCGCCTTACATAGGAACGGCCTTTGCTGCTGCCCTTTTCGTCTTCATCGCATCGCTGCTCGCCCACCACATGAGGCGCCTGCTGATAGGCCTGGCGACGGCCGCATCCCTGCTGCTGTTCACAGTGTACAACCTCTACTTCCTGCAGTCCATAATGGCGTACTACTACTCCCTTCTCGAGATGCTTGCTGGGACGTGGTACTACCACCTGATGTTCGCAATCGTCCTGTTCATGGTGACGACTGCGCTCTTCTACCTGTTCGGCTACGTCACATTCCTCGTAGAAACAGTCAGGAGCGTCAGGATGCTTTCTGAGCCTGCTTGATGGCCTGGTTAACCAGGTGGGAGGGCCACCCGCTCTCCTCGAGCCGCTTCCTGATGGCCTTGTCGCCGCCGCCCATCTCCCTGGCCTGCTCGACGTACTCGATGAGCATGCCCATGTGCTCGTCCATCTTGACTGTGTGGGGCGAGAACCGGTGAAAGAAGATGAAGAACACCGAGACAAGGGGTATTATGAGCAGCGGCCACAGGTCGAACATTGATATCCCCACAGTCTGGCTGGTTATGGTCCCTGCGACCGCGACGGTCGACGCGCCCCTCACCTTGCTCGATGAGACGTCTCCCTTCACCGAGTAGGTTATCTCGATCTCCTGGTCGACTTTTGCAAACGACCAGACGATAAGCGGGTCGCTCTCGATGACCGTGAAGGGGTGGTTGCTCTCGATCTCAGATGCTGAGTACGCAACGTCTTTTGGGATGTCCTCGTAGACAGAGAAGTTGTACAGAACGACCTCAGGATCGATCCTGATCCTGATCTCGGTCTCGTTCTTCTTCTTGACCTGCTTGACGCTCTTTGATATGCTTGCGCGCTTCTGGGTGGCCTGGGCCCTGGCCTCGACGCGCGAAACCTCATTTGCCACGTCCTCAGACCCGGCCTGCGGCTGCGTCCGGGCGATATCCTTTTCGATGGCCCGCCTGACAGCCTCGAAGTCGGCAGTCACCGGCACCTCCTCCTCGCTCCTGATGCTCTGGACCACCGAGTCGAGGACCTTGACAGTTCCTGCCAACAGCTCAATCTTGGGCTTGTAGACGAAGAATATGTCCTGCTTGATGAACTCCTGCGAGTATGGGTCCTTGCACATGACCTCGAGGAAGTTCTCGCCCTTTACAGGATTGAGGGGAAGCCCAGTGACCAGGTCAGCCTCCTGCCCCTCGTTTAGCCTGAACCTGCACAGCCCGAAAGACCTGGCCTTCAGGATCACGTCAGAAGAGTAGGTGGTGCCGTTCTCCGGTGACAGCACCTCCAAGGTGAGATTGTTCGAGACTATCCTGAAGGTGCGCCTCACCTCGTACCTCACCACGTCGTTGACCGTGTCGTACAGCGTGACCTTGACCTGCTGCTCGCCGTCCCTGTCGAACCTCACGGTCTGGCCGGGGTTTATAGTCCTCTCAGCGTCAGCGGTCTCTATGCGCATCACGATCGCGTCGCGGTCGAAGTCCACACCCGGCTTTTCGTATATGAAGTTGAACGGGACGTCCAGCGTCCTGACAGTCTCGCCTTCGGCCGGCATCACGGCGAACCTCTCTGCAACCGGCTGCTTGGGCTTTTCAACCGTGAATTCGATTACCTCGGACTTGGCAGATACCCTGCCTGTCTGGTCGTACCCGCGGAACCAGACTTGATGCCTGCCTGCGGCGACGTACTGCGCCCTGCTCCTGCTCCTCATCTGGTAGCCTTCTTCGTCGAGCATCATGGAAAGTATCAGCCCGTCGGGCGCGCTTCCCACCTCGAAATTCAGCGTGCCTTCGGGATAGGTCCCGCCCTGCGTGGGGCTCTTCACCGCGATGAGGCCGGTCTGGATCCGGTCCTCCACAGGGTTTATCACCACAATCAGGACGTCAAAGATGTTGGTGTTCATGGTCGCCAGGTTAGTGACAGACACCTTGAAGTCGTTCTCTCCCGCGTCGCTCGCAAGAGGCGTCCATGAGAACCTGCCCAGCTCGTCGACCCTGAACCTGGGCGGGTCAACCTCGACGTTGACGCCCGTCTCGGGGACGAAAGGCAGCGTCGCAACGAGTTTTTGGCCGGCCTCAACCCTGTAAACCTGAGTCTCAGGCATGTCAGTCGTTGGCCGGACCAGAACGCGGATGGTCAGGTTGGCCATCGCGCCCTTTGAGTCAACCGCGATCACGGCCAGGGAGAACGGGTCTGAGGCGTACACTTCAGGGGTGAAGCTCCTGGTGCTCCACTTCCCCACTTGGGTGACAGAGATTTGGTCGCCGTCAGGGTCCCGCACCACGTAGTCAAGGTCGACCTGCTGGCCGACGTAGGTCTCGTAGTAGGTGGTTCCACCGATCACCGGCTTCTGGTTGCTCACAGTACCGGTCACGTTGATGCATCGGTCGCCGAACCACGTGCCCTCGCAGGGGCAGCCTGTGGAATCGACATACCCCCCGCCGTTGTCGTACCTGCAGCTGTCGTAAGGCTCGCACTGCTCCTGGTCGTAGTATCCGTCGCTGTCCGCATCGGTGCATGCGACGCCTTGGCTGCACTGGAGCGCGGTCTCCCGGCTCTCGACGCAGTGGTTCCGGACGCATGAGTACTCGGTGAGCACGTAGGCGCCGTCGCAGTAGTCCATGAAGCTCTGGCCGGCTGGGTCTGTGCACGTCCCCCTCACAGTTAGAGGATTCGCAGCTGTGGAATCAGTGTCTGAGCAGTCGCCGTAGACCGACTCGCAGGAGTTGTCCACGCAGTCGTAGCCCATCGCGCAGTCTGATGTCTCACGGCACTCGACGCACACGTTGTCCTGGCAGAATCCTATCGGGCACTGAGCGTCATAGGAGCACTGCACGCATTCGTGAAGGGTTTCATCGCAGCGGGTGTTGTAGGCGTTGGAGGAGCAGTCCGGGTCTTCGAGGCACTCGACGCACGCGCCGTTGAAGCAGGGGCAGATGGTGGTTGTGATGTAGGTCGGGCAGGCGCCTGACGTATCGCAGACCACAACTGAGCTTTTGTCTTCGTTGCACGCGGTCGCACCTGCTGTGCAGTCGTTTCCGCAAAGGGCTTGATCCTCTGAATAGCACTCGCCCCCTGAACTGACCGACATTTCCGGGTGCGGGCAGCAGACCGAGTCTGAGGCGAGGTATTCACCCTCATTGTCACCGCAGCAGCCCTCCTGCCCAAATGAAGTGTATGACCCAAACGGTTCATCACTACCTGAAACAGCTACAGTATTGCCGCACTCAGTGCAGTACTGGCCGTCAGAACCGCATGGTATGCAGACGTGGTTGCTCGTGCACAAGGGTTCTGTTGGCGGGCAGTGGCTGTTCTGGGTGCACTGCACACACACACCATAGATGCATATTGGGTACTGGTCAGGGCAGTTGTCTTCCTCGCGGACCAAGCATCCATGCTCGTCGGCCTGACACGTCCAATAAGATGTCTCATTGCTGCATTGTTTTTCACCAGCTGAGCAGGTGTCAGTGCATGCCTCTGCTTCGGCGCATTGCTGGCGGAGGTCATCGCATGCCGTGTTGTCTGAGGTGCAGTACTGGACTTCGCAATCAGTCGTGCAGTCGCATACGTAGTCATCAAAGCAGGTCACTCCATCAGACTGGCCGCATATCTGCAGGCAGCGAGTCGATGTCGTGCAAGGATCCGATTTCGCAAATGGTAGAAGTAGTATTGCTAGGACTAGGAAAACGTACCTCTTTTCTCCCATGGGCTATAAATCTGGGGGGCTTGCTTTATATAGTTTTTCCTTGGCCTGTTAGAGGGTAAAGTTTATATATAACCCTCTTGTGATGAAATCCAACTTAATCGGGGGTGAAATTAGATGAAGAAATTTTTAGTTATAGGCGTGATACTTACGCTGCTCCTCATGAGCACCTCAATGGCTATCACCGCGCCAGAACAGGAGGCTGAGGATGGGTTTAGATGGGGCGACAGGCTCGAGCCGGTCGCTGCTAACCAGCTGGAGCTGGCAGCTGAGACGATAGCGGAAGCCGAGGCGTACATACTGGGTATGGAAGCGCAGGGCTACGATGCAAGCGCAGCTTGGGATATCCTTGAGCGCGCTCAGATCAACTACGACAGGGCTGAGTACTTCTATAACAATGGCAGGTACTTGCTGTCGATTACGTTCTCGAGGGTTGCTTACCGGCTGGCGCTGTTTTCGATGGACGACCAGAACTTCGTGCCTGGCTCCTCAGGCGGTCTTCCGTACGGTGCATCATGCAATGACAACTCGGAGTGCGAGAGCGGGATCTGCCTTGCTGCTGGGACGTGTGGATGTTCGAGCAATGCAGACTGCTCATATCCACAGACTTGTGATATTAGCGGTTTCTACGGAACACCTAATGTTTGTGTGTAATTTTTCTTTATAATTATTTTTACTTATTTAGTAAGTATAAGATAGTAAAATTTATATATAATTACTGATATAGTAAGTATATCAGTATGGGAAAACCTGTAGTGGGAGAGGAGTTACTGGACCGATTGATAGACCAGCTTAGGAAGAAGGGCCTCTCCTACCGTGAGATCTTCTCCATGCTGGACAGCTCGGAGGCCGCTGTTTCTCTTATTCCCATCGAGATCTTCGAAGATCGGCGCCTCGGCCCTTTGGAAGCTATCATTCTCTACCTCAAGGACCAGCGCGGACTGACATACCACAAGATAGCCTTGCTGCTGAAACGCAACGACCGCACCATTTGGACCGCGTACCAGAAGGCCAGGAGGAAGGTACAATGAGAAGCAGGATAATGCTAGGAATGTGCCTAATAATCCTTCTAATTATCTGGACTGCTAAGTCCACTGAAGCATTATGCCAATCACAGGATTTAGGAACTGGATGGAATGTGACGAGCGCTGAAAGTTGTTATATCTTCAACGAGACAATTCTCCTGAATGAGACCCTTTATGTGCGAGGCAATCTTACTCTTGATAGGACAAATTTAAGAATGAACAATGCGGGTTCAAATGGTTCTGTAAACATTATCGTTGAAACAGGCGGCCGCCTATATATAATAAATGAGTCAAATATTACATATGGCATCAACCCAAATTGGTATTATGGATTTCAGACTAATGGGGAATCATTGCATATAAATGATAGCTACATTGATCATTGTGGAATAAATAATTCCTATGATTTTGGTGGTATATATATCAACTCTGAAGATACAATAATCTCAAACACAACCATAACAAATACCACCACAGCGATATCCATTAATTCCAATTATACCAAAATTCTTGATTCAAAAATTATAAACGCTTCTTTAAGAGGAATCAGGATTTTAAACACAAATAGTCTTAATGTCACGGTTGAAAATACATTATTATATGATATAGGGTATTATGGAATCACAATAACAGGTAAAAATCACCATATTTATGGTAACCAATTTAACCATAGTCAGTATGGAATTTATGAAAGCGGAACAAATCCTTCTATCATTGAGTTGGCAAACAACACCTTTGTCGATATAAGTGTCAGTGATATCAGAATTCAGGACTATCCTTTTTCATTGACCAATGACAACGTCAATAAAAATAACATATTAATTAATGGCCAAGGCAACATCACCTTCAACTGGTACGTCCGCGTCAACGTGACCTTCAACAACGGCACGCCAGCACAGGATATCGACGTAGTTGCGTACGACAGCTTCGGCACCAACACATTGAACCTCACAACCGATTCATCAGGCCTGAGCAACTGGACCACGCTGCCCGAAGGAATCGCCAGGTACGGCTTCTCAGGCGGCACCCTCAACACCTCGTACAGCCCCTACAACTTCACTGTGAACATCACAGGCTCACTGCAGTACTTCCAAGTCGAGGACGTAAACGGGTCCAAGACCATAGACATCGTCCTCCCCCCACCAGACACCTACTGCGGCGGCGCCTTCTCCAGCTTCGACAGCCTCTGGAACATATCAGAAGGCGAAAGCGTATCATGCACGGATGAGTATATCTTGCTGGACAGGGACCTGAAGGTCTACGGCAACCTAAGCGTCAGGAACACCACCATAGTGGTTGAGGGCCTGCCCACCCAGAACGGGACCAGCAACATATACGTCGGCCAGGGAGGCCGCATGTGGGTCACAGAATCCAGCAACATAACAGGCAATGACAGCTACTACTTCTCCTTCCAGGCCTACGGCGAAGAGCTGCACCTTAACGACAGCTTCTTCTCCAACATAGGATTCTCTGCAGCACCCCTGGAAAATGAAAGCCTCTACGCCGCCTCAGGTAACGTTATTATCTCAGGCTCAACCTTCACTGGCCCTGCGGATTCAGGCGTCCACTTGGTATCCAACCACTCCGTGGTGGAGGACTCATTATTCAGCGGCTTCATGAACAGGGGCCTGCGAATACACCAAAACACGATCAACGTGACGGTGCGCGACAACATATTCTCAAACATAGGTGATGGAGACTCAACGCTGGACCAGTGCATCATGCTCCAGGGCAATAACAACACGCTGGTCAACAACACTTTTGAGAGCTGCTTCATAGGGATAGGGGAGATGCAAAACGACGACTCCATCAGCACGTCCATGGTCAACAACTCCTTCCAGAACAACGCTATTGACATGCGGGTGAGATACAGGGAGATCACCTCGCTAAACGAGAACATCAACAGGAGCAAGGTCGATTGGGATGCGCACGCCGCGAGCTACGAGTACAACGGAAACATAACCTTCGAGTGGTACGTCCGCGTCAACGTGACCTTCGCCAACGGGACGCCGGCAGCCAATGCCGATGTCCGGGCGTATGACAATTACTCTTCCGGCGAGTACAGCTTGCCAACAGGCTCATCGGGTGTCAGCAACTGGACCGTGATGAAAGAAGGCACGATTAACCTTGGGTACAACGAATCCAACGGAGGGCTCCTTAACATATCCTACACTCCGTACAACTTCTCAGTGAATGTCTCAGGATATCCCTTCACTTACCAGATGATTGATGTGGGTGAGTCAAAGACTGTGGATATAGTGCTGCCTTTGTACGAGAGCTTCTGCGGCGGGGCTTTTTCGGATGGTGAGAGCGAATGGGTCGTGAACAGCAGCGAAGATGTCTACTGCCAGGACGAGATCATACCACTGACCGTGAACCTGACAGTTGACGGCAACCTTACCCTGTACAACACTACGTTGATCGTCAACGGCACAGCCAACGGCAGCATCAAGATACTTGCCAACCCGTCCAGCACCTTATGGATTCTCGCAAGCAACCTGTCCAGCTGGGATCCGGGCGTCCAGTACACGGTGGAAACCTATGGGAACAACCTCCAGATAAACCAAAGCAGCATCAGCAGCACCGGCTTCGGACCTGTCCCGGACCAAAGCGGGCTCTACGTTGGCGGCAACTTCTCGATAATTTCAGGGACGACCATCAAAGACGCGTATTACGGTATCAACGTGGAAGGCAACAACACCGTCATCGAGGACTGCTACCTGGAAGGAATCAGCGAGAGGGGTATAAGGTTCGGGACTGATGCCCGGAACACCACTCTCCGCAACAACACCATCAACCTCAACTCGTTGGGCACCGCGGTCTGGCTGAACGGCGACGACGCCCACATATACGGCAACAGGTTCTGGAACGCTTTCAGGGCGATACTGGAGAACGGGGGAACCCAAGGTTACACATTCCTCTCAAACAACACTTACGAAAACATCACCGTAAACGACATCTCGGCGAGCGATGGATGGTTCGAATCGGTAAACGACGGGGTCAACCGCTCGAAGATAACTATAACCGGAGGGGGGAACATCACATTCAAGGGATACGTGCGGGTCAACGTTACCTTCTCAAACGGTACCGCTGCGCCAGGGGTGAACGTGACAGCAAACAACTCGTTTGGTGCTTGGAACGATACGACAGGCGCATCCGGCCTCACAGGATGGACGACCCTGATAGAGGGCATGTTCCTCAACAGGAGCACCGGATACGATATTTACAACCTAACAGAAGACTACCTGGTAACCGCCGAGCTTTCCGGCTATCCCGACACGTGGGTCACGCAGAACATCACCCAGAACATGGTGGTAAACGTCAGCCTGCCCGAAGTGCAGAGCTACTGCGGCGGCGCCTTCCATTCATATGACACGTTGTGGTACATCCCCTTCAACGAGTCGGTCACATGCTCTGGCGAGAGCATCGTGTTGGGTGTAAACCTCTCAGTGTTCGGCAACCTGACCATACTGAACTCGACTCTTAACATAAGCTCCTACACCAACGGCTCGGTCTACATCAACCTGAGCAACCAGAGCCGCGCGAGCATTGAGAACAGCGCTATATTCGCGCACAGCGCCAGGTACGGGTTCGTGACTGACATGAATACCAGCCTAATCGTTACTGCGGCCAACATATCAGGAGTCGGATGGGACAACTACTCGCCATCGAGGGGCATGGACCTTTGGGGATACGCAGAGATCTCTGGCTCCAACATATCAGGATACTACTCGGGCGTCGAGCTCAAGAGCAACGGCTCGTCGATACGCGGCTCAAAAGTTTCATCATACCTCGACTTCGCAATACGAGCCACCGAACACAACATAACAATCTCCGATGTGGATGTAAGCAGCGCGTATGGCGGCGTCTTCCTGCTCTACTGCACGAACTGCACAGTGTCTGACAGCAACATATCAGCAGGCTATGAGGCAGTTCGCGTCGAGAACTCTGGATACGGACTCTTGCTGAACAACACCATCGACAGCCAGTACGACAGAGCGGTCCGGCTAATGGAATCCCCTGACAGCGTGCTGGAGTACGACGAGATTACATCACCTTAC
>CAZPJY010000028.1:0-15674 GCA_964587045.1 uncultured Methanosarcinales archaeon
CTGGTGGCACAATTTTAGGCGCATTTTTGATGAAATACGCCTATAAAATTGAAGAAAGATTAGGAGTGAAGAAAACAATTTTTTTAACAACCATCTTTCCAGGATTATTATATCTTGCCATGGCTTTCTTTATAGGGCCAATAATGTCATTTATTTGGTATATGCTACTTAGAGGAATAAGTAGTCTTAGAGATCCTTTATTCTCCCAATACCAAAATGACCATATCAAAAGCCATAATAGGGCAACTGTGTTATCTGTAATTTCAATGATTGTCTCTTTTTATTTAGCAATAATGAGATTAGTGTTAGGAAAAATAGCGAATGAAAACTTAATCCTCTCTTTTATTGTAATGGGGGGGATAATTGTTCTAGGTGCTATCTTATTCAGGATTGATGAGAGACACATTAAAGTTACCGTATAACGGCACAAAATTAAACTCTGCGGTCGCTTCGCTCCTTGCCCCCCTACGTTAAAGGAGAAATGGGAACGGAAGAATTTCCTGAATTGCTCGATATAATATTGAGCAAATAAGTGTTATTGAGATCGCTGGTAAAAAATATTACTCGAAATCTCTTGTGAGATTTTGCCCCGCTTCGCTAATTGGAATGGACGCCTGTTAAAAATTACTGTGCTACCCAGTTTTCCAGAACCCTGCATCGCTTTTAGCTAGAGAAGGATTTAACATTGATTATGCACAATTAGAAATTCTCCTCAAATCCGTAATAAATGATTTGTTCACTCCCACTCTCATGCAGTTCTTTAAGAATCTACAATTCGCGCAAACTTCTTGTATGGTTGCCTCATTTACCCTCCCCACAGACAAATTAAAAACATCCTTAGCCTTATGCACTGAACCTTCTACTAATCCTAGATATTTCAGGACTTTTTTATCTTGTTCAACAACCCACAACCCAATCTTTTTAGATTGAGCGCAAGTCTGGCCATCTCGATGTGGACACTTCATGCACAGAACGTCAGGTTGAGCAACAATAACCTTAATCTCTGTATTAGGATCTTTCCGAATATTCATGCAAACTTCTTTCATGTTTACTGAAAATTCTTCATCATATCCACCACGATAAAAACGGGGTATACAAAGCAAGTGATGGGCGCGAACATCAATCATAATAGCATATAGAGAAATACTACTTAAATATATATCTAAAGCAACTTATAAGGCTTAAAAAGGAGAATTTCTAACCCACCTCCTTGTCCGTTGTCGATCCCTACAGGGCGCATTTAATTCCTGCTAGTTTCATCTGACTAACGAGAAGAATAAAAGTTAGTGCAACGATGCCGAAGGAAAATTTTAGAGTAAGCGGGCGAGCGTCTTTTGGGACGGGTGTCGTTTTATCAGTAGTTACTTTAGAGTAGTAAAATACCGAAACCTTTATAAGGTTGGACTTTATTCTATTTTCAAGGTAATCAAAATGGTATTTGAATATGAGACGTTGTCTGGAATCAGGAGAAAGAGAAGTATCTTATTCATCTCAGATTTTACACCAGAAGAAAGTAATGGGATAATCATAAACTTAGTGGAAAGAATTGAGCGATATGGACAAAATAGAAATATGCAGAAATATTACGACAGAATTATGACTGGGGTAGGTGAAAGAATTGTCAGAGCAACAATGAACAGTGAAGATGGTGTTGTTCAAGGTGTGATAACTTACGTACCCCCAAATTTTCTTACTGAGGCAAATGCTGAAATAAATGCGACATTTGATTTCATATCAGATGATAAATCATTAAAACCAGAATATCAGGGGTTAGCTAAGATTCTTCGAAAGATGTAGGATTATTTGACACCCGCCCTATTTTATTAATGCTTCAATAAGGGATTTTATGCAATTCTCTGATGGGCGCTGAATGGTATCAAAACAACAACATTTATTTAATAATCTATATTCTACTTGGATATGAAAATAATTTTTTCACCAAAGAGCCATCTGGGCAGATTATCCGTTGTATTAATTGTTTTTGTGCCGATATTTCTTTATGTCGGCATGTCATTTGTAGGTTTTTATGAATCCATCCCGGCCGGTAGAACAATACTACAGGATATTATGGCTAGGCCCGGGATAGCCCTGCCGATGTTGGCCGGGTTGGTTTCGGGAATCGCGGCTTTTTTTACTGGTGTTATCGGTATTATAAGAAAGAAAGATCGTTCTATTCTTGTATTTTTATCCGCTGCACTGGGATTCTTGGTGTTGCTTTGGTGTTTGGCTGAGATAATATTCCCGCATTAAAATATTTCCCGAAAAGGGTATATTCATCGTATGAAAGAACAAATTACGCGGGTTCCAAAACACACGATCCGAGAGTTCTACAATATCACCTATTTAAGCAAATCCGAAATTGCGCTGATAAAGAAAGCTCAGAATAAGTTCAAACGAAAGAAATTGTAATCTTCCATCATCGGACTTTATTTTCAACACACATAAAGATCCATAACTCTCCGAAAGTTTTTTATACTGAGACCTTATCATCATCCAAATGATCGACCTGCGCAAGATTGTCATCATCTTCGTCATAGCGGTCCTGTTCGCAATCTTCGTCCACACATTCATACAGGCAGTCTATCCTGCGCCTGACTGGAACGACTACTGCAGCAGCGCGGTGAAGCCCAGAGCGACCCCTGTGCGGGAGAACTGCAGCGTCTTCAACGTCCCTGAAGAGCAGTACGCCTCATGCGGCAACCAGGGAGGGTACATCGAATTCCTCTATGACAGCGAAGGCTGCGCATCAGGCTACACCTGCAACACCTGCAACGTGGGCTATGATGAAGCCAGCAGGAAGCAGGGCCAGGTCGCTTTCTACCTCTCAGCCCTCCTGAGCCTGATTGCAATCGTAGTCGGGCTGTTCCTTCCCGTGAGCAAGCACCCCCTCAACGAGTGGATAGGGACTGGGCTCATGCTCGGCGGCCTGTTCAGCCTCTTCTTCGGGACCGCAAGGTACTTCTCTGACCTCAGCAGGATCCTCAGGCCGGTCATAATGCTCGTCGAGCTCGCTATCGTGATATTCGTCGCCTACAGGAAGCTCGACCAGAACAAGCCCAAGAAGAAGTAGACTCAATACCTGACCCTGATTTTCTCCTGCCTGACCAGCACCTTCCTGTTCGAGATGCTTTTCGCATCATCAATGGATGTGTCTATCTCAGACACCTCCCTGTAAATTCTCGACTTGACCCTGATCACCATCACGTCGAAACCAAACCCTTCAAGCAGCCGCATGCATTCGAGCTGGTGGTCCTTCAGCTGCTCGTGCTCGAGCTTCACCTCGACGAAAATGCATCTTCTAAGACGCCTGTGCCAGGCGAAGTAGTCAGGCAGGCCCGACTCGAGACTGAGCCTGAACTCCTTAAGCCTCCTGCCCAACTTGGCCCTGAGTATCCTCTCTAGCCTGTTATATTTCCTCTTGACGTTTGGGTAGGTGTGGTAAGCCAGGGAGTGCTCCCTCCCCCTGACTGTGAACCCCTTGAAGACCTCGAAGCCGCGTCTCTCAAGCCACCTTCTCGCCAACCTCTCCGAGAGTCCTCTGCGCGACCTGTAAGGGTACTGGCGCAGCCTGATCTCCTTTTGTATCATCGGTAAACGGGGCGAAGATGTGGTCTGCCGCAAGCCTCGCGAGCCTCGCGTACTCCGCGCTGTCGTAAGGGCAGCCGTCGCCCTCCACCGCGTACCTAGCAGCAGGCACCGCGGCGCCTCTGTGGGACACGAAATAGCTGAGGTAGTGCCCGGGCTGGGGAGAGAAGCCTCTTTGCCTGAGCTTTGACACCACGACCGCCTGCGGCAGGGTGGACTGGTACGAAGCCTTTGATATGCCCTTGGTTATGAGCAGCTCTCCCTGCAGCGCGTTTCCAGAGACGATGCGCCTGGTGGTGCTCTCGAGATGGCGCTTCGCGCTGCGCATCAGCTTCCTGAAATCAGCGAGGCTCCTGGCAGGGGCCAGCTCCTCGATCATGCGCAGCTGCATCTCCTTGATGATCGCTGGGGTGTCGTGCCTGCGCAGCTCGATGCCTCGGCACTTCAGCTCCCCTGACTCGAAAACCCCATAATACCTGGTCGGCACAGGCACCTCGCTGTTCTGCGTCGAAGGCAGGAAGGCTATCCAGCGGTAAATCCCCTCGATCTTGATGTCAAATCCCAGCTGGGCCTGGATGTCCATGCAAAGATTGCGCACATCGTCCTCGCTGATGCCTTCCTTTTGCACCCACAGGCTGTCGATGTAGCCGTGCAGGACGCGGAAGCCGCGCTCCTCTGCTATCCTGGAGGCGGCGAGCAAGGTCTCCCTCGCGTAGGCCTGTATGGCCTGGTGCGCCTCGATCCGCGCGAACTTGCTCTTGCGGAAGCCCATGTAGCCAAAAGACGTCACGAGGAGGCCTTTGAGGGCGTTCGCCTTGTGAAGGCTCAGCTCGTCGCCCTTGGACTTGTAGGACAGCCTCTGCCTGATGAGGGGCTCGAGCAGCTCGGGGATGATGCCTCTCCTCTTGGTGCAGATGTTCATCGCAAGACCCGGCACCCTGTTTTGCCTGCAGCACCTGCAAAAGAGGGTCTCGGTCGATATGTTGTGCCTGACCATGATGCTTGGGAACATGCTGGTGAAATCTACCTCAGCGACTTGGGTGTGGAAGCCTGTGCGCGGCTCGTAGATGAGGCCGCCGCGGTCAGCGTTGAATAGCTCCACGCCGCGCTTCCACGTCTCTGCGCAGGTCGACTTGTTCGGGATAAGGTAGCCGCGCCTCATCGCGTGGTAGAGCTGCAGGTTCGCGACGCCGAATCCGACGCTGCGGTGGTTGACCTTCTGCGCGGACACACGGCAGATGCGTGCCAGCTCGAAAGGGTAGTGGAGGTTCCACATGCCGTACAGCACGCCTCGGCGCTGCAGGTGCAGGCGGCCCTTGAGGTAGACGGCCCTCTGCTTGTAGATGGTCTGGCCGTACGAGGTGTAAGTGCTGCCGCCAGTCCTGAAACTGTCCCTGCCGAACCTGGAGAACGAGAAGGAGGGGTCAACCTCCCTCAGAATGGGCAGCAGGTAGGGGAGGGACAGGGTCCCGTCAGAGGTGATGATGATGTCTGGGTCTGCTTTCTTGAACCTGGCGATGAACCTTTCCAGGAGGTCAGGCCCGAACTCCTCGCCGTCCAGGCTGACTGCCAGGAGTCTGGCGTTGAGGTCTTTGGTGAGCGGATAGGACGTCTTGACCTCCAGGCGCACCGAGCGCATCTCCGGAAGCGAGTATTCGTCAGTCGGTTTTTCCCGCGCGGACATGCTTGACACCTTGCCATTGGCGGTCTTCAGGCTGACTTCGCAGGTCGGGAAGACGTGCCTTGAGAAGAGGTAGTGCTCCTCCAGCGGCAGGTCTGCGTGGAAAAGCTCGACGCCGTGGCGGGTGTGCCTTTCCAGGTCCCTCACCAGGCCCTTGAAGCCGCTGATGGCGGATGTTATGGCAAGCACCCTCTTGGTGCCCTTCAGGGTGGTCCGCCTCTCAAAGGAGGTGGCAAAACCGAAGCCTGACAGCACCCTGGCAAGGCCGTCTAGCTCCCTTGCGGAGGCGTATGCGTATATGGTGGGTTCGAAGCCGCACTCTAGGAAGAGGTTCTTTCCGTCGTGGAGCCATGCGTACAGCTTGCCGTCATACGCGAAGATGTCGATCAATCGCACTTTTGAGCCTCTCTATCTTCTTCTCAAGCTCAAGCATCGCTGACCACTGCATGAGCTCTTGGGGGTTGAGCGGGTTTGCGTAGGTTATGGATGAGTAGTGCTTCCTGACGCCCACTGCCAGCCGGTCGAAGGGCTCCCTGTCCTCCTTGCGAAGGCTTGTGATGTAGCGCCGCAGCTCGTCCATCTGCGCGTCGACCTCGTATCTCATAGGTATCACTGTCCTTCCCACTTTCTCACACCTCCGATGGCGAGCAGGCTGTCGGCTGTCGCCTTTTTCTGAACGCCGACGATGAAGTCGCAGCGCATGTGTCGTGCTGAACGGAGCATCGCATCCCGTACGGATTCCAGCTCGAAATCGTCCCTGGCCTCGTCGTCGAAGCGGTCGAGCGAGGATATCAGCACGGTCGAGCCTTCCTTGAGGCCCAACTTGTTCAGGCCAAAGACCTTATCGCGCAGCTGGTAGAGCGTGAAGGGGCGCGACACCATGAGGTGATGGAGGACCACGCGCGCATGCGAGACGTCTCGGCGGGACAGGTAGTAAGGGTCGAAGATTTGCAGCGAGTCGATCAGCCAGATGCGCTCCTCCTCAGCCCGCATGCGCGCGTAGTCGAGGAAAATGCGTTTGATCTCGCTTCTCGTACCTATGCAGACATTTATCATGCTAAAGGGTCGATCGCCGTGCTTTTATAGCTCACGAGACCATGTCCAATGTCCAATGGCTCACTTGCCTTTGGCTATGTCCTTTATGTCCTGCCAGATCGCGCTCTTGCCGGGCTCGTAGGTTATGTACCAAATCACCACCAAGAAGACTAGCATTGAAAGCAGGCCAATATCCACCAGCCTCTCCCAGAAATCGACCAGCATATCTAACCCTCCCGGAACGGCTCTGCCGAAAATCAGGCTGTACACCACAATATCAGGCGTTAGCAGGTCGATGACAATCAGCAGGAAAAGGAACCTCATGAAGCTTATCCTCAGCCCGAAGATGCCTGCGAGCAGCCCTGCGCATATGATGCCCACAATCAGCAGGCTTAGGTACGGGAAGACTAGGTATATCATCCTGACAGGGTCCCAGGCTCCGTCGTAGCCGTACACGTAGTGGGGCACTATCGCGATGAATGCGAGGGCCAGCGCGATTCCGGTGTTGGCGCCCTTGGCGTCCGCGAATTTGATCTTCTCAAGCGTCGCGTAGAATACTGTGAAGAGGAGGAGGAACGGAAGCGCTGGCTCTAGGTAGGTGTAGGTGTGGACGAACGAGGGGAGCAGCAGGCCTTCCATCATATAGGCTTGCTGGTTCCGGAATTATTAAGTTTTATGATAAAAAAAATTAAAATTGCACCTGGCTGACCTTAAGTGAGAATATTTCAGGTCGGTGAGGCTTGGCCTGATAGGTTTCCTTGCGGTGCTGCCACGAGAATAGCTCTCCGACAGACCCGTAGATGGTCACCTGCTTATGCTGCATGGCTGCGTTGGCTAAGAGCGCGGTCTGCTGGTTGTCCTTGCCTTCGATGATTAACTGGCTGGTGTGGTCCTTCACCGCCGGCAGAGCGAGGAGATAAGTGTCTCTGTCTTGGAACTTCACCTGGCCTGTAATCTTCACCAGATCCCCTTCCTTTACGCCCCAGGATTCCTTCTTGTTGTATGCGAAGCTTCCTTCCAGAGGCTTGTATGCCGCCAGCTGGCCCGCAGACATGGGCGGCGGCGGAGGCACAAACTTGTCAAAGCTCTCCATCGAGTTATCATATAGTATCTTCTCTGGCATTATGTAGCCTGGCGCGGTCTGGTCCGACGCGAGATATTTCACTGTCAGCTGGCCTGAGAGCTTCTTTGCGTCATCGGCATCCGGCAGCACTAGGATCCCCCTCTCGGTCGCCACGAAGCGGCCGTAGACGTAGGGCTGCTTCACAATCTGCTCGAGGACGGGCTCTTTTGGGAATAGGGTCTTGGTGACGGGTCCGTTAAACGTGTAGTCAGCTCCGGCAAGCGCCGCCAGAAGAATCAGACCTCCAATCCCCACCCTTCTGTTGGTCTTCTTGGCCTTCTGTCTCTGTGCTTCAACATACTCTTCATGCGTTTTGTATTCAACCATTTCTCATCACCTTCAAACCACTGAAAGCACCTTATTATTAAAGGTTACTGTAGTGCCTCGCGGTCCAGCTCTGTCTTCTTCCTGTGGCAGCTCCTGCAAAGAGTGCGCAGGTTGTCCTTGTCGAAGAGCTTGCCCCCCATCTGGACAGGTATTATGTGGTCGACGTCGAGCTCGCGCTTCCTGAAGCGCTGCTTGCATATCGAGCAGCGGTAGCCGTCCCTTCGCAGCACGTCTTTTCGCACCCAGAACCACCTGTTCTCGCGGTTGAAGCTCTCCATGCACTCGTCAGAGCAGTAGTGCCGTCTGCCCTTGGGGACAGGATTCTTACAGTTGCGGCAGATAAGCCTCCCTTCGCTGTCGACTTCGTTTTTCACGTCGCTTATGCGCGGGTAGCGGGGCATGCCCCACCAAAAGGTGTTCTCATATATTAACTTGGACCAAAACATATATAAATCTCCCGCCGATTTTCAACGCCAAGGGGGTGGCCAGTGAGCACTTTGTACCAGTGGGAAGCGTTCATAAATGACGACAAGCCGAAGAAGAAGCTTAGTTCTTGGAGCCCTTCCTTTGGGCCCGTTGTCACCAAACGCGAGAAGGGCAAGGCCAAGAAGGTCAGATTCTCGGTCCTAGTAGACAACCCCAAGACGCGCGTCTTCATAATAGGCAAGTTCAACCGCTGGGGCAAGGGGTACCTGGGAGACTTCGAGCTGGTGCCCGACGACAACTTCATATTCGCGTCGATAGAGCTCGACTGCGTGTCGCACAAGGACCCGTACAAGTTCCTGGTCAGGCAGGGCACCAAGGAATTCGTGCTGCAGGACCCGGCCGGGCAGTACTTCGACGGAGATGGCAACACGGTCTTCTGGGACTTCGACGACCCGTCTGCGTACAAGCAAAAACACAGGTTCATCAACACCATCGAGCGCCCGACCAAGATCATGCAGACAGACCTGCCAGGCCTCATAGTGCACTGGGCGGACAAGGAAGGCAGGTGCGGCAGGGACGTGCCTAAAAACGAGTACTACCGCTTCATTGCCGACTCCGGGGTGCTCGAGCACGTAAAGAGCCTCGGCTTCAACACCGTCCAGTTCCTGCCGTTCGCGCAGAGCATCGACGGGGACAACTGGAAGTTCCGCTACCTGGTGCCTTTCCAGTACGCGGTGCAGAAGAACTGGGGCACGCCTGACGACTTCGCCTACATGGTCGACGCCTGCCACAAATTGGGCATCGCGGTCATAGGGGACTTCGTGATAGGGCACCTGCCCAACAAGGACTTCCGGGTGTTCGGCCTGGACTGGCAGGAAAACGGGATTCACCAGTGGAAGAACCGCCACGGCGTGAATCTGTACATGAAGGAGCCTACGCCCTGGGGCACGATGCGCGTCGACACAGACAACCCCTTCGTCAGGCAGTTCTTCGTCGAGAGCTTCCTGCACTTCATGAAATGCTACAGGGTCGACGGCTTCCGCATCGACAATGTCGACGGCATACTCAGGTACGGGCCTAACGGCGACGGCGAGGAGAGGCCCAACGGCCGAACCTTCCTTCGGGAGCTGAACCAGTCCATCTACGAGCACAACCCTCACGCGCTCATCCACTTCGAGGCCCACTACTTCTACAAGGACAACGCCAAGATGCTCGTCGTTCCTTTCGACAACGATCCGCGCGCTCTCGGCGCGACTGCTTACAACAGCTCCCGGATGACCTATTACTTCCACACCGAGTACATGCCAAAGGACGCGGAGAAGATAACCCCTTGGAGGTTCAGGGACATCACCGAGGAGAAGGAGTGGGGGCAGTCCAACTCGACCGTCGCGGACTTCCACAACCACGACGCAGCATCAGGCCTGATACCCATGAGGTGCACTGGTAGCTACGCATACGACACCATGACAGTCAAGCAGCCGCACAACCACCTTCACGCGATCGGTAAGATCAAGGTCATGGAGGCCATCATATCCTTCTGCGCCGAAGGCAGGACGCTAGACCTGATACAAAGCTTCCTGTTGCAGACCGGAACGTTCGAGCACGACTCTTCGGTCCAGTGGTTCCTGACCTTCACCCAAAGCAACTGCAACATGGTCGAGTACAAGAGGAGGGTCAACGAGATAATGGAGGACCCTGCTTTCTGGCCGCTTTACACGAAGAACCGAGCCTTCCTCAACGTAGACGACAAGGATAAGGTAATGGTCGTTGAGAGGAGCGCGACCCACAAGGGCAAGAGCTCGAAATTCGTCATCGTCATCAACCTGTCATCATGGGTCCATTACGACTACAGCGTCGGGGTCAAGGGCTCAAAGGACTACGAGGTGGTCATGAACTCAGACCTCTTCGACTATTCAGGCCTGGGAGTGACCTCCTACCCGCACATCCTCAAGAACAATCCGAGCACCAGCTTCGAGCTTTTCGACCGCGAGGTGAAGCTTTCCAAGCTTGCCCCTTACGGGGTGCTGGTGCTGAAAGAAAAAAATTAATATTTCGGCTCGAAGTAGCCCGGAAGCGACCTTTCGAAACCGCTGTAGTTGCCTGACTGCTGCGCCTGCCTGTAGACCGATGCTATCTGCCTCATGGCTTCAGGACCCTGCTGGGCGGCCAGCTTGTCGTTGAACTTGGGGAACTGGTGCTTGATCTGGTCCATGTAGCCCTTCAGCTTGTCCTCATCGATCTGCTTTAGGAGCGAGTCCTGCTCAAGCTGCGCCAGCGACGGCCCGATCCTCTGGGTGTTCTGCTGCCAGACCTGGTTGGAAAAGCCCTGCGTCGGCCCGAGCGACACCAGCCTGTCGGCGTCGAATCCGAGAGTCGCGTTGACCATGTTGTTGATCAGCGCCAGCCTCTTGTTGGCGTCCTGCCTCAACTCGGGGGTCGCGTTCGCGTCCATCGACTTCTTGAACGCGTCGTCGTACATGCCGTCGATGCCGATGTCCAGGGCTTTCACGATCTTGCTGCTGTAGTCGTTCACGAACTGTCGGGAGAGCTTCTCGTTGAGCTTGTAACCGTTCTCCCTCATGATCTCGACCTGCTTGAAGGGGTCTGCGGTGTTCCACTCACCGCGCTTGCCTTCAGGCAGCTGCTGCGGGTAGTATTTCGCAAGCGCCAACGAGCGGGATTCGCTGACCATCTCCTGCAGGTCCTGGCCTTTCTGGCCGATCCCCGGGCTGTTTGCCTTGTCTAGTATCGAATTTATTCCTTCTTCCATTGGGTTCACCTACAGCCGGTAGTGGCAGTGCCATTTTTATGTATTTTAGAAGTGTGGAGGAGGGGTGTGTGCCAATCCTGTCAAGGGATGATGCGGCTAGGGCTATGCTGGCCTCATCAGGGCGAAGGACACGTTCGACGGGTTGAGGATCTCTGCTGCGTAGCTGTTGACCAGCCCGCTGGGGATTTTCTCGACCCGTTCAAGCATGACTTCGTAGTTGCGCGGGTCGCCTGTCAGCACCCCCCACCTGACCATCTCGTCAGCGTAGTCAAACACCCTGTCCCAGCTCTCGTCTGCGTAGGTGAGCAATGACATGCGGGCGTAATCGAGCTCCTCTTGTGGTATGCCGTGTTTGCGGACCCTTTCAGCCTCATTGAGTACCAGCATCCGGAACTTCTCGGGATCGTCGGTCTTTCCTTCGAACCAGACGTCGCCGTGCTCCCTGAATGGGAGGTAGTCACCGACGAAACTGAGCTGCTCCATGCCCTTTTTGGTCAGGCGCTCCCTGGACCTGCTTCCGTAGCCGAAGAGGGACAAGGCTATCAGGTTGGATGCGACGTGCCTGTCAAGCGCGTTTTTGCCATCCATCATTATCTTCCACATGCCCAACACCGAAGGGTGCGCTATGTCTTCCCTGATGAGAGGGTGTGCAAAGTTGTCAGGCTCAACCACGCTTGCCGGCTCTTCGACAGGCTCCCTTCCAGGCGGCGGCATGTAAGAGCCCTTGCCCATCGCTTCGAGCCTGTCGCTGGCAACCTGCATCAACTCCTCATGCCCGACATTCCCTGACGCGAGAAGGGTCATGTTCGATGGCCTGTAGAAAGTGTTGTGGACGGACAAGACGTCTTCCAACGACATTGATTCGATGCTCTCTTCTGTCCCGAGCGTTGAGAAGCGCGCGCCGTGCCTGTGGTATAGCTGCCTGCAGAGGGTGCGGTACAGCTCCGAGTCCGGATTGTTCATATCCCGCCTGAGCTCGTCGAGTATAATCCCTTTCTCCTTCCTGAAGCTGTCCTGCGGCAGGTAGGGAGTGAAGACGTAGTCCATCATAATCCCCAGGTTTTCGAGCTGGTTTTCCCTTGAGGCCATCCAGTAGTTCGTGACGTCGTCCCAGGTGTAAGCGTTGCCGCGGATGGCGCCGTTGACGGCGAGCAGGCTCAGCCCGTCGATGAGGTTGCGCTTGGTCTTTGGGGTCAGCGTCCTGTACTTGATGGGTCTGCCGTCCCTGCCCAGGGGAGGGAGCGTGAAGAGGACGTGCTCGAAGTAGTGTGCGGTTCCCGGCTGGAGGCTCACCCCTTTCTCGCCGTCGCTGAAGTATAGGTCGTTTCCGCCGAAGGGCGTGTATAGGGAAAAGAACGTGAAGGGCGAGTCGGTGCTGTGGGTGAAGACCTTGAGGCCCGACCCTGTCACTCCAGCCTGCCAGCTCATCTTGCGCCGCCCTTCCAGTAGGTTAGTATCTGGGAGCTGTCAGGGTCTATGAATTCCTGCGCCGTGCTAATGACGCTCTCCTTGTCCAACCCTCCGATCTTTGCATAAGCCACCTCAGGATCCTCCAGATCAATTGCCAGCACCTCACGCTTGAAGGCAGCCTCAACCCGGTACTCGGGACTGTTGCAAGCGAGATCGGACCTCCTCTTGAGTATGTAGCTGTCCATGACCTTTTTCTTGGCCGTCTTGAACGTCCGGTCAGAGAATTCGCCTGCCACGACGTACCTGACCACATCCCCAGATATCCTTTCGATCCTGCTGAAGTGCTTTGCCTCGTGCTGTGTCTTTAAGAGAATTGCGTTCAGGTAGCGGTAGTCGTGTGAGCTTATGCTGTAAACCAGGCTGTGTTTTTCCCTCATCACGGTGTTGAGCTCCCCGCCAAAACCGCCCCCGAGGACCGAGTTGAAGACGCCCAGCCTGTACCTTTCCTCGTGGGTCTTTGGGATTTTCCTCAATGGGTACCCTCTCAGGAAGATCATCTGTTCTGAGGGTCCTTGCTTGTGGTACCTTGGTCCGGGAGCGCTCATGAGGTCTATTGGGGTTTCCCTCACCGAGGCCTGGTCGCCTCTGGGTCTCAGGGCGCTGACGACTCCCTCTAAGCCCTGCCACACCGTATCCGGGCTTAGCTCCCCTGAATGTATTATTGTGGGGTAGGAGGAAGAGATGAACCCTTCGAACAGGTTCCTCACCTGACTCATTCTTGCGTTCCGAATGATGTTGGCCATGTCCCCTATGTCCAGCGCCCTGGTGTTTTTGTAGAACCTTCGTTCGAATTCTTCAGAGGCCTGCTTCACGTGTTTTGAATTGTCGTCATCAATCTCTTTAAGCTCCTCGGCCCTTGCCTGCTCGAACAATCGTTCCCCGCCACGTGCGTTCAGCAGGGAGTCGGTGAACAGCTCAATGATTATGTCGCTTGCAGTTCGGAGCGAGGTTTTGCCTGCTTTGCCAGGTGCTAGAACCAGGTACATCGTGAGAATCAAACGGTTGGGGGTGTGGCTTACTGCCGCGCCCGGGTTCTCGGTTCTGGAGCTTCGTACAGCGCGGATTATCGAATCCACCGACGGGTGTTTCCTGGTTCCCCTGCTTATGGCGTTTAGGTATAGATCAAGGAGGAGCTTTTTTTCTTGTGTTTCCCTTACGTTTGGGGTGGGCGCGGTGAAGGAGAGCGAGACCTGCTGGCGCATCTTCTCGGATTGGTTGTGGAACAGTCTGACGCCGCCGTACTCATGCTTGGAAAATCTAGTCTTCCTGAGCAGCTGAGCAATGTCCTCTTGCATCGCTCGCCGGATAAAACAGCAATATTTAAGGCTTCTCAAAAAGGTTAAATAAGATTAAAGAGCCCAGGTTCTGCCCATGGTTTATGCAGTCCCGATCAACGAGTTCCCCTACAGGAGCTGCATCGAGAACCTTTGCCGCGCCGCACATAACCGCAAGCTGGCCTCCGTGATGCAGGGAGGCAGCGGTTCGCAGTTTGAGACGTATGCAAAGGAACTCCAACAGCACGCCCAGCAGTTTTATGGTCTTGCGAAATGGGGTGAGGCCGCTCTTGAGGCCCTCGCAGCTGAGGGAGACCTCGAAGGAATTTCAGCATTCCAAGGAAAGACAGGCAAGAATGTTCAGGCGCTTATTAGGACATTGAATGAAATCAAATTGCCGCTTTACGATGATGGAACCAGCCGGCACCCTTCTGATCGATAATTTAAAACTTGACAGTGGTAAACAGCTTTGATATATCAGGACTGATTACCCATCTCCTATGGAAAATCTTGAAAGGAGGCTGAAGGTGTTTGGCCGCTTTTACCCCATCAGGAAACGGCTAAGGCGACAAAAACACTATTATCGCGCCAACTACAAAAGGATGCTTAGATACGACGGCCCTTACATGGGGCTGAAGAGAGAATACCGCTCGCCTGATATTTAATTTATTTGTAGTCCAAGCCTTCGACGAAGCTGTCGATGACCTTCTTGGTAGTATCGTAGACACGCTGAAAGTCAGGCAAGAATCTCACCGCAAACATTGCTTGGGTGACATCTGCATTGACCAAGGCGACAAGGTCTTTGAAGGCCTCCTCATCGCTAAGCGACCAGTTGGATCCCTTCTTTGAGACGAATTTTTCAAGGCTCGGAATCATATTGATTAATGTGAATCTGCCTTCAGTTCCCTTCACAGAATCCACGAAATAGTGCAACAGGCACTTTACCTTGGTCTTGTCACCAACATCAAGGCCTGAGTATTTTCTGCCGTCCTCCCTACAGGTGGTGTAATGCTCTGATAAAAATTCCCTTGCGTCCTTATCGTCTTTCTTGAAGCTTGCCATGGCAGGAGAGAAACCGAAGATATTTATAAGCTTTACGTATTTTACCACTATAAAATGACGATTATCTAGGCATGCTGGTGATGAATTCCTTGAAGGCTACGTATGCCAGACGGTCCCTTCCCACCTGGATGCCCTTTATTTGCGTTATCAGGTTGGCCTGCCATTCCTTCTTGCCGTTAAGGTACTGAACAAAGATCACTGGCAAGCTGTGCTTTCTGTACACCTTCTCCCTGTATTTCTCAAGTTCCTTTATTTTATCGCACACCTCCACGAAGATGCCGAATTCAGGTAAGAAGAAAGCGGGTGCCCATGCGCGCGGACGCTTCTTTTCATCCGATACGACCACCGGGTGCTGGTAGATCCACGACAGTTTCCGCGTGTTGAGGAACTGCGCCACCTCCAGCTCGGATTTCGACATGTCCTTGTAGGCGATCTTCTTTGGCATTCAATCAACCCCCAGACCCGAATACCGAATCCTCTTATTTAATCTTTTCGCTGAATAGAATGTTTCCACCGTTGGACCCGGCTCCGGGCCCAATATTAGACGGGTACGACACGCTCTTCAAGCGGCAGCCCCTTTTTTTCGATAAAATTTTTATAGGTGGTTCGCTGGATAAGTAATGTGGGCTGGCTTAAGGGGAATGAGGAGGAAGGCATCTTTAATAATTTCATCAAGAGCGGAGTTTGGGACTTCATCATCATCGCGGCGATCGTGGGTGCCCTCTACATGTACTTCCACCTAGACATGGTCCTTGACATATTCATAACGCTGGCAATCTTCATCTACACCCTTATCCTGGGCTTGGTCGCGCTTTTCATCGGGGTCGTTGCCATCATAAGCCTGCTCAAGAGGAAGATGATGCTCCATTCTGCGATCTCACTTGCGCTGTCGCTGATGGTTTTCGGCTTTCTAGTTCTGAT
>CAZPJY010000028.1:15774-23974 GCA_964587045.1 uncultured Methanosarcinales archaeon
ATTCTGCGATCTCACTTGCGCTGTCGCTGATGGTTTTCGGCTTTCTAGTTCTGATTTTTGCCTTTGGATAGGAAGGAATAAATATAGTGGGTTGGAAAGCATTTGATTATGGAAAAAATCGAAGAGCTTTTCTGGATGGAGTATGACAACTCAGTCTATTTGCGACACGGATTCATGGGGGTTGGAAGGATCATCAAAGGTAACAGGCCGTTCCTCTATGAATTCTTCCATAACAATTTGAAGGACTACATATACTTCAGGTACATCGATCAGGCAAAATCTTTCCTGGAAGAGGGAGTCCGGGAATTCTCCGACCTCATAGGAAACAGCCTTGAGTCCGGCGTAAGCGAGAACCCAAGTAAAAAGCTCTATTGGAAGACAGATGAGGGCAAAAGTGAGCTCATCCTTAAAGTGAGTGACATACCTCAAAAACTCAATATTGCGACCTTGACCTATTGCCAAGGGCTTGTGGGCGGCATCCCAACAGGGAAGTATGAGCGCGTGCAAGGGGTGCTAATGGAGAGGTGCCTTCCTGTAGGAAACGGAGAGTCCAGGTGGGACATCTCGAGCAAAATCAACAACTACGGTTTTACAGAAGAGTTCCTCGAACTTCAGGATGCGAAAGACTTCTTCCTAAAGCAGCTCGAGATTTTCAGGGAAGGCTGCCTTGTATCGACAATCCTGAAATCTAGGCAGAGCTCCTAGAATGGAAGGTGCCGCAGCCCGACACCGAACTCAAACTTCAAACCACCCTCATACTTCTCCAGGTTGTAGTTTCGATACACGAGCCCTAGCGAGACGAAGAGGTCCCGAAACAGCTGCGGCATCTACGTGGACGCTTCATCCAGCGGCACCTACATCGCTGGCAACAGCGTTTGGGATAACGCCGAAAACTACTGCGACAACGACGAGAGCTCATTCGGCGAGCCTGGGGACATCCCGGAGTTCACAGCGATTGGCGCTGGTCTCGCGCTTCTCGGCGCAGGTGCAGTCATCCTCCGCAAGCGGAGGTAATCTTTTCTTCTTTTTTTCCCTGTTCTACTTGTAACGGTCCTTTTCGGTCCTCTTCCAGGTTTTGCCGTCATTGCCCGCATCGATGCGTGAGAAGTGGGTCGAATTGATTTTTTTTCCGGCTTTGCTCTTTTTCTCTTTCATCCTAAAAGGTAGAATAAGTCCGGATTATAATAAACCTGGGTTTAAGCTATAAAAACTGGGGGTGATTAATCATTGAACTGCTCTTCTATGAGCTTTCTGTAGGGCTGGTATTACTTGGCCCCGAATTCGCCGTCCCACCACTCAATCATCACCGTGTCAGTTAGGGATCTGAAGAGGTGTGGCGTGTTGGGCGGGATTATGATGAGTTCATTGTCTTTTTTATGGATTACGACGTACTCGCCGCCTTTTCGCAGCGTAATCTCGAATTCCCCTTTCAGGATCAGGTCGTATTGGGTGTTTGGGTGGTAATCCCCGCTACTTAGAGCGCCCTTCTTGGTGTAGAGGACGTTGTACTTTGTGCCTTTGAACTCATACCTATGTATTTCTCCTCTCTTATCGACATGTACATCATCAAGAGGGCCCTTTTTCATGGTGGAAATCCGATAATCCCCACTTATTTAAATGGTTTTTTATCAAGGGATGATGTATAGGTTTAAATATCTGGATTACCTGTCTATGAACATGAAACCTGTTTATCTGATTTTATCTGTTGTCATCCTGGGATTGGCCGTTTTGTTTTTCTTCCCTGAACCGGAAACCAATTACCTCGCATATGTCGGAACTGCCTCATTCTTCCTGGCAGTGGTAATATTCTTGCTTATCCGGGGAAGAAGGAAGCCTTAAGATTATTAACGCGACCACTTTCCAGCAAATTGAAAAAATCACGGACCAGCTCATGCATATCTTGTGATTAACGAATTTCTTCGTTCGGGGTGGTTGTGGAAGCCCATAAGACTTACGCCATCAAACTTTCTGGAACACTGGTGAATCAAAAGTTGGAAATCGCGTACGGGTCAATACGCCTCATGATATTTCGAAATCCGAATCTTCTTTATATTCAGGATTGAACTCGAGAAGCATAGGATGGCGCTTTATTAAATTCAGACATCCGCCAGGGCAGCCTCCTGCTATCGAAGTGCCGTATATCTCTTTAGCCCCACTCTTTTGGCAAATCTTCATCACTTCGATTATGCTTTTGCCTCCGACTATCCAGTCTTCGACTACAAGTACATTTTTCCCTTTGAGGTGCTGCAAGTAGTCTTTACCCGCCCTTTTTGGCAGGACAACTTTCCTGTCGTCGTTCCTGTAATGCGAGAATCTCATTATTGTTATGTCAGGCTTGCCTAACAATGATTGAAGAAGCATGGCAGGTTCGTTTCCCCCTCCGCTCACTGAGACGATTTCATCAATGCATTTGATGCATGGGTCAGTTTGCAGGGTGTTGGCCCATCGCCTAATCTCTTCTGCCTCTGCCACGCCCATTAGGTGCCTAACATTGACGGTCTCATACCTAATGGTGGCAAGGAATAAACCTTCATTCTCTTTTACGGTCTCTTTGACGGACTTGGTTTCCGGTCTGCCTTTGTAGAGTGAGAGTGTGTATTCAGCCACTGCCTTCTTTAGATGGTTGAATCCGTCATTTGGGTATTTCATGTCAAACGAGCATAACATGTTGTAGTAGGAGTTAAACAAGTTGTGGACTGGCTCTCTTAGTTCGAATGGATCGTCCTCTGCTTGGACGAACTTGAGCATCCCTTCGATTGTTATCAAGTTGCTGATTCTTGATTCTTCGTACAGCTTGGTCATCCTTTTCCTTAGCTTTTGCATGCGGGTTTTGGGATTATAACTTCTATAAAAATCTTTCTATAATTTACTACTAATAAGTAGTATATTTTGATATTTTTTACCTTAGAGAAACCCTTTAGAAAATCTCAAAGAGATCAAGGACGCTCTAGACAACAGTGAGAAAATAAAATTAGTATGAAACGCAAGGTGTAAATAGAGAAATATGAACAAAATGATACAAAGCCCCTGCGGAGACTTGAACTCCGGACCTTCCGCTTACCAAGCGAACGCTCCACCACTGAGCTACAGGGGCGCTTCACGACTTCTGGACTTCTGAAGAGAATTTAAAGCTTTCGCCGCTTCCAAACCATTATTAACACCACCAGATAGTAGTATCAAAACGAAATGTTTAAAAGGAAGCCCAACACCCTCATCTTAGGTGATATGATGAACGACCTTGAAGCACAGATACGAAAAGACCGAGCTGAGGTAGAAACCGACCTGACAAGGATAACTGGCCGGGTTAACCTCGATTACCCCCAGATAAGGGAGACAGTCAAGGACCTACTGCGATGGGAGAGCCACCTCAAGAGGTATCATGAAGGCAGGAGCCTCAAGCTCAACCAGCACTACAACTCAAAAGATAATGTCTATGAATACTCATTGAATGAGGACCGGGAGTTCAATGTGCTCGAGCGGCACAACGGCTTCTTCGGCTCGGTCAGGAAAGCCGTCGACAGGTTCCAGCACGGGCTCAACGAGATGCTGAATCCCGACACCCTATGCAAGGTATCTGTGCGGCTCAAGGACTCAAAGCTCCTCATCGATGTCGTGTACCAAAACATCAAGGTAAACGACTACCTTCATCTCAGCGGGACCTTCAGCGGACTAAGGTCAGTGCTGCAAAGCAAGGGTTACGACTTCCGGATGTACGAGTACGGCCACAAACCCGAAGAGTAAAACGCCAGATTTTTATTCCCTCATATTATTCTTAGGTTCATGAAGCCCCGCATCATCATAATAGGAGCCGGATTCGCTGGACTCTCAGCCCTCATCACCCTTGAGAGGCATCTCGACGCGGACATCCTGCTCTTCGACCGTGACCCATTCTTTGAGTATACGCCTTCGCTCCACCTTGTGCTGGGCGACAGGGGCAAGGAGGGGAACATCATCCTAGACCTCAAACGGTTTCCCCAGTTCAGGCATGAGGAGGTCCTGTCAATAAGCAAGGACAAAGTGCACACGGCAGGGGCGACCTACCCGTTCGACTACCTCATCGTCGCGACCGGCTCAGGCCCGAACTTCTACGGCAACACAAGCTTTGAGGAGAACGCGATACCCTTCAAGCGCCTGAAGGATGTGAGGCTGATCAACGCTAAGCTCGTCAGCGCAAAGAATATCGCAGTCGTCGGCGGAGGTTACACCGGAGTAGAGGTTTCGTCAATCCTCGCGTCGCTCCCGGGCAAGCATGTCCACCTCATACACGCTGGGGCGAAGGTGCTCGACAGCATTGAGTCGGACGCCGGAGCCAAAGCGACGTCATACCTCCAGCGAAAAGGCGTCAGGCTGCACCTGAACAGCCGCGTCGAAAGATGTGCCAGAGGACGTATTGTCCTTGACTCGGGGTTCTCGTTAGCGTCAGACCTCACCATTATGACCGCTGGCGTCAAGCCCAACGACACCATGCTTCAGCGCCCGGAGCTGGACACGAATCTCGCCCTCAAGGCCAACGACCGCATATTCCTCGCGGGCGACGCAGGGAGGAGCGGTCTTCTCCTGACTGCCCACAACGCGATGATTGAGGGGAGGGCTGTCGCAGCCAGTATCATCAAGCGCGAAACCAAAAGGGAAGTCAAGCGCGAACATAAGGACTGGCGCACCCTGGCAATAGCCCTGGGCAGGTACAACGGCATCATCACCTTGGGCAAGAGGGCGCCGCTGCTGCCCGTGGTCGGATTTGGCAAATGGCTGATCGAGAGGGCTGTCATGTTCGAGTTCGTGCACGGCCTGGAAAAGCCGATTTGAAGGACCCAACACCCGCATTGCCGCCCGTGAGGCAGGACGTATGATGAGAATACGGCGAAGTGAAACTGTATTGATTCTTGAATTTGACGCCGTGCACCTCAAGACCTGCGAACACCACTGAGAAGTACCTCTCGCCTGCCTTCAGCAGCTTCACCAGGTTGTGCGCAGAAACCTGCTTTTTCTTGGCTGCCTCCATGTTGCACTTAAGGTCGATTGGATAGACCTTGCGCTGGGTGATATACTGGTAGTCGGGCACCTTAATATTGTTGTTCCACCTGCTCACATATCTCATGATCTCATCATCTACGAGGAACAGAACTCCAGGCGCGTTGACCTTCTGTTCTATCCTAAAAGCGATGTCGTTAGGGCTTGCTACCTGGCGGAAGCGCTTGAAAAAGTAGTCTTCAAGGCTTTTACCGAACATCCTGGCATGCCCCCAGTTCACACTCTCCCTCAGGAGGTGGTTTAACCTGTCCATGCCGTGCGGCAGGTGCATTTTGGGCAGCGACTCCTTGATGAGCCTGTAGGCGAAAGCGTGAAGCGCGTACAGGTTCCTTGACACACCTGATTTAGCCGCCAAGGCCATGAATTTTCTTAGCAACGAATCGATGTTGGAATCGACGTAATCCACGTATTTCTGTTTGAAGGTTTGGTGGTATGAGTGCAGACCCTGCAGCTCGTTCCTGAAGTGGTACAGGAAGTAGGCTTTCGAGAAGAAGAAGGCGCACTTTGCGGCCCTCTCGAATTTTTTAAAGTCGTGCGGGTTGAATTCGGACCCAAAAAACGTCGCGACGGTGTTGTAGAAAGCCGGGTACTGCTCGCGGAAGAGGTCGTTGTAGGTCTTCTGCAGGAAGATCACCCGGTCAGGGGTCATGATGTTAATCTTGTCATAGAGCGTGATGAAAAAACCGTCAGCCGGAGAAAGCACAGACCCTTGCTGGAGGCGAATCATCTCCCTTACTATCCCGTTCCTGCTCGCTACGTGGCGCCATGTGAGTATCTTCACAGACCATACGTTCGGTACTTGATTATAAAAGTTTTTCTCATCCTATCACCAGCTGATGGCTTGTCTGAGCTTTCTTAGGGCTTCGGCCGCATCATCGGCTGACTGCAGGTACGACCCGACCACGAAGCGGTTGGCTCCCGAGAGGTAGGCGTCCACTATGGTGTCTGGGTTTATGCCGCCGTCCACCTCGACGTGCTCGAACCTCTTGCGGGCCATCGCGACCTTAAGGAGCGCGCTTGGAAGGAACCTGGCTCCGTACGACCCCGGCTCGACAGTCAACACCAAGGCCAGGTCCAGCTCGTGCTGGTAGGGGTAGAGCGCATCTGGGGGCGTGCGTGGGCTTATGGCCATTCCGGCCCTCCTGCCGTACCCCCTAATCTTTTCTATGACCAGATCAGGCCTGGGAGCGCCCTCGTAATGGAAGATTATCGTGCCTGCCTTGTCCTTTGCCCAGCTCACCCACTCTATCGGGTTGACCACCATCAGGTGGGCTTCCATATTGTCGATGTCCCCAATCTCGAAGTCGAAGTCTAGGGAGTGCCGGCCAACGAACTTGCCGTCCATTATATCAAGCTGCATGCCGGATACCCGGCCGGCCACCTTTGCCATGCGCTCCTCGAGCTCATTCCCGGAAGACGCTATGATTGAAGCTACTATGGACATGGCTAAATGGTATTGTGAAGCGTATTAATAGGTTGTCTTTAAGGGTTAGATAGAGTCGATTTTTGCAGCGAGGATGAAGTCGTTCTCTGTTAGGCCTTTGTGGTCCTCTGACCAGATGTACACCTCGACCTTGCCCCAGCTCAGGCGGATTTCCGGGTGGTGGTCCTCCTCCTCTGCGAGCGCTCCCACATCTATTGTGAAGTCGAGGGCCTCCTTGAAGTTCTTGAAGATGAAGGTCTTGAAGATTTTGGGCCCCGAAACCTGCTCCCAGCCCTTCAGGCGGGTCATGAGGGCGTCGATCTGGTGCTCGCGGAGTCGCGGCCTACCAGCCTCGCAGTCCTTCTTGGCGAGTTGCTCCATGGCAGAACAGTAAGTGGAACGACTATAAAAAATTTGTCAATAAAAAAAAAGAAATTATTTGGCCCTGTCGGCCGCTTTGCCGACCCACAACGTGGCCAACACAGCGACGATGGTAACGACCACCGCGTAGATCAGGAGCGGCCCGATGCCGGTTGCTGTGCCGAAGACTGCCAAGAAAATCGCCTTTATCGTGTCGTTCCATGCCAAAGCCGCGACGAGGCCGAATGCCGCAGTTATCAGTGCGGCCATCTTATCTATTACTACCTTCTTCATGATTACACCCCCTTGATGCCCGTCCTGATTCATTACAGATTTATAAAAATTCCTTTTTTTCAGCACAATATTTAAAAACGCTCCGGCGTTCCTCTCAACTATGTCAAAATCCCTCTTTTGCAAGAACGATCCGGAAGGGTACAAGGACAACGTGAAGAAGATAGTCGTCCAGCTCCTCGAGGCAGTGGGAGAGGACCCAAAGAGGGACGGCCTCCGCGACACGCCCGACCGGGTGGCCAGGATGTACAGAGAGACGCTCTCAGGCTACTGCGAGGAGCCCAAGATAACAGTTTTCCCCAACGATGAAGGATACAACGAGATGATTCTCGATGAGAGCTATTTCTTCAGCTACTGCGAGCACCACATGGTGCCGTTCTTCGGCAAGGCGTTCATCGCGTACATCCCAGGAGACAAGCTGATAGGCCTATCGAAGCTGACCAGGGTCCTCACCTTCTTCAGCAGGAGACTTCAGGTGCAGGAGCGCCTGACCAAGCAGGTCGCGGATTACCTGACAGATAAGATCAAGCCGAAAGGGGTTGCGGTCGTGCTGCACGGAAGGCACCTTTGCAGGGAGATGCGCGGCGTGGAAAAGCACGGCGCGGTCATGACGACATCCCAGCTCTCGGGCGCTTTCGCAGACGACGTTAAGACCCGCCAGGAGTTCATGTCCTTCATCCAGGCGAGGCTGCCTTCCTTTTCAGGACTCTGAATGCGTTGATTGCGATCAGCGCGAGCATCGTCACAAGAACTGCAGGCGTCAGGATGTTGAACTGCAGCGCTGCCGACAAGTTGCCATGCAGCAGGTTGGACATGCCGCGGGTCAGGCCGCACGCGGGGCAGGAGCAGCCAGGAGTCGGGCAGTGCCCAGCGAAGACTGCTGGGAATATCACGTTCTTGAAGACGCAATAGGACCTGCCGGATTCGACCCAGCTGGTCGGAACCGCCGCCAGGTAGACTAGGATCCCGCTAAGGTTGACCACTATGGCCCTGGGGCTACCGAAGCTTAAGTGTTCTAAAAAGAGCTCTTTTGCTCGCTTCAGTCTACCCATTGGATTCCGTCGAACTTGTGCTTGGTCGCGATGAGGATGACAT
>CAZPJY010000029.1:0-23262 GCA_964587045.1 uncultured Methanosarcinales archaeon
TGCAGGCATGATCATCGGCAAGCTCTCAGAGGGGGATATCAAGCTGGGCCTCAAGCACTCGCTGATACTCATGACAGTCGCCGTCTTCGTGATGACTATGGCGGGATGAGTCACTTTCTCCTGTAAAACTGCGCGCTGACCATGACCTCAGGGCTTCCTGTCAGCAGGAATTTATTGCCCTTCCTTCCAACAACGTAAAGGTCATCCACGGCAAATACCTTGAGCGAGAAGTAGTCCGCTCCCAACTGATCCGCCAGGCATTCGACGGTGTTGGCTTCCATCTTGATGTGCTCGAAAAGGGCCTCCTTGGTCAGCCTGTCCATTTCAGAAGGCTTTAGCTTGCTAATAGGCCTGTCCTCGATGAGCTCGAGGCTGTCCTGATGGATCTTTTGGTCCCATCCCTTAATGTAATCATCAAGCCTGTATTCGGCCGCATCGAGCGGATCGGGTGGTGATGCTAACTCCACTATTCTGAAATTGGTGTCCTCCTTATTTATCATGAATATTGGCATGCTGCGGGGGAGAGACTCCTGTTTTATAAAGGTTCTCCTTAATCGCATGATTCGGTCCGAGGGATGCTTAAATGTAGGAAAGCGTGCAATTTGTTCATACCATCCGATTTCTCTTCAACTCGGGAGGACCGCGCGAGAACGATAAGAAAGAAATTGGAAGGGTAAATTGCTCTGAGCCCAATCTATAATATACGAATATATTAATTTGTATACAAATTTTTATATCAGTCATGATCCTTAAAGGAATGATTAAATAGGACTATGGGTAGAACCACTAACATGCTTATCGAGCTGGATGTCGACAAGGGGGTCGAGGAGAACGCATCCCGCTACTTCGACCAGGCCAAGAAGGCCAAGCGCAAGCTGGAAGGTGCAAGGAAAGCCCTTGCGGTCTCCCTGAAGAGGAGGGAGGACCTGGCCAGGAAAAGCAAGGAAAAAAACGCGCTGATCAAGGCAGAGAACGAAGAGCGCGAGCGAAAACGCAAGCGAAAAGAGAGGAAGGCCTGGTACGAGAGCTTCAGGTGGTTCATCTCCAGCGAAGGGTTCCTGGTCGTCGGGGGCCGCGACGCTACGACGAACGAGATAGTAATCAAGAAGCATGCAGAGAGCGGCGACATGGTATTCCACACCGACATGGCAGGCTCGCCTTTCTTCGTGGTGAAGACTGAAGGGAAGAAGGTGGGGGAGGCCACCATCAGGGAAGCGGCGCAGGCCACCATATCATTCTCGAGGGCTTGGAAAGCAGGCCTGGTCACCACCCGCGTCTTCCACGTCTCGCCAGACCAGGTCACTAAGGAGGCGCAGGCAGGCGAGTACTTGGCGAAGGGCGCCTTCATGATACGCGGCAAGACCAACTATGTCGACGTTGAGATGGGCCTTGCATTAGGGATACATGAGGGCAGGGTGATGTGCGGCCCGCCAGCCGCTGTGAAGGCTCACTGTCAAAAGACCCTTCTAATATCCCAGGGCAATACCAAGCCCAGTTCAGCAGCGAAGCTGGTCCAAAAGGAGCTGGGCGGAGAGCTGGATGAGATTATTCGGAGCCTCCCGTCGGGGGACATGGCGATTAACCACTCCTAAGCCAAGAAAAAACTTTTTATACTAATCTCCAAGATAGTGATGTAAGCAGATGGGGGAAGAGGTAGATGGATAACATATTCTGGGATGTATCCCTCATAATAATAGTTGCGACCCTCCTAGGCTACCTGCTAAAGCTCATCAAGCAGCCACTGGTCCCTGCCTACGTTCTGACTGGACTGATACTTGGGCCTCTGCTCCACCTCATCACGGACTTCGAGACCATCCGGACCCTTTCAGAGATTGGGATTGCGTTTCTCCTATTCGTCGTGGGGCTGGAGCTCGACTTCAAGCGCCTGCGCGACATCGGGTCTGTCGCCACCATCGGCGGCACCATACAGGTCATGATCACCTTCTTCTTCGGATTCGTCATAGCCATAGTCCTAGGCTTCTACTACACCGAAGCCATCTACCTGGGCTTCATAGTCGCGTTCTCAAGCACGATGGTCGTGATCAAGATGCTCTCGGACCACAACGAGCTCGACACACTGCACGGCAGGATAATCATCGGGATACTCCTCATACAGGACGTGATTGCCATCTTCGCCCTGCTCGCCCTCAACAACCTCGACAACTTCACCATCGTGACGTTCCTGCTCGCAATCCTCAAAGGCGGGCTGATGATCGGCTTCACGATACTGACTGCCAAGTACATGTTCCCGCCGGTATTCAAGTTCGCGGCCAAGAGCCAGGAGCTGCTCTTCATGATAGCCATCACATCATGCTTCGCCTTCGCCGCGCTCTTCACCGTCTTTGGGTTCTCCCTTGCAATCGGAGCGTTCCTAGCAGGGGTCGCGCTTGGCAACCTGCCATACAACTATGAGATCATTGGAAAGGTGACTTCCATAAAGGACTTCTTCGCAATCCTTTTCTTCGTGTCTTTGGGCCTGGAGCTGCAGATATCAGGACTGGTCCCGATGCTCCCTGCAATACTCATCACGACAGCATTTGTCCTCATCGGGAAGCCTATTGTGATGATCCTATCAACCAGATTATTTGGCTACACCACCAGGACTTCTGCGATTACCGCTCTGTCCCTAGCACAGATAAGCGAGTTCTCACTGATACTGGTAGTGCAAGGCCTGGCCTTGGGACACCTCTCTGAGAGCATGTTCTCCCTGACAGTCCTCGTCGCCCTCATAACCATTACCATCACATCCTATACCATAAAGTACGACAACGATATCGTCATGTTCCTCCAGCCAATGCTGCGGCCGTTGAAAAACCTCCGCACCCACAAGGAAGCGCTCGAGTACATACCAAAAGACAGGGACCACGAGGTCCTGCTAATCGGGTACGACCGGATTGGCTACTCGATATTCAAGAAGCTGCAGGCTATGAAGAAGAATTTCCTCGTAATCGACTTCAACCCCGACATCGTAAGGAGGCTAATCAGGAAGAAGATCCCATGCATCTACGGCGACATAGCGGACCCCGAGATTTACAAGCGCCTCGGCCTGGAAAATCTAAAGTGGATCATATCCACCGTGCCGGACCTCAAGAGCAACCTGCTCATCATGGATAAGGCAAAGGAGGTCAACCATAGGCTGGTCGTCTTCGCCACCGCCTACACGATCGACGACGCGCTCGAGCTTTACGACAAGGGAGCGGACTACGTCATCCTTCCCCACTTCCTGGGCGGCGACCGCGTGGCGATACTGCTCGAGGACATAACTTTCGACTTCTCGAAGCTCATACACACCAAGGTGGATCATATACGCGACCTCGAGTACAGGAAGACATTGGGCCACGAGCATCCGATCGAGGTGAAGAAGTACTCGAGCAAAGCTTAAATAATCGTCAACCCAACCTCATCTCATGAAAGAGCAGCATGCCATCCAGGCTACCGTGAGGGTGGGCAAGATGGGATTTACTGATGCCCAGAGGTCCGAGATCAAGAAACAGCTCGAGGCGCGCAAGGTCGTAAAGGTCAAGATTCTACGAAGTTTCGGCGGCGACAAGAGAGGAATAGCGGATGAGATGGCGGTCAGGACCGGATCGGTAGTCGTCGCGCGCAGGGGCAATACTGTTCTTCTGGCCAAGCCGGTCAAATCATAAAGTATTTAAAGGCCGGACCATAAAATAACATATATAGTTAGAGGAAGGTCTAGACGATGGTAACGCTCGCTGATTTCAATTTTCGCGACGAGGAATTGATGGAGATAGCGAGAGATTACGTCAAGCCGACAGGCTACCCAAAGACCCTCAAGACGTACAGGCTCGTGTATGAGATATACAACATGTCAATCGAGGAGTCGTACTTCTTCGTTCTGGGCCACCTCCGCCAGGACCAGGGCTTTCCCGAGACCATTAAGCTGACCGACGTGTTCTCTGCCTCAGAACAGTCAGCCATCTGGGGCAATGCAGCGCAGAGGCTGTCCATCCAGCAGGATAAGGCATCGCAGTTCATGGCGACCATAGGAAGCATGGTAAAGGACCTGTTCAAGCTGGTGCGGGACATGAGGATACTCGACGAGAGGCTCCAGACCTATGAGGACAGCTACAGGGGGATGGAGTCGGCAGAGATTACTCTCAAGGGCTGGTGGATCGACCTGGTTGAGGGGGGCACCAAGAGCCCGGCGTCTGTCTACGGCCTCGCGACCCAGGTCGGTTTCACAGTGCTTCCGGACCTTTTCTTCTCAATCCATCCCAAGAAGACCACCGACGTCGACAGGATTGTCGACGCCCTCAAGGGCAAGTTCAACAGGAAGCTAAGGGAGGTCCTCAAGAGGAAGCTATTCTCGTTCCTCGGCTGGAAGGAGAACACATACAAAGAGCTCAAGACCAGGAGGCGTTTCGTGCTCAGGTACTTGAGGCAGCACTACAACGTGATCAACATGTACCTCGGTTGGGTCAAGCCGTACCTCAAGAACGCGGCGAGGATGAAGATGCGCGATGAGCACGCCGAATCAACAGACCTGATCACCGCGTTCGAGGGGTCAATGCTCGACATCGAGTTCCTCGCCATGAGACAGTACAAAAACACAGACTACCGCTCTGTCATCTGCGCAACGTTCAACTACAGGACGCGTCCGACCATGGCGTACAACCAAGAGTACCAGCGCGGCCCGCTCCACGTCGGCAAGTGCGACATGACCTTCCGCGTCTACTCATGGACCAAGTCTCAGGTAGATGATTTCGTCAGGATGAAGAGGCAGGAGGACTTCGAGCTCCTCGGATACGCTGACGAATCTGTGAAATCCGCGATGGAGGCGCTCGGCGATGACCTGAACAACTACCTAAAAGAGGCGGGCGAGGACATCAAGGAAGAGAAAAAGGACATCGCCCCGCCCAAGCCCAGGCAGGAGAACATCATATCGCCATTCGTGTCAGTGTTCAAGGGCTTCTACGAGCTCTTCGACGCCTTGACCGGTGTTTCGGGCATGGTCCAAAAGAAGAAGCGGACCACTGACCACGAGGACAAGGAAGCGAGGAAGGCAGCAGAAAAGGCGGCTCTCGGAGCGGCATGGCAGGTGTACAAGAACTACAAGAAGGCCCACAGGATGGTGACGTGGTGAGTATGGCAGACGACGCGGTCGAGAAGCTAAAGAAACTCCCACCCGAGGAGCGAATCAAGCGCCTCAAGAAGCTCGAAAATGAGAGGAAGGAGCAGGAGGACGAGGCTAAGAAACTGCTCGAGGAGTCCTTGGATGAAATAGAGCGCGACAGGGCGCTGGAGAATGTCGAGCTTCCTGACCAGGAGCTGGTCGACGTGTCAAAGCTGTTCAAGAGCGAGGAATCCCTAGAAGAGACTGTCGAGGAAGAGGCGCCGATCAACCCGCCGGAATCCGAAGGCCAGTACTTCATCCCGCCTGAGGAGCTATCATCGCCCACTCCAAATCTCGGTGAGATCGCTCAGCCGATTTACAACCGGCTTATGCAGATGCGCGAGCGCGTGGAGTCCAACCAGCCGCTTGACGTTTATGACCAGAACCTCGCGCGTGTGGTAAGGGAGCGACTGCCCAAATTTAAGGTGGACTACACATACACCAAGGCAGATGAGGTGGTAAGGATGCTCGACGCCTCGGCAAGAATCCTGGAGGAGCTAGGCTACACCTTAGAGCTGGATCACAAGAGGCCGCAGTGATGGTAATATTCACACAGCCCAACTACTACCACAGCATGGATAAGGACTACATGATAGACCCAGATACGGGTTTTGCACGCAAGCCGCCTGAGGGGCATGTGGGTCCTATCAACACAGGCGAGCTAGGCACTTCGGTGATTGAGGGCCGAGGCAGGGGATCTTTCCTCCAGTCGGTTAATGCGGCCATCCGCGAGGGCACGTCGGTCATCGAGATGGCGACCAGCATGGAGGGGTCCGACCACGGGGTCGGCGCCGAGGCTTACGGCAAGGATGCGAGAAGGACGCTTCGCGAGATGGCAGAGGCCAACGAGGTCAAGTTCTCAAGCGTGCATGTCCCGACGCAGATAGGCAACATATCAGGACTGGGTCAGGGAGGCTTCTCGGAGCAGCAGCGCGACGAGCAGATAAACGAGATCAAGAAGGCAGTCAGGTTCGCCGCCGAGGCGGCGCAAGGCGGAGCTGTTGTCGTGCACACTGGAGAGTTCCCCAGATCCATATCTGACCACTACGGCGATAAGTTCATAGGATACGAGGGAGAAGACAAAGATGCTACGTTCTACCTGGTGGATGAGCAGTCAGGCCAAGTAATTCAGTCCATCAAGAAAGACCAAAAGATCGCTATGCCGGTGTACAAGACTGAGTCCATCAACGGTCGTGAGGTCTATTTAGACGAGAACGGCCAGCCGACCGACGATCCCAACAGGAGGGTCCCTGTCATTGAGGAAGGCGGCATGTTCAAAGTGGAGGAACGCAACTGGGATTACTTCAAGCGCGAGGCAGACAGGCAAAACAACCTTAATCCCAACCACCCTGTGACGCCGGAGGAGCTGATGTTCAAGGCGACGATACAGCCGCGGATTGAGCAGGCCAAGTCTTACGCGCTGGACTACGCCAAGAACTATGAGGAGTTGCTGGACAGGAAGAAGAAGCTGGCCGAGGCCCTTGAGGGCTTCAAGGAGATTGAGGCCGCAGTGAGCCCTGAGAGGAAGTTTGTCCTGAAGAACAAGTGGGAGGGGCAGTGGAACGCGCTCATCCCAGCTGATGAGATGTATCCCACAGAGCACCTGAACAAAGAGCTGAAGAGAATCACGCGCCAGCTCGAGGCGGTCAAGGAAGGCGCGCTTGCCTACTCCCAGCAAGCCAAGGAGTACGAGGAGCAGATAAACAGGGTCAAGCCGCTTTCGGAGTACGGGATAAAGAAGAGTGTTGAAAGCCTTGCAGAGACGGGCTTGTACGCTATGGATCAGACCAGCGGCAACCACCTCAAACGTGACGTTTTCATGGCGCCAGAGCACATATTCCCGACCATGGGTTACGGCTCTCACCCTGACGAGCTAATCGAGCTGGTTAAGCAGGGCAGGACCAGGATGAAGGAGCGTCTCATAGCAGAGAGAGGGCTCAGCGAGAGGGAGGCTGAGGAGAAGGCTGAGCGCCACATCAAGGCTACATTGGACACGCAGCACCTGGGCATGTGGAGGAGGTACTTCAAGCCGAAAGCCGGTGAGACCGAAAAGCAGACCGAGGACCGGTTCAACAAGTGGTACATGGAGCAGATCAAGAAGTTCGAAAGGGAAGGGATAATCGGTCACATACACATCGTGGACGGCTTCGGAAGGGGGCATACCCATGTTGCTCCGGGCCAGGGCGTCAATCCGGTGGTCGAGGCTGTGGAGTACCTGAAGAGGAAGGGATTCGCGGGCACCATGATATCTGAGGCGCACGAGGACAAGGAGGGGCAGATCGCGACTACATGGAGGGCGTTCGGCTCGCCCATCTACGCGTCAGGCGCGCGGCCCACATGGGGTGACGTCCACCAGGCTTACTTCGGTCGAAACTACAGCACCGCCCACATCGTCGGCGGCTACGCGCCTTCTGAGGACTGGCAGACATGGAGCCAGCTCCCGCTGGAATAGTTTCACGAGAATACCAAAGCTATGATGTTGTCTACAGGAGTCGAACCCAGGGTCACGTTTCCCTTGGAATGGACCTGGACCTTCATGTTGTTCATGGCTAGCTTGGCCAGATCGTCGTTCCACTCGGATTCTACATCGTGGTAGATGGTCAGCTTCTTGGCTTTCACCAGACCTTTGAGGAATATTGGAGGCTCCCGCCAGAGCACAATCGATTTCAGGCTGGCCAGGATTTTCCTGTAGGCCTCGGGGTCGTAGTCCCTGATGCACCTGAGGCGCTTTGCTCCTTCCCGCGCCGCTTCCTTGCAGTCTAGCTTGCAGGGCAGGAATCCGAGTACCGGCGCAGCGAGTACGTTGTTCTCCTTTGGGAACTCGAATCCCTCTGAGGCACGTACCACGCTGCCGTGGCTCTCGTGCTTTGAGTTCGCGCAGCATTTTGGCACTCCCAACACCTGCCTCATCTCGCTCTCCATGCCGTGCCTGTAGAATATCTTGGCTACGTCCAGCTCGCTTCGGTTCCTACCCACCAGGACCTTGTAGGCGTGCTTGCCTTTCGCTGAGAACTCGTAGCTCATGAAGTGGAGGTCGTTTACAGTGCAGTACGCTATGAGGCGATTGAGCCCCTTCTCGTCCACGGTGATTGAGGTAGCGGGCTGCACGCCGTCGCGGACGTAGAGGAGCTGCAGAGCTGTCCCGAGAGGGAACAGGTTGGAAAGTTCGCTAAGCATTGGAGATAGTGGGTGATAAGACTATTTATTCCTTTTGATACTTCTCCATCAGCAGCTTGTCCTGCTCCATCTTGGCAAGCACTGACCCGCTCTCGTTCATGCGTATGATCTTTTCGAGGTTCTCCATCCCAATTACCTATTTATCTAAAGGGATATGAAAGCGTATTTCAAGGAATTTTAGAGAATACAGGAATTTTATTGCCGGATATCGTTTGTTACTGACATTTTTGTCCCGAAAGTGAGGTCTTGAGGAGAGAAGTCATTATAAACGCAGGAATGAATTGTCTGTATGGTATGATGAACCTGCCACATATGATTCACGCGAGGCCTGAGAGCCGTCTGCTGGTCAGGCAGATAAGGAGCATATACTGGAAGTATCACAGGGATTGGCGGCTGCCCCAGGCTAGCAGCTGATATTCTTGGGCGACTCCATCAGGAGGTAAGGCCGCCTAAGTGCTATGCTTTCTCCTTTCCTCTTGAAACCGAGCTTCCTGTAGAACCTGATAGCACTCTTGTTGCGCTTGTCAACTTCTAGAAGAATCCTCTTCTTCCACCTCTTCTGGACCTCAGCGAGCAGGTGCACGCCAATGCCCTTCTTACGGAAATTGGGATCGACTGCGATGTAGTTGACCAGGGTGCGCTTCTTTGGGAGCCTCCCTAAAATGCCCTTCCAACCTGACAGCACATCCAGCAACCTGGAGACGCGGACCCTGTGCGCAAAACGTATAAGGGTGAAGAAGACATGGAAACGGAACCCAAAATCCCTGCCGACATGCACGAAGCCGACCACCCTCCTCCTCGATACTGCTATGAGAACGTGCTTTTGCCTTATGATGCGCCTTATTATGTGATCCAGCACCTCAGACTGGTTGGACATGAATGAGAGAGAGTTGTTGAAAGATGAAAGGAACAACTTCTTGAGCTGTTCAATATCTGTCGTCGCTGCATAACGATAACTTACCATCACCTTATATAAACAACAGGCACTATTTATATTTTTTCATCTTCCGGCCTGTGCGTACGCCCTCGCCTCAGCAAGCTCCTCGAGCCTGCCGTATTTGACCCTGTCCGCCGCGTTGCTCGCGTACTCCTTGAGCCTGTTGTAGAACTTCTTGAGCTTGCCCTCGGTGTTCTCCTCTGAATGCTCTCCAGCGGCGTGGGTGTCCTCGTGCGGGAAGATGTAGTCGTTTAGCACCTGTTTGAACTTGTCCCAGTACTCGCCACCCTTCTCCTTCATCTGATTGAGGTATCTCCTGTTCAGTGCCAGGATGTTCTTGTACACAGGGTGGTCGGTCTTGATGATGGCCGCCAAGGCGTTTTCGGGCATGTCAACCACCCCGTACCCGTCGATGTCCGGGCTCCTTCCCAGGTATTCATGGTACTTCTGGCCGATGTAGCTGTCCTTGTAGCGCTCGTAGAGCCTCTTCAGCAGACCGGCGTTCTGCTCTTCCTTAACCGAGGGGGTGATGGGCTGCTCGCTCTTGGCGTCGATGACTGTCCCATCGCCTATTACATCCTCAATCCCCTGTTCGCGGGCATACATAGTCTTGTAACAGTTCATAATTCTCACCGCAACTGGAATAGGCCATGGTATATTTATAGAATTCTGGGATGCAAGAAATTGGATTGTGCCAATTCTGTCAGGAGTCAAAGACGAACTTATGACCCATCATGTAGGATGTGATGTCGAACGGCTGCTCAGGCTCAGGCGCGGGTGCCATCTCTGGGACCGGTTCTGGGTCGGGCTTGCTTGAAATAGCCCTCCTCACTGTCCTCTCATTCACCCCCAACGTCTCGGCAGCCTCGGGGATGCCGCCCTCCTGCTCGATTACGGCCTGGACATACTCAGCTCTGAAAGTTGACATAGCATCCTTGAAGGAGAAGTTGTTCTCCTGGATCATGCTCGAGCTGATATCGCCCATCAGCTGGTAGATTGGGTGCACATCGATCTTCTCAGTTAGCGTGTCTGCAATCGACGGCACTGAGGTCTTGAGGCTCTCATAGGCAATGGGGGGGAGGACACCCTCATAGCTGGTGATGGTGGTCTCCAGGACGCTTTGGACAGTGTCCTTGAGGGCTCCCCCTCCCTTATGCTTGTAGAGATCTAAGACCGACTGTGTGAGATTGAGCGGATCGAGCGTTCCTTTCATCAGTTCAGGCTGGTAGTATTCCTTCTCAGGATTGAATCTCGCGACCAGGTCTTTGCCGTAGTCAGAAAGGTGCCTTTCTACAGTCCTCCTGCCTAGGCCCGAGATCTTGGCTATCTTGGATATGTTTCCTAGGTTGCGCTTGTACCCGGAGATCAGCATGCTCGAGTAGTAGAAGTTCTTGAACTCCTCCTCTGCCCGCTTTAAAGGCAGGTAGCTCAGCTTGCCCACTATGTCGTCGGCCAGCCGCGGCGACTCGTAGTCCCTGAAAGCCTCAGCTACCGCGTCCGATATCCGTTCCTGTGACAATCTGTACATGATGATATCAAGGTGGATTACAGTATATAAAAGCACTTCTCGCCTGCCAAATAACGAACTGGGACAAAAAAGTCAGAAAAATATAAAAACGCACTTGATTTAAGGCCTTGACATGGATGAAATAAACGTCTCTGAATGCATGACGCGTAACCTGGTGAAGATCAACCAGGAAAGGTCTGTGTATGAGGCCGCAGAGGTCATGGAGCGCAACCCAGAGATCAGCTCAATACTGGTTGTCGACGACAACGAGAACCTGGTGGGAATTGTGACCGAACGCGACATGATGCGCCGCCTGGTGCTCAAGAAGCGCGACCCGGAAAGCACGAAAATCAAGGACATCATGACCAGGAACGTCATCACCATGGACATCAGCGCGACGGATGTAGAGGTCAGCAGGAAGCTAGTCGAGAACAACATAAAGAAGATGCCAATCACCGAGAACGGGGGTGTCGTCGGTATGGTCACAACTACCGACCTGACCAGGGTGATGGCTAAGAAATGGCTTTCCGGCTGAGAAGATGGACTCCCAGACCGAGCATGTAATCGAGATACTGACCGACCACTTCGGGGAGCACGGTCCCTTCCTTCTAATCATGGAACTTGAGAAGTTCCACACCAAGTGCGTGTCCAACCTTTCCGCAGAGCAGAAGGAGCGCTTGATTAGGGATCTGATCGACAACGTCTTCGGCCGTGCGCTTTCTCCGCGCAGGCTGGCGATGATAGAGAACGCGCTGAAGTCCGCGACCGGAATTCTGGGCAAGCAGGATGCGAACAGGTTCTACTGAGTGAGCCCCAACTTCTTGGCCTTGCGAAGCAGCGTCTCGTACCTCAGCCCAACCTTCTGCGCAGCAAGCTGCAGGTCGTAGTTGGTGGATATGAGCGCCTTCTCCAGGTATAACCTGTCGAACTCCTCCTCGGCATCCTTCATGGTCATGTTGCCTGGCGGAAGCTCACTCAGGAGGTCTTTTGAAAGGGCTGCCGCGTTTTCGTAGAACATTTCCAGCTTCTTTGGGTGGAGCACCTCTGAGTAACCTTTGAGGATGTCGCCGATCATGTCCTTGACCCATGTCTCCTTGACGTACTGGGGCTTGAGCATATCTGATCTGATCTTGTCCACGTCGATCTCAGCCTCCTGGATGATTCTGTGCAGGCTCCTCCGGTCCATCCCCACCAGCTCTGCGACCCTGCTGACGTTGCCGTAGTTCTGGTTGAGCATCCTTGCCAGATACTCCTGCCTGAACCTGCGCTTGGCCTCCTTATAGGGCATGTTGTGCTCGACCCGGATTCCGAGCAGAGGTCCCTTGACCAGGCGTTTGGAGATGTCCTCATTGAGCTCCTTGATGGTGATCCCAAGCACCCTGCGAAGGGACTCGGAAACCGAAGGGTTTATATCCATGGAACTTGGCAACCCGTCCGTTCTTTTATTCTTTTTGATAATGGTGTACCCATTGAGGAGAGGTTACTAAATTAATTAAATCAAGAAGACACATTCAGCTTGATGGATTTTGATATCCGGCAGAGGGGGAGCGCGAATACCGACAAGTACAAGAAAGACGAGTTGGATATCGCGTACGATTACTCTAAGCAGGTTTACACCGAAGCCAAGAGCTTCATCAAGGCCATAGTGCTCTTCGGCAGCGCTGCCCGAAATGACAAGAACCAAGACGATGTGGACATCCTGGTCATCCTCGACGATGTTAGAATAATCCTAACGGACGGCCTCGTCCAGACCTTCAACATCATCAACAACAAAATTGTGGAGAAGGTCTCTCCGCGCCTCCACATCACCATGATGAAACTCACCGCCTTTTGGGAATACGTCCGTGCCGGGGACCCGATAGCGGTAAACATACTCCGCGACGGCGTTCCCCTGGTCGACACAGGGTTCTTCGAGCCGGTGCAGCTGCTTCTGCTACAGGGCAGGATAAGGCCCAGCAACGAGGCCATCTTCAACTACTTCGAGATGGCTCCAAGGACGCTGGCTAATTCGAGGAAGCACCTCCTCAACGCCACAGTCGACCTGTACTGGGCAGTGATAGACTCAGCCCACGCTGCGCTGATGCGCTTCGGATCAGTACCCCCTTCACCTTCACACGTCGCTGACATCATGCAAGAGAAGCTTGTGCTCTCTGGGAAGATCGATGCCAAGTACGCAAGGACCATGCGCAATTTCTACAAGCTGGCCAAGATGATAGCCCACAACGAGTTGAGAGACATGACCGGGGAGCATTACGAGGAGTACTACCGCGAGGCCAATGATTTCGTCGAGACGATGAAGAAGCTTGTGAAGGGCTAGAGCGACTCGTAGAATATCCCCAAACTCTCGGCTTCCTTTTTGGAAAAGAAGTTTCTGATGTCGAATATGTAGGGCTTGTCGTTCATCATGCCCTTCAGCCTCTCAAGGGACAGGTCCTTGAATGCAGAATGCGCAGTCGCGAGCACCACGATGTCGAAGTGCATCTTCCCTTCAAGGTCGTACTTCTCTGCCTTGAACTGGGCGAACTGCTCGGGCGTTAGCATCGGGTCGTAGGCGTAGACTGCCAGGCCCTTCTCCTTGAGCCTTCGGATGATCTCTTTGACCTTCGAGTTCCTCGTGTCTGTTATGTTCTCCTTGAACGTCAAGCCGAGAATGAGCGCGGAGCAGCGCTTGGGCACCTTTTCCAGGTCGTTGAGCCTGTTGACGATTCGCTCTGTCACATAGAGGGCCATCGAATCATTCACGAGGCGTGCGGCAAGGATTAGGTTTGGTATGTGACCAAGCTCCCTTGACTTGTAAGTGAGGTAGTAGGGGTCGACCCCTATGCAGTGCCCGCCCACGAGTCCCGGAGTGTAACGGTGGAAGTTCCACTTGGTGCCTGCGGCCTCGAGTACGTCCTTGGTCTGTATGCCCATCCGAGAGAAGATCATCGATAGCTCGTTCATCAGGGCGATGTTCAGGTCGCGCTGGGTGTTCTCGATGACTTTCGCAGCCTCCGCGGTCTTTATCGTAGGCGCAACATGAATGCCTGCAGGGACGATTCTCTTGTACACGCCTGCGATTCTCTGGGCGGTCGCCGCGTCGGAGCCTGAGACAATCTTAACCACGGTCCCGATGGTGTGCTCCCTGTCTCCAGGATTGATCCTTTCTGGGCTGTACCCCATGGTGAAATCGCCCAGCCTCATCCCGGACTCCTTTTCGAGTATGGGCAGGCACACCTCTTCGGTCACTCCGGGGTAGACCGTGCTCTCGTACACTACTATCGCGCCTCTCTTCAGGTTTCTGCCGACTGTCTCTGACGCCGAAACGAGTGGAGTCAGATCAGGAATATGGTTTGGGTCAACGGGTGTCGGGACCGCCACTATTATGACATCTGCCTTGCTGATCTTGGCAGGGTCAGTGGTGAAGTCTACGTTGGCCTCCCTCAGGCTCTTGCCAGAAACCTCACCTGTTGAGTCGTGTCCGCCCCTTAGCTCGTCGATCCTTTGGGATTTTATGTCGAATCCTATGACGTGCTCGAGCCTGCCGAAGGCGACGGCTAGAGGCAGACCGACGTACCCCAATCCCACAACGCATATGACCATGAGAGCTGTTGCAGCCTCACTCCTTATTAAAATTTGTTAATCCCGGTTCGCTCATTTTAAATAAGAACGCATCCACCCCACCCAGCATGGAATTCGACCAGCGCAAGAAGGCCGCTCTTAGGAAGATGGCTGGCGACGACCGTTCCAAGAAGGGGTCGGTTGACGCGGAGATAAAGGACCTGGTTGAAGCCATAAACTCCCACAATGATTTCTACACAACGAGCAGCTGCGCTGGCAGGGTCGTGCTGCTGGGAGTCGCTCCATCGAAGAAAAAAAATGAGGCTCAATGGCTGTACATCACCCACGGCAAGCCATCAGCTGCTGCTATGTGGAGTCGGCTCTCAGACCTCGAAGATGGAAACGTATGGCTCAAGCAGGAATCTCCCATACTCCACATAAGCGCCCGCAACCTGGACGCGGCGCAGAGGATGATGGGTTGGGCCAGGGAGTCGGGCCTCAAACATTCAGGCATAATGTCTATAAAGCCCAGGATAATGCTTGAAATAATGTCTTCTGAGAGGGTGGAGATTCCAGTCTTCCAGGACAGGCTTCTGGTCTCCAAGAAGTTCTTCTTCCAAGCCGTAGGGATATGCTCAACAAAGCTGGGGATGTCTAGGGACAGGACTAATCTGCTTCTGAAAATAATAGGAAAAAAATAAAATCAGCGCTTAGAGAGCTTGGAAAACAGCACCATGACGGCGGCAAGCAGGATTACCACCAGGATGATGAGCAGCCCGATGTACAGCCCCGTGTCTGTGAAGCCTGTGGATTTACTCTCAGCGACAGGTTTAGCGACAGTCAGGTCCTCTTCGTCAGTTGGAGGCACTATGATTATCGTCTCTCCACCCGTTTCCCCTTCCTCAGGCGTGGTGGGCTCCGTGGGCTCGGTGACTGGGCAGTCCTCGACATTGAGTATCAGCTCCGCATCGAAGGACTCTTGGCCCTCATCGTACTCGACCACGAGCCTGATTGGGTAGGCGCCCTTCTTTTGGTCGTCATCAACAACGATGGGCAGGGTCTTTGAAAACGAGTTGTCGTCGTCATCGTAGTCCTCGGAAAGATCAAAGGTCGTGAAGTAGTTGAGTCCCAAGGCTGAGTTGCTCACCTGGAGCCTGATGTCCTCCTCCTGGTCGCGTCCGATGTTCCTGATCTCGAACCTGAGATTGGTCCTCCTCTCGCACTTCACGGTGGTCGTGTCGAGCTCGAACCTCTCGAGAAGCAACTCGTGCCTCTCCCTAACGATGTCGAGATTGAGCGAGTCATCAGTGTCATAATACCTTATCTTTGAGTCGTCGGCGTTCTTTCCGCTTACCTCGACCATGACTGTGATGTCGTCGCCGTGCTGCGCAGCGTAAGGGGTCGTGAACTCGAAGTGGATGGTATCGTCCTCTCCAGCGTCGAGGTCGAACTCGTCTGACGTGTCCTCGATGTCCTCCTCGTCGTCGTCCTCCCACCTTCGGCTTCCCACAAGGAAGTAGATGTCGACCTCGATGTCCTGTATGTCGATATCATCAGCCATGTTTTCGATGTCCACAGATATCCTGAAGTCCTCACCCGGCTTGAGCTCTTCGTCGTCCCCTGGAGAGTTTATGTCCACATCAGTGATTTTCAGGACGCTCTCAATGATTATACGCAGCTGGAACGTGGTTTCAGCGGTCCCGTCATTCAGCCTGACGAGCGTGTCATAGGTTCCGGTGTCCATCTCGTCAGGGATGTCTGCCTGAACCTGGATGGTTTGGTAGTCGCCGGCTTCCAGGTCGATGTTGCTGTCAGGATTGAAGGTAAGAGTGATGATCTCGCCGTCGTTGTCCTGCAGAATCGTGTCAGCTGCAACTTCGATGTTGTTGACCGCTATATTACCAATATTCCGGAGTATGAACGAGACACTCCGCGTCACTCCAGGCTGCGTGTTGATGGTCAGTGGGACGGTGTTGCTGTAGGTGTCAACATCGATGGCCTGGGTTGAGGTAACCGTGAGCGACACTGGGACGAATACCTTCTTTGCGTCACCGTCATAGCTGACCTCAAGGTTGCCCGTATAGGTCAGGGGGGCCTGGTCGCTTGGGATGTCAACCTGGAATTCGACTGTTGTGTCGTCCAGGAAAATAGCCGTGCCGCTAGATTCTTCGATGTTCAAGGTCTCTAGCCCGCTGGTCAGTTCGCCGCTTATAGTGAACTCGACATCAGCATTGCGCCCGTTCGTAAGCACGAAGGTGTCAGTTGCGGTCACACCCGAAGCTGACGTGCTGGTCACGACACCCCCAGAGTAGGACAGCTCTCCTCCGTTGTCCAGGACCTCTACGTTGAGGTTGAAGGAGTCGAAGTTGTTGCCTTCATCGATGGCGCTTATCGTACCAGAGTAGGTACCGACTTTGACATCTGACGGGATGCTCACGGTAAAGCCCACCTCCTGATCGTCTAACGGACTCACGTCGAAGTTATTAGGGATGTAGGCTATGCTGAAAGTGTGGGTGTCCGAGATGTCGACATTGGTAAGCGTCTCCGTCGCGTCTGTGTTGTTGACGACGAAGGTTCCTCCGACATCATCGCCGTTGGTCCCGCTTAGTGATGTGTCTGCATCGACAATCTCCAGGTCGGCTGCAGCGCCGACCGCGAGCACCAGCATCAGCAGGATTCCTGCAAATAAGAGCTTCCTCATGGATATTACCCCCTTATCTACTATTGGATAGTTACGTTTTTGAAGATGGGCTTTCTCTATTATTTAAATGTTTTGGTGGTTTCAACTCCATAGAAAGACTTTACCAGCCTCTTTATCGCAGCCACATCACCAGCTCCGTTGATTTTCAGTCTCAGGGAGGTGGAGTCAGGCAGGCCTTTGGTGAAGTAATGCGCCTGGAACTTGATGGTCTGATACCTGGCTATCCCGAGCCTCTCGGCGAGGCTGATGTATTCTAGCAGGCCGCCGATGTTGCGTTTCGCCCTCTGCTCTGCTGGGAGGGGCTTTCTCCTCCCTTTGATGTCAGAGAACACCCAATGGTTGCCAATCGCCGCCCGCCCGACCATGACTGCGTCGCATCCAGTCTCTCGCAGCATCGCATCGAAGCTCTCCCTGTCCCTGACGTCCCCGTTTCCGATGACCGGTATGCTCACAGCTTCTTTCACAGCCTTTATTGACTCCCAGGAGGCCTTGCCAGAATACCCCTGCTTGACGTGCCTTGCGTGGACCGCTATCGCGTCTGCGCCTGCGTCCTCTATTATCCGGGAAATCTTGACTGCGCCCTTGATGTCGATTCGGGCGAACCCGGCCCTGATCTTAGCAGTGACAGGTTTTTCAGTGGACTTCCTTATGGCTCTTATGATCTCTCCAACTTTAGAAGGCCTCCTCAGCAGGGCCCCGCCGGAGCCCTGCCTCAGAACCGCTGCGTCAGGACAGCCCAGGTTGAAGTCGACGATGTCAGCATCGCGCGCAAGGATGCTTGTGGCCTGGGCGATGACATCAGTCCTGCTTCCGAAGAGCTGCAGGGCCACCGGGCGCTCCTCGTCGCTGACTTGCGCGAGTTGTTCTGTTGCCTTGTTCCTCCTCACGAGAGCGTTGCAGTTGATGAGCGGGGAGTAGACCAGGTCGGCACCCTGCCTCCTGCAAAGTATCCTGAATGCCGCATCGGTGACCTGGGCCATGGGAGCCAAGACCAGCCTGCCGCCGATTTTTATTTTGCCTATCCTGAGCATAGAAAAAAGGGTAAAAAAAGAATGAATAAAAGGGTTTCTAAATCATCTCGCCTATCTCGACCTCGTCGTCAGGCTCGATGAACTGGTCCTGGACCTCCTGGAACACTGGAGTCGAGTCCTCAAGCTGGTTGGGCTGATCTTCGCTTGTTTGGGTGGTGGTGCTTTGGCCGCAACCGGCTATTAGACTGAGAGCCAGGATGGCCATTATGAGTATTGCCGCGTACCTCATCTTTTACCACCCTTGTTTGTCTTGGACTGGTCCAGGCGCTCTTTGAGGGCCTCACGGCGCTCCTCGCGCTGCTCCTTGGCAAGCTCCTGCATCTGCTTTAGGCGATCCCTCATGGCCTGGTTTTGGCTCTTGATGAGTTCAAGCCTGGTTTTGGCTGCTTCCTTCTGGGCTTCCAGCCTGGCCGTCTGGGCCTCTTTTTGGGCTTGTAGCCTCGCCTTCTGCGCCTCCTGTTTGGCCTCAAGCTCCGTTTTCCGCTCCTCTCTCCTGATTTCCAAGCGTTCCTTGATCTGCTCCCTTACGCTCTGGATGGTTGCAAGCGCATGGACTGAGCGTTCGGCCCTGTGCTCGTTTTCCTTCTGCCTGAACTGGCTTTGCTGCTGAAGGCTCAAGCCGTCGTACTCTATCTCGAGCTCATCAAGCACCTCTTTGACTGTCATTTCGCCATTGAGCACCTTGTCCACCCAGTCGTCACCCTCAATCCCGAGGTCGTCAAGTATCTCCTGCAGGCGATCTGCGTTGTAGGTGCGTATCCTCTCCTGAACCTGCTCCTGGAACTGCTCGACGCTCTGCTTCACGGCATCATTGACTCTCCTCTTCAGCTGGTCCCGGAATCCTGGGGCGACCAGGCTCCAAACTTCCTTCCTGAACTGCTGCGATAGGGTCACGGCCTCCTTTTTAATGTAGACGAACTGCTGGGCCAGCTCGCTACTGGTCATGTTCGTCTCGTCCGAGCCGTCGATTAAGTCCTGCAGTTCCTCTTGTAGCAGCTCCATCTCGAGTAGGATGTCCTCTAGGGAAGAGACGTCGGTGGAATTGTTGTCCAGATAATCAACTATCGCCTCTCCGATGAGTATGTTCCTTGAGATGCTCTTCTCAAGCTGCAGCAGCCTGACCTTGGCTCCGTAGGGATAGATGAAGTCGCCCACCTCGTCAGTGGTGTCGTCATCGATCTCATCTTCAGGGGCGTTGTATTCGATTCGCACGGTAAGCTCATCGCCGTCCCCGAGCAGGCTTTCAAGCTCTGCCTTCAGGTCGTCCCATAAGTCCTGTTGGCCCTCAGTTAGGTTACCTTCGACATCCTCATAGTCGGTGGTCTCGTTTCCATCTTCTTCCAGCGTGATCTCGAGCTTGATGTCTCCGCTGCCTCCTTCGATTGATGCCACCACGTCGTCGATTAGGTCTTGTGCTTCCTCTGAGACGTTTACTGTTCCCTCATAGGAAACTTCGGCTCCCCCGTCGCTCTCGTAAGAATACTCATAATAAACAGGCTCTTGGACCTCCTCAGCCTCTAATGTTATAGTTAAGGTGTCGTTCTCTCCGATGAGCGCTGCTGATTCTTCTTTGAGGTCGTCCCAAAGCTCCTGCTGCTCTGTTGTCAGGTTGCCGACCACCTCCTCATCAGTCGTGGTGGCGTTGTCCTCCCAACCGAATTCGACTGACAACAGAGCATATTCTGTCGTGCTGTCCAAAGAATCAACCAGCTGATCCATCAGGTCTTGGGCATCCTCTGAAATGTTTACTGTGCCGTTGACCGTCACCTCTGTTCTGTCCGCAAGTGCCGCACCGATTGATACAAGAAGTACAAGTGTCGCGAGCACTGCAAACGTGATGTTCTTCACTTTCATAATGTCAACCTCCATGAACATTTTACTGCCTTGAAGGATGGAACAAGATATATTATTTCACCGGAACAAACCGGAACACTACGGAACTCATTTCAGAACCAGCACGTTGCTCATACCGCTGGCCTTCTTTTCGATCAAGCCCTGCCGCTTGAGGCTTTCGACATTGCGGGAGAGCGATGATTTAGGCCAGTCCAGCCGCTTCTCCAGCTCAGCTTGGGTTATGCGTCCGTGCTTCCTGACCAGCCTGATTATCTCCTGCTGCCTTTTGGGCAGGTGAGATATGTCAGGTTTTTTGCCTGGTTTTTTCAGGAAGGTGAGTATTATCACCATGCCAGCCAGCAGTAGTCCGCCTACCAAGTAGTATATGGCAAGTGAACCCTGCTCTGAAATGGTGTACTGTACCACCACGTTCATATCCTCTGAGAAGCCCGCTCCCCTGATACTGATCAGCCCTTCGTCGTCCTCAATCCTCATGGAGCCCGATGCCTTGATGTAATTGATGGACGCTCCCTTGGGCAGGCTTACCGTATAGACATAGCTCTCAAGCGGCTCATCAGTGGTGATGTTCAGGAGCCAGACCTTGCCCCTCTTTGATGTGAAGCTGTGCCCGTCCACCAGCCCGGGATAATTGGTGGTGCCGCGGACATCGACTGCGCCTGCTTCGTCGACAATGATGCTGACATCGGCGTAGTAGGGCACAGCGCTTGTGAGCTGCAGGGAGAGCAGCAGCGCCAAAACAATTATCAACCTCCTCATGAGGCCAGAAGAAACGTGTTTCACTTATAAAGGTTACTCTCCCCACTTGGCCAGCGCCTTCTGGAGCTCCATATGGCTATTTGCGTAGTCAGAAAGGGACTTGCCCTCCATCACCGCATCAACAGCCTGACGGATGGCCTTGGCTCCTGCGGTCGTCCCGTCGGGATGTCCGTGGCAGCCGCCTCCGAACTGTGCGACTATGTCGTAGCCCATGTTGTGGAGGAGCGGGGGGACATGGCCAGGGTGAAGCCCGCCCGAACTCACGGCTAGAGCGGGCTTCAACCCATACCATTCTTGTGCCAAAACTGTGTGGTGGTCTCCCACCACATCCGCCTCTAATTCCCCAGCTATCTCCTTGACAACTGTAGGGGACCCTTCCATCTTCCCTACGCCTGTGCCTACGTGCAGCTGGTCGCACCCGACCAGCCTAGCGAGCTTTGCGATGGTGAGCATCGACATCCCGTGCTTGGGATTACGGGTTAATGCGCCGTGCATTGCCCGGTGGGCGTGTATCACCTGACCTTCATTGTACTGCCTCACCGTCTGCACGCCTGCCCATCCCGCGGTCAGGATGTCTACCATTATGTACTCACCGCCGTACTCCTTCACATACTTGGCCCGCTTGAGCATTTCCATTGACTCGGCTGTGATGTTAGGCATGTAGATCTTCTTCTCACCAGTCTCCTTCTCTGCGAGATCGCGCATCTTCAGGGTCTCCCGTATCCTGTCTGAGAACCTGTTGAAGGGCTGGTCAGTGAGGTTCTCATCGTCCTTTACGATGTCGAGACCTCCCATCCACGCGTCATAGGCCACTTTTGCGTGCTGCGTGGACGTCAGGCCGACCTTCGGCTTGACGATGGTTCCCACCAGCGGACGCTTGGGTATGCGCGTTAGTTTCCTGATGCCTTCTATTCCGAATGCTGGTCCTGGAAACGATTGGACGACTTTTTTAGGAAAGTGAATGTCGAGCAGCCTCAGATTCCGAACTATTTTCATACCGTAAATGTTGCCTGCGATGCTCGATAGGATGCAAGGGACGTTTCCCAGCTCGAATAGGTCTGTGCAGTAGGCGATCTTGACTATGCCCCTCTCCTTGTCGATCGAGTAGACGTGGGGCTTTAGGCTGGTGGCTATCTCCTGATTCATGGTGGAGACATCTGTCCAGGTGCCTATGCTGGACTCAGCTGCGAGATGTTCGCATGCCTCCTCGAGTGTTATCCCGTTGGGCTCGACGTAGTACTCGGCGATGACTTCATCTTTGGGCTGGTACTGCTCGTCGATGTACTCAAGCATGCGGGGATCACCTCTTGCCGAAGTAGAATATATCCTCTATCTTGATTTCGGATGGCGCAACACCGTTGCGGTCGATGGGCTTGTCGGATGGCTTCTTGTCCGAAGCCGGAGCGTAGGCGCCCGTCCTCGGGTGGGCTTCTGGCTGGGATTGCTGCTCGCCCTGCACCAGCCTCTTCCTGAAGGCCTTCAGGTCGTCGAGCTCGAAAGCGAGCCTCTTGAGGGCCTCTTGTAGGTCCTTTATGGTCTGTGCCTGCGCCCTGACCGTAGTGGTGAGCCTGCGGATGTCGAGAGCCAGCTCTGCAGCGCTGGCGCCCTCTGGCTCGGAGATGACCCCGCTGACGGCCTGGTTCATGGCGTTCGCTGCGCTGTCGCGGAAGCCGTGTTTCTCAAACTCCTTTGACAGCGACGCCATCTTCCTCATCTGGTCTATCATCTAGAGCATGCCCCTCTTGCCGAAGTTGAACATCTCGGTGATGTCGACATCCTCCTCTGCCATCTTGGGTCTGGGAGGGGGAGCGCTCCGCTGCTCCGCCATTGAAGGGCTGGCTTTCGGAGCCTCGTCCAGCTCCCTTACCTGTACCGGCGCAGGGAATGCGACTTCGGCCTGCGCCTCGTCCTCTGGAGGTGCCTCCTCCTCGAGGACTGCTGGTTCCATGAGGTCGTTCAGAGGAACGTCCTGCTTCAATATTTCGTCGACGACGAATGACGACCCGGCGGGAGGGGCCTTGATAGGGACTGCGGCCGGCTTCTCGACAGGCGAGGGTTCATCCTCTTCCAGGCTGATGAGCTCTTCTCCATCCTTGGAGGGTTTGGGAGCGTTCGGAGGCTGCTCTGCAGCGTTGGACTTTTCCCTTATCTGGTCGTTGATGCCGAGAATTGATTTCGCCTTCATGTTAGCGTCAAGGTCTGAAGCAGCCAGCCCGTTGGCGCGCAGGGACTTTGCCAGCTCTTCGATGCGTTTTTCAGTATCTGGATTCATTTACTGTCGCCTCCTCACATGCTCCTAGAGAGAGCCCTCTCTCAAAAGAGTTATGTTATTAATATATTAATATACCAATTAGTAGACTAGTATTTAAATGTTGTGATTATATTAAAATGGGGAGAGAACTCACTCGACCTTTACGGTCTTTCGCTCAGCCACCATCAGGATGCCTATCACAAAGAAGACCAGAGAGGCGATCTTCGGTACCGAGAACGTCGGGAACAGGAATGACAGCTGGTCCAGGAGCACCATGGGGGTGGAAGCGAAAATCCCTACCTTGAACAGCTGGCCGAACTTCACGTTGTACTGTGCGAGCAGGGTAATCAGCTTGCCCACGACCGCTGCTG
>CAZPJY010000030.1:0-21967 GCA_964587045.1 uncultured Methanosarcinales archaeon
CGACGGCGCGGCTTGCTACATCGATGTCGGCTCTTCCTATCCTGGGCGTGCAGAAGCGTCCAAGGGTGGGGGTGTTCACCCATTAAAAGGGATCGTGAGCTGGGTTCAGAACGCTGTGAGGCAGTTTGTTTGATATCTACTGGAAATGTTTGATGATTGAAGGGAAGGAACCCTTAGTACGAGAGGAACAGGGTTTCGGGGCCTCTGGTCCACCGGTTATCCGACAGGGTATGCCGGGCAGCTACGCCCTAAGGGATAAGTGCTGAAAGCATCTAAGCACGAAGCCTGCCCTGAAAAGAATCATCGTAGAACTCCCGCAGAAGACGGGTTTGATGGAACTGGGGTGTAAGTGCGAAGGTAACGACGCATTCAGCCCGCAGTCCCCAAACGTTCGTGCTCTCTTGCTGCCTATGTCATGGCTATCATCTTTTTTTTTCTTGGAAAGCCTTAAATATTCCAGCGGAAGCTCTATCTCGGGGATACAATGAAGAGCTTGGATAATCTCATATACAAATGGTTCAAGGTGCCTAAGAATTTGGGCCAGTTCATGGACAAGGCCAGGAGGGCGGGGGACCGCAACATCGGCATAGAGCTCCATGACGAGTTCGATATGGGCTATTACGGCGACGGATTCCACGAGGGCTACATCAGGTTCAAAAGCGCTCACGCCAAGTACAAGTCTAATGAGGTACTCACCGACTCCATCAGCCCGTCACCTCTCGAAGGCATACCCAATGAGCTTTACGTGAAATACTCGCTGCTGAAGCACGCCATCCAGCACGCTGAGAGGCTCGAGCACGCGGGTTTTGCTGTCATGCTCTCAGCTTCATCTGTTGTCAAGGCTAAGGAAATAGCCGCCGGACTGGAAGAGCACCGCACCCAGGAGTACTTTGAGGACACGCTGAGATACTATTTCCCCGAGTCCCGTGAGGATTTCGGCAGGAGGATTACAGCTAGGTATGAGGGCTAGGGTGCCATTTAAATTCTACGGAATCAGAGAAACTGATGAAAAAAGGTCAGCGTCACTTATACTGCTTCATCTCGCCCTTGGCATTGATGACAATCTTGCGTCGATAGTTGATGTGCTTCGCCGCTTCGAATGTGGTTGCGCTCTCGAAGGGAGGGAAGTCGGCGTGGTAGGTGACCATGCCAACAATATCCTTGCGGGTCAGCCATAGCTTGTCCTTGCCTGGGACTTCCGCGCTTGTATAGCCTCTCTTTTGGGGAGGCACCACGACGTCGCTGACTTCAATAAAGTCATCTTTCTCCTCGCCCACGAGGAAGCCGATGGCGATCTTGTCGGGCTCGCTGCCCGCGAGCTTTTTGATAATATCTTCCTTATTTGTTACCTTGATTTCCTTCATGGGTTTACCTCCATTTGGATAGTATTTAGGTAGCTCCGGTACTATTTAAACCTTTCGATAAATGACTACTAATTAGTGGTAAATAATTTCATCCCAAAATATTTATATTACAGCAATCCTTTCTATCGCCCATGGATGCCGACAGACGCTTCGAGCTGATCACCCGCAACACCGAAGAGGTCATGACAGAGGAAGACCTACGGAAGATGCTCGCTTCTGGAACCAAGCTCAAGCACTACATCGGATTCGAGATCTCAGGCATGATCCACCTCGGGACAGGACTCATGTGCATGTCAAAGGTGAAGGACTTCATGGAAGCAGGAGCTGACGTATCGATCTTCCTGGCCGACTGGCACTCGTGGATCAACGACAAGCTGGGCGGCGATATCGAAGCCATCCAGCGCGTTGCGGTGGGCTACTTCAAAGAGGGGCTTAAGGCGAGCATGAAGTGCCTCGGCGGAGACCCCGAGAAGATAAAATTCGTGCTGGGCACGGAGCTCTACCACAACAACGACGCCTACTGGCAGACCGTCGTGGACGTCTCAAAGAACACGACCCTCGGTCGGATGATGAGGAGCATCACCATCCTGGGCAGGAAGGAAGGCGACTCGGTCGACTTCGCAAAGCTGCTCTACCCGCCGATGCAGGTTGCAGACATATTCATACAGGGGGTGAACCTGCCCCACGCTGGCATAGACCAGCGCAAGGCGCAGGTCATCGCTCGCGACGTTGCTTTGAAGTTGAAGGTGAGCCCGCTAGTGGACAAGGCCGGCAAGAGGATCAAGCCTGTTGCCGTGCACCACCACCTGCTGCTAGGCCTGGGCAAGCCGCCGGAGTGGCCTGTGGACAAGTCGCGCTTGCAGGAGGTGTGGTCCGCTCTGAAGATGAGCAAGTCCAAGCCTGACACCGCCATCTTCATACATGATTCTGAGGAAGAGATCCGCAGGAAGATCAAGAAGGCCTTCTGCCCTGAGGGGGATGTGGAGTTCAATCCCATACTGGACTGGGCCAGATACCTGATTTTTAGGGATGGCGGGAAACTGGAGATAAAACGCCCCGAGAAGTTCGGCGGCGATGTCAAGTACGATTCTTACAAGGCTCTTGAGAAGGACTTCGCCGCAAAGAGGCTGCACCCCATGGACCTGAAAGCAGCGGTCGCTGAGGATATAATCAAGATGCTCACCCCTGCAAGAGAACATTTCTCTAAAGGCAAACCCAAAGAGATGCTCGAAGAGCTGAAGAGGCTGACTGTCACACGCTGAAGTGGATGTTCCCGTTCTTCATGGTCAGGCGCAATTTGCAGGGATTGTATTTCTGGAGGATTTCCTCAGACTTGGCTGACTGGCAATCCTTGCATTCTACAGGCTCGTAGTCGAGGATTCCGACAATCTCTATGCTTGAGTCCCTGACCAGATCTCTGACTGAACTCTCCTTGACCAAAACGCCAGTCTTTAAGCGCTCCTGTTCTGGTGCGATGAAACCCGCGATATGGTACCATCCGTCGCTGATCGTTCCGCATAGGTATGCCTTGGCAGGCCATAAGGTTTGGAATCTCCTCCTGATGCTTGAGAAAATCCTTTGGTCATAGCTGATTTCCATTTTGTTCATTCTGTTTTTGACCGTACTATGCGGTCGATTGTTTGGTATGATGCTATGTTCGTCTTGGGTTCCTTCATCCAATTGATTAAGAAATCATCATCACTCCTTTGATTGGAAAAAAGCAGGTACTCTCCGTCCTCGTGTTCGACCACGCCTGCAACATAGTACAGGGAAGGTTTGCCAGGGCCGATATCGTGTATTGGCTTTTTCCATTGAATTTCTGCAACTTCAATGACTGGCAAAATGGGGTCGACGTTGTTCTTATGGAAGCGCGGAAGCTCTGAATAAAACATCATGCCCATTGTATCACCGCAGGCTTGGGTTTTCAGTCTATATTTAAGCGTATCGCCGAGCATTTTTTATATGAGAAGGGCTTAAGGTTTGGCATGGCCAGGCATCACCCGTTGTCAGTTGTGGGAAGCGCGGCGATGTTCGTCTTGGGCATCTACCTCGTGTCAGCTTCTGAGGTCTCGCTCACCGGGGCTGTCATCGGCTTCTCTGATGTCAAGTCTGCGTGGGAGATGGGGGCTGGACTGCTGCTGATAGTTCTCGCTTTCCTCTTCACGGTCGCGCATCAGGACGAGTGAGGAAGCCCTTTATGTCCTCGGCCGCTTCGTCTGGATACAGTGCGATCCAGTCGTGGTTGTATCCTGGTTTTTTGATTATCTTCAGGTCCGAGAAGGATTCCTTGATACGGTCTTCATCCAGTTTGAAGTACTCATCATCGCTGCCGTAGAGGAGGAGGCTTGGTTGTGCAACCTTGCCTGTCGGGGCGTAGTCGCAGATGCTGCGGATGGTCTCATTGGACTTCTTTTGGTTGGCCATCCGGTTGAGCATGAATCCGGGGGAAGTCCTGAAGACCATCTTCGGGCCTTGCAGCCCGCCTGTCAGGCCGAACAGCTCTTTTGCTGTCTTGTAAACCGCTTTTATTGAGAATGTCAGGAGGTTGTTGTCGTTTTCCATGACCGGGTTGGCCATGACGAGCATGGTCAGGCCCGGGGAGCCTTTGGCAAGCTCCATTCCTACAGCGCCTCCGAGCGAGTGGCCAGCAGCGCAGTAGCTGTCCAGTCCCAACGCAGAGCAGAACTCTTGGGTGAGTTCGGCCTGCTCCCCGATCGAAGTGGGTGGGTTTTCGAGGTAGTTCATCCCGTAAAGGCTTGGGGCGATTACCTCGAACTCTCCTGATAGGTTTTGGATCAGGTCGTAGCCGTGCTGGGGCGCGATGCCGAAGCCGTGCATGAAGAGGAGGGGCTCGCCTCTTCCTACAGAGTAGTACCTCACCTTCTCGTCCCTTACCTGCTGGACTTTTTGCTCTTCCATGCCGCTAATGAGAGGTTTTGCATATATAAATCTTTCGTTATTTAACTACTTAGAAGTGGTAAATTATGGGTACAAGTAGACTGTCCTGGTGGAGATCACTTCGGGCGTTATGAAGTTGAGCAGGGTCGTGGTCCCAATCTTCGGGATGAAGCTTATCCTCAGCTCCTCGTCCTCCCCGACCCCACGGTAGCCCTGGAAGTATACCGTCGCCATGTCGCCCCTCTGCAGGACGCCCTCCCTGAAGTTGGTGCTCTGCGAGGCGTAGCGCACCATGAAGAAGCCCTGGCCGGCTAGCTCAGGGGTCACGTTCAGCGACTGGTTCTCTGCTATCTCGTTGTTTGCATATATGTAGACGTCGTCGAAAGTCAGGGTCGCGAGCTCCGCTCCGTCCTCAGAGGTCGCGGTGTATGTGCCGTCGACAGTGGATGTCGCTGTCAGGTCCAGGCCTGTTGCGTAGCCGATGCCGTCAGTGCTGTAGTTGACCATGACTGTGGTCGAGTTGACGACGCTGATATAATCAGTGCTGCCGTCAAGGTCCATGTCCTGGGAAAGCGCCGCGCCTGACGCGTTGACGAAACCGGGATCCTCTGCCTGAAGGGTGAAGTAGCCTGACGAACCCGCTATAGGTGTTCCTGCCCTGTAGTTGAGGAAGCAGGTGTCTGAGATAGTCGACATGGTCAGGGTAGCGTCGTCCAGCTTGACCTCGTCAGATCCGGGGGCCAGCTTGACGGTCATCTCATAGTCCTCAACGGTTCCGTCCCTGCCGTCGGTAGAGGTGATCTCGACCACCTGGACATAGGTGGATATCGACGCTTCTGCCTGGGCTCCTGTGGCAAGGGCGCGCTCCTGCAGGCTGTTGGTGGATGAGATTAGCACGCCAGCAGCAACGGCAGCGACGAGTAGCAGAGAAATGAATATGATGAGGGTTCCTACTCCCATATCTCCCCTTCTGTTGATAACATCCACCCCTACAAATACCTAAGAGTATTCTGTTGCAGAGTGGATTATTTAAATTTTTCTAGAAACCTATTTCAAACCTGCGCGATTCCCCTCCCGTATGATATGCTTGGGGATCGAGTCGACCGCGCACACCTTCGGTGCCGGGATCGTCGACTCAGAGGGCAAGGTCTTGGCCAACGTGATCAGGTCTTTTTCAACCGAGGAGGGAGGCATGATTCCTGTAAAGGTGGCTGAGCACCACATAAAGGTCGTGGACGAGGCTATCATGACAGCGCTTGACGACGCGAAAGTCGCGCTGAAGGACATAGATTTGGTATCATTTTCCCAGGGGCCTGGGATGGGCCACTGCCTCAGGATCGGCGCGATGGCAGCTAGGTCGCTGGCGGTCCTGCATGGCAAGCCACTCGTCGGGGTCAACCACTGCATCGCCCACCTCGAGATAGGCGGAGCGGTCACACAGGCCAAGGACCCAGTGCTTCTGTACGCCTCGGGGGCCAACACCCAAATCATTGCATACGACGGGGGCAGGTACCGTATCTTCGGGGAGACCTTGGATATGGGGGTGGGCAACTTCCTCGACTCCTTCGCCCGTCATGTTGGGCTGGGCTTTCCCGGAGGCCCCAAGGTGGCGGCTCTCGCTGAGAAGGGCGAGAAGCTGATACCCCTGCCGTACGTGGTCAAGGGAATGGACGTCTCGTTCGGAGGCATCCTGACCAACATCAAGCAGAAGCACGACTCAGGCAGGTTTGGGCTGGAGGACCTCTGCTACTCTGTGCAGGAGACTGTCTTTGCGATGCTCACCGAGGTCGCTGAAAGGGCGATGGCACACTGCGGCAAGGACGAGCTGGTCCTGGGTGGCGGGGTCGCATGCAACAACCGCTTGAAGGAGATGGCCCGCATCATGTGCGAGGACCGCGGCGCGAGGTGTTTTGTGCCTGAGAACAGGCTCCTTGTCGACAATGCCGCGATGATAGCGTGGCTTGGGATCGTCGAGCATCAGGCTGGAGTTTCCACAAATGTAGCGGAAGCTTCAATCCGGCCCTACGAGCGGACCGACGACGTCGAGGTCACCTGGCGGTAGAAAAGTATTTAAAAGAGGTGGCTGTTCCAACGCTTAGCCTCGCGGGGGTGCCGGAGCGGTCAAACGGGGCAGGTTCAGGGCCTGTTGGCTCAGTGCCTACGAGGGTTCGAATCCCTTCCCCCGCATTTTTTGCATCCTGATGTGTTTATGCGTTGAGGAAAAGCCAGTAAAGCTGGTAGAGATACTAATGAGGAACCAAAATGAGAAATGAGAACAGAAGTGGTGGCCGCAGGGAAGGCGGTCCAAGAAGGAGTGGTGGCCGCAGGGAAGGCGGTTTCAGTAGGGATGGTGGCCGCAGGGAAGGCGGTTTCAGTAGGGATGGTGGCCGCAGGGAAGGCGGTTTCAGCAGGGATGGTGGCCGCAGGGAAGGCGGTTTCAGCAGGGATGGTGGCCGCAGGAGTGGCGGTTTCAGCAGAGGAGGCTTCAGCCGCGGTCCAAGGGAGATGCACAAGGCGATCTGCGCAGAATGCAAAAAGGAGTGTGAGGTTCCTTTCAAGCCAACTGAAGGAAAACCTGTTTTTTGTCGGGAATGCTTTCAGAAGCATAGGCCCCAACGGTACTAGTTCCAAATTTTTTCAATTTTTATCTGCTCCTGATTATTTTTCCCTAGCACGGTTCATACGATGTGTGAAAAATTTTATCGTCGAGAGGATGAAGGGGTCATGCAATATTAATCTATACTTGTCATCCGCGTCCGGCTGGGAATGTCATGATTTTCAAATTAACTACTATAAAGTGATTAACGCCTTATTCAGCCTTTTCTTGACGAATCAAGCCATATTGTGTTCCACCTCGGTAAAAGGAGGCCTAAATTACGAAAAGTTTATATAGTCAGAAGGTAATACAGAAAGGAACAGTTACGCTTAACCCTAGAAACGAGAGTGAGGGACCTGTTGGGGTTTGTTCGCCCGACGCTCAGGGTCGTAGAGACGACATGGATTACGACGGCAGTAAGCTGCCGGAAACGGATGCACGTCCGTTCGGTTGTCTTCACACAACAACCGAAAACACATGGAGGTGTGTAGTATATGAAAGTGCGGAAGGCATTGAAAAAGATCGTTGCCTTAGGCGCAGGTTTAAGCATGTTGGGTGCCACTCTGATGGGCGCCATGGCTGACCTGAGCGATTACCCAGCACCATTCGTTGAGGATGGTCAGGCAGATTTCCTGATCGTAATCGGCGAGAGTGCAATCGTCGCAGACGTTATTGGGTCAATCGACATCGCAACGAGCTTACAAGTCGACTCAGTGACGAAGACAACCGTCGCAGTCGAAGGCGCTGCCCAGACTGATGTCGTGGGCGGCGTCGAGGTTGCTGAGACAGGTGATAGGTTGAACCTGAATCAGGCCTGGGAAAGCGCCAAAGCCGAGTTTACGGACAAGGATTTCCCCGAACTGCTAGCGGATGGCATCGTTGAGGATGACGACGACAACGAGGAATACGACTACCGACAGAGCATCGTTCTGGATAACGGCCCAGCAGTCATGTTCGGCAGGCCAGATAACGATCTCGGAAACGACCCTGTGGTGTATCTCGATCTCTCAGCAGATCCTGTCTACACGATGGAAGTCGACTTCGTCGGCCAGGCTCTGGACATCACGGCCCTGAACGACAACGAGGAGATCAACATGTTCGGCATCACCTACACGTTTGACAACGGCATCGATGCGACCGATGAGATCGTCCTGTACGGCTCAGACGTCACAGCGACCGTCAACGTAGGTGAGACCATAACCATTGCCGGCATCGAGATCTCAGTCACTGGTGCGAACACCGACTCGAACACCGCGATCATCGTGGTGAACGGCGCGACCAAGCAGGTCGAAGAGGGCGATTACGTCACAGTCGGCGGCACTCAGCTGTATGTCAAGAACATCTTCTTGCAGACTATCCCTGTGGAGAGCGCTGCGGTTGAGTTCTTTGTCGGCAGCACTGAGCTGACCCTGCCTGCTTGCGACGGTTCGTCAGGAGATGTCGAGATCGACGGAGAAGCTGTTGACGGTGTTGAGTTCACCTGCACAGGAACCGGTAACAATGACACTGGCTTGTTCCAGTTCATGGTGACTCCGAGTGACTTCGCGGACGACCTGGACCAATGGCTCGTCATGGGCGACGTTCTCAATGACCCTCTTTTCGGGACATTCGAGATCAACTTCGCCGGTGCTGTCCCCTCTCTGATGTCTGCGGATGGCAAGATTAAGACTGAGCTCAAGGTCAGTGGCGACAAGATTGCAGTCAACACGATGAATGAGGATAGCGACTCTGTGACGTTCTATCCATACGAGCTGAACGGTTCAGACTACCTGGAACTGCAGGAAGACTGGGGCCCGAATGGAATGGACGACCTGGAGAAGGACAACTGGTTCATCGAGAACAGCGGCGACGTCTGGTCTGTTTTCACCATCGACAGGATCTACAAGGAAAACAATGTAGAAAAGGTTGACATTGAAAACATGGGCGACGGAACTACAAGGGCCTACACGGCAGGAGAGGCTATCATCGGTACACAGTGTACTGTTGGTGCCATCAACTACGCTGCAAGCCCAAGGAACGTCAACCTGACCGGAGCGAACTGCGGTAACGACGGCGCATGGCCAGCCTTGGAGCGGGACTTCCTGTCCAAGAATGACCTGCTGTTGACATTCGATACCGCGAATGCGCACAACGCAAGTGGTGACGACGCCTACACTATCACCTTCGCTGAAGGACTGGCAAGGAAGGAAACTGCTGATGTTGCTCTGGCAACATTTACCATCGATGCCAGGGATGATGCCGAAGCTGATAGTGAGGATTGGGATCTCGGACTCGTTAACTTCCAGGAGACGATTGGCAATGGTTACATAGAGAGGGATGATGACAATGATTATGAGTATTATCTCTCTGAAGTTGGAACCTACGGCAAGCTGGACTACGCTGACAACACGCAGCTCGAGATTTGGTACCCGTATGACGAAGAGGTCTATTACCAGGTCTACTTCGCCCCGACCGGTGCCAAGTCAATCAAGTCTGGCGGAGCATCAGGTGTCGAGACCGAAGTCGTCAACCCGATCGGCGTCGGTGCGGCAGTCATGGACAGCGATGCGCCCAGCCCGGACACAGCGAATCTCATCGTTGTGGGCGGTCCGTGCGCTAACACAGTCGCTGCCAGCCTGATGGGCAACCCGGCCAACTGTGCTGCGGGCTTCGTGGAAGGCAAGGCGAAGATCAAGTACTTCGCTAGGGCCAACGACCATGCGTCAATCCTGGTCGCTGGTTACAGCGCTCTGGATACGCAGGGCGCTTGCCGTGTGCTTGCCAACTACGAGGACTACGCTGGCGAACTGGTGGGAGATGAGGTCGAGGTCACTGTGACCGACCTGTCGACTCTGACCCTGTCAGCTCCGAGCGCAGAGCCTGAAGTAGTCGAAGAGGAAGGCGAGTAAGCAGAACACGCGCGCTGAAAGCGCGCACTTTTTATCTTTTTTCTTCTTCTATACAACCTTGCCAAAGAAGATATTGTGCTTGCTCCTTAGAATTCTGACTTTTACGTTACCGCTTCTCTCTGCCCCTATGACTGTAATATTCCTGTTGTCGAAAACGCCGAGCATCTCCCCGTCGTGCCGGCCTGGCGCGACAATCCTCACATCCACGACCATACCCCTCTTCGCCGGGAGCTCAAGCTTGGCAGACGGCCTGACAGAGCTCTTGCCAAACCTCATGAGGGTGACCTTTTTCCGCTTTTCCAGGCCGCCCAGCCACGAATAGAAATCATCCCATGGCAGCTGGTCCACCGGATTCCTGCCTTTCTTGTAGGCCAAGAAGTTCTGGATGCCGACGTCGTCAACACCAGCCTCTCCGGCGAAATCAACCAGAGCCTCAATCTCGTCGTCGTTCATGCCGTGCAGCAGCACAGGAGCGATTATCACCCTCAAACCCCTGCTTTTTGCGTACTTCACCATCTCCTTGACGTGCTCGACGTTGTAGGTCGTGCCTGCCAGCCTGCAGGCCATATCGTGCGAGAACGCGTTGATTGACACGTTCAGCTGGGTGAGCCCTGCCTCGATCAGCCTGTCTATGAGCTTTGTTGTGAGCATAGTGCCGTTCGTGATGATGGCAAGGGTCCTAATTTTGCGCAGACTGGATATTCCGCTGATAAGCTCGACCATGTCCGCGTACAGCAGCGGCTCGCCGTGGGTGTTCACGAAGACGTCCACCTCGCAGTTCTTTACCTCCAGCAGGGACCCGAGCTCCTCTGTCAGGTAGCGTGCGTCGACCACGTAGTCTGTGTCATTTGGCGTGCCCCTTCCCTCATCCACAGAGCAGAAGATGCATTTCAGGTTGCATCCTGTCATGGGCTTGACCTCGACGATGTTGGAGTTCCTGTCCACGATTCCGAAAGCCTGGTTGCCGATCAGCGGTATGCCCGAGGCCCTGTGGATGTAGACCGCCTTCCTTCCTAAAGACGACCTGAGATTAAGGAAGCCCTGATCCAGCAGCCTCTGGAACTTGTGCCTCGCCTTTGCCTCGGACACGTCTTCGAAGCTGATGGTCCCGCCCCTGGCCTCGAAAGGGCCTATCTTTGCCAGCTCGGTTTCCGGGATGTGGAACCAAAAGAGGTTTTGGAATATCACCTTGAGCCTGCTCTTGTCTCGCGTGAATCTCAAGGTCTCGAAGGTAAGTTCTGCCATGAATTTTCGGGTTTTCCCTCAACTTTATAAACATGATGCGTTTTCCATTCCGCATGGCTGACAAGGAGATCAACATCACCTTCGAGACCCTGTTCGAGATTCTGAGGACAGAGAAGAACCGCGAGGAGCTCCAGCGGCTGCCCGAGACTTTCTTCGGCGATTTCAAGGCGTATTTTCAGGAGAAGCAGAGCATCATCAGGAGCTTAAAATCCAGGGGTGAGGAGGCTGATGAGGGCCAGATAGGAAACATCACGCGGATGATGCGGGAGCTGTACGAGGCAAGGGAGCATAAGTTAATCAAGCTGGCCATACACCAGTCCCGATCCTCAGAGGCCATTGACACAGGCAACCTCCTTCCCAGTGAGAAGAGGCTCTTCTCCTCGCTGAGCCGGATCCTCGTCGACTACAAAAAGGAGGTCCTCGACCAGCTGATGACTGAGACCCCGAAGGAAGCGCCCTCACCGGCCCGGCCAGCACTGGTCAGGGAGGAGCCGCCAACCGAGCTCAAGGTGACCTTCACCTCTGACATCCCCAAGTTCCTGGACAGGGAGCGCACGGTGCACGGGCCATTTGCCAAGGGCGACCAAGCAAGCCTCCCTCCAGAGATAGCAAATATCCTGATAAGGAAAGGAAAGGCCAAGCCATAACCTTTAAATACTCTATACCATTCCCTGAGGACGATGAAAAAGCCCAAGAATGTCAAGCGACTGTGCCCTTACTGCAAGAAGCACACCGAGCACAAGGTTTCGCAGACCAAGAAGAAGAACCCCAGCTCGCTGTCCTACGGATCAAAGGTCAGAGCCAAGCTGCGAGGGAAGGCTAGGGGCACCGGTAACCAGGGCAGGTATTCGAAGCCTCCTGTTGGCAACTTCAAGAGGACCGGGGCCAAGACCAGCAAGAAGACGGACTTCCGGTACGAGTGCAAGGAGTGCAAGAAGGTGCACGTGCAGTCCCACGGCATCAGGGCAAAAAGGGTCGAGCTGGTCTGATTTCTAAATCTTTATAAACATCGCAGGGCTTCCCCGAAGCATGAAGGACAGGAAGCCCAAGGTCATCGTAAAGAGGCAGTCTGAGACCTCGAGCAGATTCGGATGCGAACCGGACAGGAGGAGCATCGAGGAGCATATCGACCTTGGCATAGTGGTCGTGGACAAGCCCAAGGGACCGACATCCCACCAGGTGTCGGCATACGTCCAGCAGATCCTGAGCATCAAGAAGTCAGGCCACTCAGGCACGCTTGACCCCAAGGTCACAGGCGTGCTGCCTGTGGCGCTGGGCAGGGCCACGAGGATTGTGGAGGTTCTGCTGAAGTCGGGCAAGGAGTACGTCGGCATCATGCACCTGCACAAGGAGGTGCCGGAAATCGAGATCTTCAAAACCTGCGAGAAGTTCGTCGGCAAGATAAGCCAGCTTCCGCCCATCAAGAGCGCCGTGAAGAGGCAGGTCAGAGAGAGGAGGGTCTACTACCTCGATGTGCTCGAGGTGTCAGGTCAGGACGTGCTCTTCCGCACAGGAACCCAGGCGGGAACGTACATCAGGAAGCTGTGCCACGACATCGGCGAGGCTTTGGGTGTGGGCGCGCACATGACAGAGCTCAGGCGCACCAAGGCAGGCCCGTTCGTCGAATCAGACCTGCACACCCTCCAGGAGCTGAGGGACGCGTACTATTACTACAAGGAGGAGGGCAAGGAGGAATACCTGAGGAGGGTCATCCGGCCAGTTGAGGACGGCGTGGCTGCCCTACCCAAGGTGTGGGTGCTGGACACGAGCGTCAACAGCCTATGCCACGGCGCCAACCTGCATTCGCCAGGCGTCGCGAGATATGAGGATGACATCGAGCCCGACCAGGCAATAGCCCTCATGACCCTGAAGGGCGAGCTAATAGCCCTCGCCAAGTCAAGGGTAAACTCCAAGGGGATGGCGGCCGAAAAGGGACTCGTGGCGGTAACCCATAAGGTTTTCATGCAGCCGGGGACATACCCAAGGGTAGAACCTAATCCACAGTGAACAGCTCAGAATCGTGTTCCACGTCGAACAGGCCGATCCTTGCGCCCGCGTCGAGCCACCCGTGGGCGTAGTTGAGGGCGGCAAAAGCCGTGACGGCATCGCCCTTCTCCTGGAAGTGCTTTGCGTCCGTGAAGTAGCGCCTGGCCATGTCCAGGAAGTCCACCGCTGCTGAGTGCAGCTTCGACCCTTCGGGCACGGCTATCTTGGCCTTGCCCAGCGCCTTTTCGGTCACCGAGAAATATTTCTCCAGCTTGTCTTTGGTGATGGTGTTATCCATGTTTATGCAGGTATTCGCGTCGCGTATAAAATTCTTGCCATCTGGGTCAAAGCCTTCCGACCGAATCCTCCTTGATCGTGTTCAGTACCATCTTGGTCTCTGTGCGCTCGACGAAGTCGTAGCCCTGGATGAGCTTGAGGAACCTGTCAAGGGTCCTCCTGTTCCGAAACATAGCAAGCAGTGTAGCGTCGAAATGCCCTGTGGTGTCGTAGACTGCGACGACGTTGGGGTGCGAAGCTATCTTACGCTCAACCATCAGCAGCTTGCCCTTGGAGATGCGCAGGTCGATCATGACGTGGAGGTCGTACCCCAACAGCTCGTAGTCCAGCAGGGTGGTGTACTTCCTGATGATTCCATCTGATTCCATGCCTTTCACGTGCGCCATCACTGTCGCTGCGCTCACCTTGAGCTTCTTTGCAAGCTGGTGGTAGGACTGCCTGGAATTCTTGGTAAGCTGCGTAAGTATCTTTCTGTCGATTTCTTGCATTCAAAACACCTGTTTATATTTTGATTATATCTGCACAATTTTATGAACAAATTTAAAATTTTCCTTTTTTTTATGAACGGATTTTAAAATTTTTCCCATAGTGTTATATTAATCATCTTGGCTTATTTTCACAGGTTACAATGTTTTTGTATGACATGATTCGAACCTAGAGGTGGGGATATGATAGAGAACGACATGCCCAAGGGCGAAGAGGAGATCTTGAAGTACGTCAACGACAACAAGGTTTATTTCATAAACCTCCAGTTCTCAGACATAATGGGCAGGCCCAAGAACGTCACCATACCCTACCACAGGCTCGAGGACTCCTTCTCGAAGGGGACCTGGTTCGATGGCTCCTCAATAGAGGGCTTTACCCGCATCCACGAGAGCGACCAGTACCTCAAGCCTGACCCGAACACCTTTGCGGTGATCCCGTGGTTTGATGGCGACCTGAAGTCTTGCAGGCTGATCTGTGACGTTTACACTCCCGACGGCAAGCCCTTCAAGGGCGATCCGAGGTACATCTTGAAGGAGACCATCAGCAGGGCGAACAGGATGGGATATGAGCCGAAGGCCGCGCCCGAGCTCGAGTTCTTCCTGTTTTCCAAGAAGAACATGCACATCGAGCCTCTCCCCCACGACAGGGGCAACTACTTCGACCTCGTCATGGATCTTGCGTATGATGTCAGGAAGGACATGATGATAAGCCTCGAGAAGATGCTCATGAAGGTCGAGGCGTCCCACCATGAGGTCGGTCCTGGCCAGCACGAGATAGACTTCTCGTACGACGGCACGCTGACTACCGCAGACAACGCCATGACATTCAAGTACACCCTGAAAGCCATCGGGGCCAAGCACAACCTCCACGTGAGCTTCATGCCCAAACCATTGGAGGGACAGAACGGCAGCGGCATGCACGTCCACCAGAGCCTCTTCAGGGACGGAAAGAACGCTTTCTACTCCGCAGACGACAGGTACGGGCTGTCAGAGGCCGCCTACCACTTCATCAACGGCCAGCTTGAGCACATTAACGAGCTCGTCGCGATAACCAACCCGACTGTCAACTCCTACAAGCGCCTGGTCCCAGGGTACGAGGCTGCCACTTACGTGACATGGGCGCGCATCAACAGGTCGGCTCTGATAAGGATACCTCAGTCGAAGGGCGAGTCTGGAGCAAGAGCAGAGATACGCTGCCCTGACCCGAGCGCCAACCCGTACCTCGCCTTCGCGGCCCTGCTCGCTGCAGGACTTTCAGGCATCGAGGAAGGGAAGATGCCTCCCGCACCGGTCGAGGAGGACGTGTTCGAGTACAGCGACGAGATGCTGAAGGAGAAGGGCATAGGCACCCTGCCCCATTCCCTGTGGCAGGCGCTCAAGTACATGAGGAGGAGCGAGCTTGCCAAAGGACTGCTCGGAGAGCACACGTTCGAGCGCTACCTGGAGGGCAAGACCAAGGAGTGGGACTCTTACAGGACTGCGGTGACCGACTGGGAGATGAAGCACTACCTCGAGACAGTGTAGCGGGAGTCGATCAGCCTCTCGAGATTAAGGCGCGCCCTGCCCTCGCACTTCTCCTTGAAATGGCGGGTGAGATATATCTCCCCTCCGAGAAAACGCCTGAGTACCTCCCCCCGTGACTTGGTGTAATATGGCATACCCTTCCTGTTGATCAGCTGGATGTGCTCCCAATAGATCCTGTTGTCGTACAGGATGAACTCCTCCCAAGGCGATCCGAGGATGGTGAGGTCAACATCCTTTATCAAGCGTTCGTCATCGTCTGTCGGGGAGAACGTATGGCTCGTTGCGAGCACGAGTCGCTCGGACCGATCGGCAAACTGCGGTGGGAGGGACAGCTGCAGGGCGCGGCTGTATGCGAGCCTTGCGCTTGCCTCGACATTGTCGGGCTTGCCAATGTCATATGTAGCGTCGTGGAACCACAACGCAAACTCGACCTCCAAAGGATGGTTTGCCAGTTTTTTGACTTCGGCGAATTCTTTTAGGCAGTGTTCGATGTGTTTGATGGTATGGTACTTCCTGTGGCTTTCATTGTAGCGGCAGAAAATATCTTCGAATATCTCCTGAACCTGGCCCTTTGCGCCCAGGTCCTCACACAGCCTGAGCCAGTCGAGTGCGATGGTCATCCGTACTTCTCCAGGATCTTCTCATAGACCGGTCTTGGCACCAGCCTCCTTACCCGCTCCTGCCAGTTTTCGAACTGTACCAGCTCCCTGACCACGCTCGAGCTGACCCTTCCAAGTATGTATGGCGGCATCAGGTATACTGAGATGATGTTTGGGTTGAGGAACTCCTTGTTGACGAAGTTCATGCCCTCCTCGAACCCGTAGTCGTCTTTGGATCTTATGCCCCTGAGGATGTATTTTGCGCCCACCCTGGCTGCAAAGTCGACCAGGAGGCTGCGGTTCGATGAGCTCACTGAGACATTGGGGAAGCGCTCTGTGATCTCTTCGAGCATGTCCATCCTCTCCTCGAGGGTGAAGTTGGTATCCTTCTTGCTGTTGATGCTGACGCTGACCACCAGGTGGTCGAACAGTTGGCTGCCCTGCTTAATCATCCACATGTGGCCGTTGGTCGCGGGGTCAAAGCTCCCCGGGTATATGGCTATCCGTTCCATGCGGTAGAGTCATCTCAGCCTTTATTTAAGCGTGATGTATTTAGGGTTTCTGGGGCTCAAGGTCAGGACATGTCAGGGGGATTTTATGGGTGTTTTTGTAGATGTCAAGCAGTGTGGAGACATGGATTTCCTTCTCAATGCCCTCAATGACCCTGAGTTTGGTGTTGATGAACATCCACAGGGCGCGCTCGCTAGGCATGATGACTTTCAAAATGAAATCATGGCTACCCGATGACGTGCCGACAATCTGTACTTCCTCATACTGAGTAAGTTGCTGAGCAATGCTTTTCATCCGCAGCGGTGCGACATTTATTCCGATATATGAAATGGCAGGGCATCCAATCTTTTCAGGGTTCACAATTGCCATGAAGCGTTCGATGATGCCCTTTGCCATAAGGCGTTTGATCCTGAAGTGGACTGTGCTCGGTGCTATTTTGATTTTCTTTGCAAGTTGGTGATATGGCGTTTGCCCATCCTCCTGGAGGAGGATCAGCAGCTTTTTATCGATTGGGTCAAGCATGAACATCACCTTGTATTTTTTCCATTTATCTTATATATTATTTGAATATTATTTAAACTTTTTGTAAAATTATCAATTTTTTATTTAAATTTCAATAAATAATTGAATTTTTTTCGAAATATTATTATCCTATAAAATCAAACTATACTATGGATATGGGCTAAAAGGTTGGAAAATATTTCCTGCCTATTGTGAGGTGGAAAACATGGATTCAGGCACTTTGCTCGGCGGAACACTTGAGGAAAGGATTGGACCAGCTCAGTCACAGAGTAGTGCCCAGCTCAAGAAGCTTGTCAATAATGTAGGCACAGGATTGTGTGGGACTGGTTACGTTCTGGTACTGACAGCTATGTGTCCTCCAGCTGGACTGTACATGATGTACCAGTGCGCAAAACAAGGATACAACATGATAACCAATCATCGGCAATAGAATATGAGAGATGTGCTGGTAGCTGACCTGAAGGAAGTCGGAAACGTTTTTCTGGATACATATTCCCTTCCCTCTATGCCTGGATGAGGTTCATACGGCTTTAAGGCATTGCTTCCTGAGCTTTCGGATTTACCGCCTGATGCCCCTGCCCAAAGACCTTTGCCTGATATAATGCCTCAAGAAACCGCTCCCTAACAGGCATCCCTTCCATCCTAATTATCGGGGATAAATGTTGTTACAATAATCGGACCGCCATGCCTAACTGAACCATAGTCTCGCCGTGGCCCTTGAGCAAAAGCTTGGTACCTCATTAGTCATTCAACGCCATTGGTATCTTCTGAGTGGTGAAACACATTTATTAACTTTAATCATCAATGAAACGCTCATGTACGAGGGGATTCTGAAGCATGTAGACCGCAACTGGCAGAGATTCACCTTCAGGGTCAAGCGCGATCAGGGTGTGCGGATACGGCTGCCCAACGCTTTCGTTGCGCCAAACGACACCTACTTTGCCCGGGACCAGTATTACTGGGATTCCTACTTCATAATCCTAGGGCTGCTGGACTCAGGAAGGATCCAGCGCGCCAAAGGAATCGTTGAGAACTTTGCATACCTCATCAAACGCTTCGGTATGGTCCCCTTGAGCAACAGGATGTACAACACGGGACTCTCCCAGCTGCCCTTCCTGACATCAATGATTGAGGAGGTATACAACGCGACGAGAAACCGGTACTGGCTTTCCAGGATGGCGAGATCCGCGACCATCGAGCTCAACCAGTACTGGATGGACCGCGGAAAGGAGCTTTTCGACTACCAGCAACATCTCGTCTACAAAGGGCTCTCCCGCTACCACGACCACTTCGGAATCCATCTAACTGCCGAGCATGAGTCCGGATGGGACATGACGTCCAGGTTCGGCGAAATGTGCCTAAACTACGTGCCAGTCGACCTCAACTCCAACCTGTACAAGTACGAGAAAGACCTTTCCAGATTCTTCCGGATGACTGACAGCAGAAAGGCGAAGGACTACGAGAAGCGCGCCGAGGAGAGGAAGAAGACCATGCGCATCATGTGGGACTCTGAAGAAGGGTTCTTCTTCGACTACGACTACAAGAACATGAGGAGATCGAAATTCCTATCCCTTGCAGGTTACTACCCCCTGTGGGCAGGGCTTGCATCCAAGAAGCAGGCCAAGGAGGCAAGGGACAACCTTCACCGGTTCGAATACGGTGGGGGTCTTGCAAACACGCAGGAGAGCGGCCTATCCAAGGAGTTTAGGCAGTGGGACTACCCAAACGGGTGGCCAGGCCAGCAGTGGATCGTCGTCAAAGGCCTCCTCAACTACGGCTATAAGGAGGACGCCTTAAGGATAGCTAGGAAGTGGCTTGCGATGAACTCGCGCGTCTTCGAGCTGACCGGCCAGATGTGGGAGAAGTACGATGTGGTCAGGCTCACCAAGGGAAAGGACGGACGCTACCCGACGATGCCAGGATTCGGCTGGACCTTCGGCGTCTTCGTGCGCATGTGGAACACTTTTAAGGAAAACTTATAAACATCAGAGCTCAATAATTCTACAAAAGAGGTGGTGGAGTGGAAGAACATGACCTCACTCTGCGCATCCTGGTAAACCACATCCAAAAAGGGCTCTCACAGGGGCACTCCATCGGTAACATCAAGAAGCTGCTCCTCGACATGGGCTACGCCAAGGAACGCATTGAAGAGGCCTTCAAGCTCATCAAAGAGGAGGATTCCGACCTGCACAAGGATGTCAGGCGGCGCTCGTTCCAGGTGACAGTGGAGCGCCTGCTCCTCGCCTTCCTGATAGTCGTCGCAGTTCTGGACTACCTCAAATTCCTGCCTGGCGACATCGAGGTCCTCGAGCACATCCTCGACTGGACGGCGATATGCTACATTTTCTACAGGGCCAGCTTTTCCAGGATACTATTTGGCAAGAGGAGCAGGGCCATCGACCTGGCATTGCTGTTCTCATTCCTTTTGGTCCAGGCAAAGACCATAATCCAGCTTGCCGTGACCATCGTCGAGGAGGTCACATTATCCAAGGGTCTCTTCGAGCTTATCATAAGCTCCCGCAACCTGCTCAACTTCGGAAGCTTCGCCCTTGGAACCCTCGCACTACTGTTGTTTGCGATAGTCATCTCCTTTAGGGTCAGCTTCATCCAACCAAGCCTCCTGGCCGCCCTGCACGAAAACGAGAGGCCCAAGACAGTCATCGGCGGGATATTCAGGGGATTCGTCGTCTTCTGGGTCTTCCTGACCTTCTACATGCTCATCTTCAACCCCATAATGGAGTGGATTGGGCTGACTGTGCACTCGCCCCTGGTCATAATAGGTGTCTTCTACTACTTCATGTACGCAAAGAGGCTGAAATCGGGGAACATCGTATACAAGGCTGCGGCTTTCGGCGAGGAGTTCCTGGAAAAGTTCATATCCCTCTTCCACTACAGAAAGACCATCTTCCTCGGGCTCTTCGGGCTGCTAGGCCTGCACCTCCTGGTGGACGTGAGCACCTTCGTGCTGCCTTACCTATTCGGCAACATTGGGGGCATCTACTTCACAGAGGGAAGCCTCGATATCGCTACCCACTACCCTCTTTACAAGCTGTTCCTCACCCAGATAGGGCCGTGGTACACCATACCCCTCTACCTCTGGGTCTACCTGGGAAACCTCCTGATGATTATCTTCTCATTCGTCATGCCAGCCTACATCTGGAGGGACATATATACTCGGGAGCAGCACCACATCCCGAGGTGGGTCATAGTCGTTTACTACTTCGCCTTCGTCTGCTTCATGATGACACCCATATTCGTGATCACGCCGATTGACTCGCCGGAGCTGCAGGGTATCGCCGGTGTTGACATCATGACAACGACTGCGAACGGCAACCTGCCGGTGGTCATCGCAGCGTCAGCGCTAGCCCTGGCTCTCGCATTCATCCTCTCGAGCACCCCCCTCCTGCGCCGAATCCTGATAGGGTTCTCAGTGCTGTCGTCCCTGTCCCTCGTGGGGTACTACATATACAGCTTCACAATCTCAGACACCAGATTCTTCCTCTCGACCCTGAGCCCCGGGACCAGGATGCATCTTGTAAGCATATTTCATCCCAACCTGCTAGGCACGGTTCTGTTCGACGCGGCCAACTACTTCACGAGTGTGGTCCTGAGCATGATGATGGTCATAACGGTCGCCTTCTACACCGGAAGCTTCTTGATCTTCATCTGGAACATATTCAAGGAATTCAGGAAGGAGGCTTAGGCCTGCTAAGGCTTATGAGGTGCAGGAAGGTCTCATGCTTGTCGTATCCCAGCTTCTCCAGCTTGTCGACTATATCCTCCATGCTCATCCTGTGCTTCAGGGACAGGTAGGTCCATCCAACAGCCCTGACATCTGTCTCGCTCATGGTCTGGACCACCTCGTGCTCCTCATGCTGGACCTCCTTTTCCTCATCCGAGATCTCCTTTTCCATCTCCTTGATCTCCTTTTCCTCCTCCACCACGGTTTCCAGCTCGCTTGCGAGAGTCTTGAGCCTGAGGTTGTTGTACTGCAGCTTGACCCACGGAAGCGGGTTGAACCCTCTGGAGAGGGCGACCTCGTATGTCCTCTTGGCCATCATGGCCTGCCACACCTTCTCCTTGAGTTCCTGCTCGTTTGACTTCTCGAGCTGCTCCTCCTGCTCCAGGTACCTCTCCTCAATCTCTAGCTGTTGTTCCTTGTTTGCCAGGCCTTTTAGGTCCTTGAAGCTCGTCACAATAGCGCCGAAGCGGTTGAAGTAGAGGAAGGTCATGACTATGAGGGGTATTATGAGCAGGGGCAGGAGGCTTTGGCTCAGGTGGGTCAGCATCGGCTGCGGGCTCTCGAGGTAGGATTTGAGGTAGCCAGCCTCAATCTGATCTGCGATGGCGAGGCTCTCAAGGAGCTTCAGGCAGTCCTCCAGCACCTGCTTGTCGATCTTGTAGGACAGGTCTATTGGCTTGTCGACCTCCGCGAAGTACCACATGATGAGGGGGTCCTCCTCGACGACCGTGAAGTTGGGGTTGTTGAACTCCATCCCTGGAGGGATGATTCCCTGCTGCATGAGGATGGCGATGCATTTGGGTATGTTTTCGTAGATTGTAACGTTCCTCATCTTCTTCTTCGGGATGATTGTCAGGTTGATCACGGTCTTGTTGTCCTCATCGTAGCTGTAGGAGCGGTTGATGATGATGTTCTTCTTGGTCTCCTCTATCTTCCTGATGAGGTCACCTGCCTTCTTCGCGCTTTCCTTTTCCTCATCGGTCGCGTTCAGCTCGTCGATGTGGAAGCGGTTACTGCCTCCCCCTCCTCCTTCTGAGAAGATATCCTTGATGACATCTTTTTCTTCCTCGTCTGGCACCACATCATCAGGAGGCAGTTCCTCGCCTGTCTCGTTTATCGGCTCCTCATCAGTCTCGTTTATCGGTTGGGTCTCGTTGATGGGCTCTTCGACTGTCTCGTTTATCGGTTGGGTCTCGTTGATGGGCTCTTCGACTGTCTCGTTTATCGGTTGGGTCTCGTTGATGGGCTCTTCGACTGTCTCGTTTATCGGTTGGGTCTCGTTGATGGGCTCTTCGACTGTCTCGTTTATCG
>CAZPJY010000031.1:0-21354 GCA_964587045.1 uncultured Methanosarcinales archaeon
TGCTAAACCTCTATCGGCTATGCAAAGTCCATGATATACCTGAGAGCTACCTAGACTACTGGAGGTTGGTCATTATCTTTCAGTATCCATTCAGATTTCAGCAGGTCGAATGCTTTCGCTTCCTTCTCGTGAAGGCGGTCCTTGTGCTTCTCGAGTCCTACTTCCTGCCCGGGTACGTAGTAGAGGGGGGAACCGCCCACTTTCACGTGTGATACCTTAACGAGGTTTGCAGAGACAAGCTGGGAGAGGTATGCAGAGGCTATTAATATCTCGAGACCCAGTGCTTTTCTAACATCGACTGGGAGAACCGGCCCCCTCGTCTTGATTACCCTGAGAACCTCATCTTTTTGGTCGACTACCATTCGTTTTCAGCATACCAGGAATTTTATAAAAATGTTATGGACGCAGCCACTTAATCTCGTAGAAAGTGACATCATTCTCATCATCGACAATCCCTATCATGAGCCGCTTCTTCGTGCTGTGCGCCACGCGGTTCTTCGCCGCGAACTCATGCCAGGTCAGGGTTGATCCCTCCTTAACTGGATAAACCACCCACCTGGCGTGGTCATCGCCGGGTTTCACGCCGCGGTCGTAGACCCTGAAATCCGCACCGAATTTAAGGGCTGTCTTGACCACGTATCCCCGCTCCCTTAAATCCCTGAATACGCAATAACGGGCCCAGAAGTTGGGTTCCTTTCTTACAGCCTTCCTGATGTAGGACTCCTTTGCTATCTCCCTATTCCTCCCGTCCAGAATTTTCAGCCGTGTCTTCTCCAATAGGTATAAGGCTTCTATCAGGGAAAGGTGAAGCTGCTTGTCCTCTCCAATGGATCCGTAGCCGTTCTGAGCGTGAAGATTCCTGGCCTCGTCACCTTCGCATACGACTTCCTCCCCTAAAAGAGTGCCCTGTGCTCTGTTTCTCACCATGGCGGTAAGGATGTGCTGCAGCATTTAAATACCTTTTGGGCATTTATTTTCAATATTGAAAATAAATATCCTTATAAACACACCCAGATTCACAGACAGCATGATACTGACCTTTTTGGGAACCAGCTCAATGGTGCCGACCAAGGAGCGAAACGTAACCGGAATCTCGCTAGAGTATAAAGGGGAAGTAATCCTCTTCGACTGCGGAGAAGGAACTCAGCGCCAGATGAATATCTGTGGCATCAACAGACAGAGGGTCACCAAGATACTGATTACCCATTGGCACGGCGATCACGTCGGAGGCCTCATAGGCCTGATACAGACCATGAGCCAAGCCTTCCACCAGGACCCTGACAGGAGCCCAATCACAATAGTTGGGCCGAAGGGTACCAAGGAAAGGATGGACCACCTGCTGAAGATGACTTATTTTGACAACAAGATCAACCTGAAAATCCTTGAAATCGACCCAAAAGGAGTGGAGACCGTGCTCGAGACACAAGACTATGAGATAAAGGCTGGTTACGTGGAGCATTCTGTGCCCACTTTGGCCTACAGCTTCACAGAGAAGGAAAGGAGGAGGGTGCTGATGGCGAAATTGGCACAGAAAGGAGTCAGGCCAGGCCCCCACATCTCGAAACTCCAGCAGGGAAAGGACCTTGAGTACAAGGGAAAGACCTACAGCGCAAAGGACTGGACTGTGATTGTTCCCCAAAAGAAACTGGCGTTGGTCCTTGACACGGTTCCATGCAAAAACGCGACCGAACTCGCCAAGGATGCCGATGTCCTCATAACCGAGGCCAGCTTCACAACCCAGCACGAACACAAGGCAGAGGAATTCAAGCACATGACAGCCAAGTGGGCCGCCCAGCTGGCAAACCATGCCGGAGCGAAGAAACTCTATCTGACTCACTTCTCCCAACGGTACAAGAACTCTCTGGACGCCCAAGAAGAGGCCAACCAGTATTTCGATAACGTTTTCTGCGCAGAAGACTTCATGCGCATAAAAATGTGAAAGCTTAAATAGTGCAAAGCATGCTAGAATCGCATGAAACAGATTGATGTCAAATCCTGCGCTCTCGCGTTCGGTTGCACATGGGCTGCCTTCGTCTTCTTCCATGGCCTGTGCGTCTGGCTGTTCGGTTGGGGAACAGAACTCCAAGCGGTGGTCTCGTCACTGTACATAGGATTCTCCCCTGGCCTTTTAGGAAGCGTCATCGGCGCAATATGGGGTTTCCTCGACGGAGCGATATTCGGAGCGCTAGCCGCATGGATCTACAACAAGAGCAAGGGATAAGTTTAATAATTATCAACCCCTTAGTTGATTAAATGACAATCAACCTAATGCTCCCTCTCGTAGGAGACAAGAAGTCGACCAGGGACTACCTAGTCACCATACTCGGCGACGAATGGCCTCTCTCAATAAAAAGACTCCATAACATCATGAGGAAGAGGTACTCCTACAATGTCAGCTACCAAGCGGTCTTCAAGACCGTCAAGGAGATGGTTTCACAAAAGATCCTCAAGGAGACCAAGGAAGGGTATTCCATAAACATGGAATGGATCAAGGACATACACGACCTAACAGAACGCATAAGGTCCAACTACTCAACCACCCAAAGGATGACTGCTGTGAAGGGAGTGATTGACACCAAGGTCAAAGACGACCTCATGGTGCTCACCTTCGAGACCCTATTCGATGTCGAGAAATACCTCTACTACCTCGAGAAGAACTTCCTGTTCAAATTCAAGGGACAGACTATATGCCGTGCATATCATCACGACTGGAAATTCTGGTTCTATACCCGGGCTGAGCACAACCGCATGAAGCTGCTGTCAACAACCAAATCCGAACTCCTCTGCCTGTGTGAAGGCTCGACCGTGCTCGACCGCAAAGCCGCCGAGTTCTACAATAAATACGACAAGGTGAAGGTCATAACGGGCGTTCCGCTGGCAGGAGGGATCCACACAGAGGTCTTCGGGCCGTACCATATCCAAATCATACTTCAACCCGAGCTCCTAGCTGCGCTTGAAAAGCTCTTCAGGATGACAAAATCAGTGAAGAATCTCGACTACCCCAAGTTCATCGAAACCCTCGAGAAAAAATCGGAGATACGGGTCATAATCACCGAAAACAGGGCAGTCGCAGACGAGATTAAGAAAAAGATGCTCACTGCTGCACGGCAAGCTTGATATCGCTGGCCTTGACGGTCTTCCTGCCCGCGTGATGCGCATATTTTATTGCAAGCTGGGCGATTTCCGAAGCTATGTTCTCCATCTTATCACGAAGAGCCGCCTTTGCACTTTCTGAAACCCGGTCAGCCCCGGCGTTTTTCAGCAGTTTCTCCATTGCCGCGAGCGGAATTCCTCTCTTTGCCATGATTAACCCCCCATAACTTTTGAAAACTAAGAATCGGGATGCATTATTTAAAATTTTGGGTCAAATTGCCCTATCTGGTTGAAAGGGGCTTTAAAATCTTGTCTGTTGGGTTAAGGATACGTTTAAATAGCTCTGAGATTATCGCTAGGCAGATGAACAGGAAGTCGAAGGGCACTGCAGCAGAAAGGGAGCTCGTTAACCTATTCTGGGCCGGATCCTGGGCTTGTATCCGGGTCGCAGGAAGCGGTTCGGTCAGGCATCCCTCCCCTGATCTCCTGGCAGGCCAGGGGCATCGAACTCTGGCAATCGAAGTAAAGGCCAGCCGGAGCAGGAGCGTCTACCTCTCTAAAGAGGAAATCAGGGACTTGATCAGCTTCTCGGCAATGTTCGGAGCTGAACCTTGGGTCGGAATCAGGTTCGACAGGGTCGGATGGTATTTCATCACGCCCGAAGACATGGTCGAGACACCATCCCATTTCGTCGCCTCGTTAGAAAAAGTACGGATGACAGGTCTACTCTTCGAGGAGCTCACCACATCCAAGGGTACGCGTGCCTGACTTCCTCCAAGAACAGGGAGGGCCTCATTACACCCAATTCTGATATAATGCCCGCAATCAGTCCTGGATCGACGAGCTCGAAAGCTGGGTTTTGTATGATCACACCTTTAGGGGGGTTCTCCCAGACCTCTTCCTTCTTCCTCTCCTCTATCGGCTCAGGCTCGCCGTATATCGTCTTGGGATCGAACTTCCAGGAATCAGTGCAAACATAAACGGGCGTGGAAAGCCGCTGGGCGGCTTCAGCGATCAGCTCAGTACCAATCTTGTTCGCCACTTTGCCTTCAGATGTGATGGCGTCGCAGCCGAACAACGCCATATCTGCCTTCTTCAAGCCCAGCCTCGCGGCGCTGTCCACCATGTGGTGGACCTCGATACCCAAGGAAGAGAGCTCCTCTGCAGTGAGCCTCCCCTGGAATTTCGGACGTGTCTCCGTATTGTAGACCTGAAAACTCTTGCCGCCTTCCCATGCTAGCTTCAGTATCCCAACAACAGTTGTGGAATGGCAGTGGGTGAATATCTTCATACCGTTCTTAATCTTCCTTGCCCCGTGAGCTGCTATCTTCTTTTCAGCCTCCTCGAAATGGCTAATCGCGCCTTCGACTCTTTTAAGAGTTTCCTCCCTGTTCTTTTGAACGCAATAGGCAAGGGCGTTGAAGAGACAAGGTTCAGTAGGCCTCGCAGCGATCAGGTCTTTTCTAAGCGCTTCCATTCGCTCAGAAAACTCGTTAAGCTGACATTCCTTCGCCACTTGACCGAGCAGGGTTATTCCTGCTGTGGCGATGCGTTCAGCACCTTGGATGCGAAGTTCTCGTATATCCTCTATGATATTATTCATGAGAATGAGAAAAGGAAAGAATTATTTTTTCTTGGTAATCTTCTTGACCGCGCTCTCAATCTTGAGTTCCTCAGTCGCGATTTTTTTCGTGATTGACTCGATGTTACCGTCCATTCTCGCGATGCGCCTCTCGAGAAGCACCAGGATCCTCAGGCTGTACACAATTGCTGCCAGAGTTCCAATAATTATCGCCAGAATGACTGTATCCAGTTGAGCTGCCATGGACATCTACCTCCTTTTTTGGGAAACGTGTTAGTGCTTTTATAGGGGTAGTAGTATAAAAACTTTTCTCTCCTAGAGGTGTTTATCCTGCGAAGTTGCCCCGTCGGAGTGATTTATAAAAATTGTGTCTGGTTGAAAAATTATTCCGGATGCGTGAGTGGATATTTACGCGGGTGAGCATATTCTAGCCTCCACATGCTTGGTTATCCCAAAATACCCACCCCTTCATTTCCTATGGAGGGGTCGTTTGGGTTTGAGGGCGTATCCTCCTCTGCCTTAGAAAGCTAATACACACAAGATGTCTGCGTTGGATGATTACGGACAGAAGTTTTCTATAGTCTTTAATATATTTCATATAATATATTATAATAAATATATATTAATTAATAATTACTGGAATAATTATATGGTTTTACTATATTATTATTTATTTATTTTCTATATTGAAAATAAATAATAAATATCGACGATTTCTCGTCGAGAAATTCAGATTAACTCATAAACTCCTTATTTATATTATTTTGATTAGAATTTACCATATTTATCTATCTAAGAATTGATGATCCTTATTTCAACACAATCCAACCTTAAAGAACTGAATCAGAAATTTGCCTTCTGAATCCATCAGCGGCCATTCTAGCGAAATTTCAAACACTAACCAGAATAAATGAACATTTTTTCCAAAGGAAACAAAGGGGTGGGGGGTTTTGTTTCAAATGAAAAAATATTTATACCCTTATTTCATTTGGAACTCGCATGGTTCAGAAGGGGTTAACGACTTTTTTTGAGAAGTACTTAACAAAAGAGCCCTTATTTCTCAATAAGAAGGTCTTACAGTCCTCCTACACCCCAGAAACCATCCTTCACAGAGACAACGAGATTAACCAACTTGCAAGCATCCTTGCTCCAGCGCTGAGAAACGAGCGCCCTTCAAACATATTCATTTATGGCAAGACAGGAACGGGCAAAACCTTATCGGTGAAGTACACCACTTCCCAGATCGCCGATCTCGCCGGCTCAAGGGAGCTGCCGGTCAAAGTATTCTACATCAACTGCAAGCTCAAAAGGATGGCTGACACAGAATACAGGCTTATCGCACATTTGGCAAGGGAGATGGGACAGGACATACCATCCACGGGCCTCCCAACAGAGGAAGTATACCGTATCTTCTATCATCACCTAGACCAAAAGGAGCAGGTCATATTGCTAGTACTCGATGAGCTCGACCACCTAGTAAAGAAGGTCGGTGACGGTATACTGTACAACCTGACAAGAATCAATACGGAACTGTCAAATGCGCAGCTATCCTTGATAGGCATATCAAATGATGTTATCTTTACCAACACTTTGGACCCCCGAGTCAAGTCCTCTCTTTCCGAAGAGGAAATCATGTTCTCACCCTACAATGCCATCCAGCTCCAGCACATCTTGCGCAGGAGGGCCAAGAACGCCTTCAAAGGATCCGTCCTTGACAACGGCGTCATTGAGAAATGCGCGGCCTTCGCGGCCAGGGAGCATGGGGATGCGCGGAGGGCATTGGAGCTCCTGAGAGTCGCAGGGGAGATTGCGGAGAGAAAGGGGTTCTCCAAGGTCAAGATTGAACACATTGACGAAGCAGAGGACAAGATAGACAGGGACCGGATGGTGGATGTAGTCCAGCACCAGCCGAAACAGTTCCAGATCACCCTCTACGCGATTCTTGCGATATACCAAAAGAGGAAGGATATCATCTTCACGGGCGAGGCGTATGAGCTGTACAAGGGGCTATGCCTGCAGTTGGGCTTCCGGCCCCTGACGCAGAGAAGGGTATCGGATCTGATATCAGAGATGGACATGCTGGGCCTGATCAATGCCAAGGTCATATCCAAAGGGAGATACGGCCGCACGAGGGAAATAGGGCTGTCACTGCCCGAATCAACTGTTACCAAGGTACTCACCATACTAAAGGAAGATCTGAACATATGAGTGGAAATAAGTGAAAACAGACCAGTTACTCACCGGAAAGGAAGGTTTCATAGAGCTCTGCTTGGAGAAGGGAATCCTCCCCAGCCCTGACCTGCTGGATGTGATAAAAGATTTGGAAGAGCTGACCGAAGTCCTCTCCTCCGCTGAAGGCGAGACCTTCTTGACCCCTCAGAAGTACAGGAGCTTCCTTGAGCCTGAGAAGCAAGTTACATCTTACAAAGGCAAGGTGAGGGTTCTCGTCAATTACGGAGATGACTCAAAGAAGAGGGAGCTAAAGAACTTTGTCACCCATTTCACCAAGAGGTACCGGGCAATCTCTGCCATACTCGCCCAGAGGCCCGAACTGCAGAACATGGTCAGCATAAGCAGGCTCAAGGGAAGGAACGACAACGTCGCTTTCGTTGGCATGGTCATGGAAAAATCCTACTCAAAGAATGACAACCTGATATTAACTGTGGAGGACCCTTCCGGCAGCATCAAGGTCGTGGTAAACAAGAACCGCCCGGAGATGTTCGAGGCCTGCAAGGACATAGTTTACGATGAGGTGATGGGATTCTCAGGTATGGCCAAGGACACGGTCGTGTTCGCAAACAGCGTGTTCTGGCCTGATACTCCTATCCATAAAGAGATAAAGACGGCACCAACAGAAGCGTACGCTGTCTTCCTCTCAGACCTTCATGTAGGCTCCAAGGATTTCTTGCCCAACGAGTTCGAGAGGTTCCTCTCATGGATAAATGGCGAAGCCGGTGACGATAAGCAAAGGGATATAGCATCCAAGATACAGTATGTCTTCATAGTGGGCGACTTGGTCGACGGCGTAGGGGTCTACCCCGGCCAGGAAGAAGATCTGGAAATAAAAGATATCAAGGAACAGTACAGCATGTGTGCGGATTATCTTAGGAGGATACCAAATCACATGCAGATAATGATAATACCCGGAAACCATGACGCCATGAGACTCGCAGAGCCCCAGCCGGCGCTCTACAAGGACTTCGCGAGCCCGCTGTATGATATGCCGAACGTGATCATGCTCTCGAACCCATCCATGGTAAATATTGCCGCCGAAGAGGGATTCTCGGGAATAGACGTCCTCCTCTACCACGGCTATAGCTTTGACTACTACTTCGCGAACGTCGACTCCATCCGACTGAAGGGCGGCTACGACAGGGCCGACCTGATTATGAAATTCCTCCTCCAGAGGCGCCATCTCGCGCCTACGCACGCTTCGACAGTCTACGTGCCCAACGATGAGTTAGACGCGCTAGTCGTCGATAAGGTCCCGGACATATTCGCGACAGGGCACATACACAAGAGCTCGGTCTCGAACTATAGGGGGATAACCCTCCTCTCGGGATCCTGCTGGCAGGGCAAGACCGCCTTCCAAGAGAAAGTGGGACACAACCCCGAGCCCTGTAGGGTGCCCATAATCAACCTAAAAACAAGGGATGTGAAGATACTCAAGTTCAACTGAAAAATGGCACATGCATCACCAGAGATGGAAAAGTACTTCGTGCAGCTTCGGGAAGAGCTCGACAAGGCTTACAAAATAGCCACGAGGGCGCGCAAGAAGGGCATGGATCCCGAAGACTACGTCGACGTCAGGCTGGCGGAGAACATGGCGGAGCGCGTCGAAGGGCTCATATCAGACGTCGCACCGCAGCTCGTTGGCACAGGCATGACCAACAGGATATACGAATTGGAGGAAAAGTACGGCAAGGGGGCCTGGCAGATTGCCTTAATCATAGCTAAGGAAATAGCACAGGAGAAATACTGCTCTTTTGAGGATAAGAGGGAAGCCATGGAGGTTGGCATCCGTGCAGGATTCTCGTACATAACGAACGGCCTTGTCTCTGCACCGCTCGAGGGCTTCACCGAACTCGTGATAAAGAAGAGGGGGGATGGCAAAGAGTACCTGTCGTTGAAGTATTCAGGCCCGGTTAGGGGTGCTGGTGGGACCGGCGCTTCAGTCTCGGTTCTAATCGCTGACTATGTTAGGAAAGAGATGGGCTACGCCCCTTACGACCCGACAGAGAAGGAGGTCAGCAGATATGTAACGGAGATCAAGGATTACCATGAGAGGGTAACCAACCTGCAGTACCTCCCATCAGATGATGAAGTCCGCTTCCTTGCGAGCCATATCCCAGTCGAGATCAGCGGGGACCCGACAGAGAAGTTTGAGGTAAGCAACTACAAAGACCTCCCGAGGGTTGAGACCAACCGGATCAGGGGGGGTGTGTGCCTGGTAATGGCGGAAGGGCTCGCCCAGAAATCTCCAAAGCTTTGGGGACGCCTCTCGAAATGGGGAAAGGATTTCGGGCTGCAATGGGATTTCCTAGAAGAGTTCCTGACACTCCAGAAACGCATGAAAGCCAAACAGAAAGGCAATGTGAAAATCGAGACAGCGAAGCTGACTCCCAACCACACTTTCATCGCAGACCTGGTGGCAGGAAGGCCCGTGCTCACACATCCAATGAGGAAGAGGGGGTTCCGTCTGAGGTACGGCAGGAGCAGGATATCCGGATTCTCTGCTGCCTCAATACATCCTGCGACGATGCAATTGCTCGACGGCTACATAGCGACTGGCACCCAGCTGAAGGTCGAAAGGCCTGGCAAGGCCGCTGCCATCACACCTTGCGACTCGATAGATGGACCAATTGTGCGCCTCAAAGACGGCGGCGTCCGCATCCTGCAAAGCGAGGCTGACTACAAGGAGGTCAAGGGTGAGGTCGAACACATAATCTTCCTTGGAGACATACTCTTCAACTACGGGGATTTCGCCGTCAACAACCACAAGCTCATCCCTTCAGGTTACTGTGAGGAGTGGTGGGTGCAGGAGATAGAGCGCGCTACTGTCGACATGTTTGGGTCGTTGGACTACGAGAAGCTTTCAGACCTGGTCGATATACCTCCCGAGAGCCTCTCGACTCTGATGAGGAGCCCTTACAGGACCAAGATATCAGCCAATGCGGCCATCTCGGTATCGCAGAAGCTCAAGGTCCCGTTTCATCCCAAGCACACGTTCTACTGGTCCACTATTGACGTCTCGGACCTCAAGAAGCTCTTCCCTTGGGTGCAGGGCATGAGAGTGCATCGCGAAGGCGAGAAGGTGACTCACGGGACGCTGCCTTTGATGCAGGAAGAAAAAAGGGTGCTTGAGCTACTGGGCGTTCCTCATATGGTAGTCCTCAAGGAGCACGTACGCCTGGAAAAGGACGTCGCTTTGGCACTGCTAGCAAACCTGGGCATACTTGACAGGTCTTCGGCTGAGGAGAAGGGAAGAATACTGGAAGAGTACGAGGGGACCGACACTTTGGAGGCCGTAAACAAGATATCTTCCGTATTCATAAGGGACCGGGCAGGAACCTTCATAGGGGCAAGGATGGGAAGGCCGGAGAAGGCCAAGATGAGGAAGTTGACTGGCAGTCCGCACGTCCTGTTCCCAGTGAGCGAGGAAGGCGGCCGTCTTAGGAGCTTCCAGGCCGCACTCGAAGAGGGCAAGATCACTGCTGAGATAATACAGTACAGGTGCACCAAATGTGGCAAGACAACCCATTATCCGTCCTGCTGCGGCAGGAGGGCGGAAAAGAGTGGAGTGTGCCAGGTTTGCGGGTTCGTCGGCGACGAATGCCCCAGACACGGCGAGACCAAGTCCTACAAGCAGACGGAGATCGACATAAGGAAGATGTTCAACGACGCATTGGCCAAGCTAGACATGCACCTCTATCCGGATCTGATAAAAGGCGTCAGGGGAACTTCGAACAAGGACCACATCCCAGAGAACATAGCGAAGGGGATCCTGCGGGCGAAGCACGAGATCTACGTAAACAAGGACGGGACAACGAGGTATGACATGTCCGAACTGCCTGTTACACACTTCAAGCCTTCAGAGGTCGGAACCTCCGTAGAGAAGCTCAATGAGATGGGGTATACCAAGGACATCCATGGCAAGGACTTGACTGACAAGGACCAAATCCTCGAGTTGAAGGCTCAGGATGTGATCCTTCCGGACTGCCAGGGGACCCTGGATGAGATGTCCTCAGATGTCCTGTCAAGGATTGCGGCCTTCGTCGACGACCTGCTGGTGAGGTTCTACGATCTCGAGCCTTATTACAATATTGGGTCGAAGGAGGATTTAGTCGGCCACCTGGTCATCGGTCTGGCCCCGCATACCTCGGCAGGGATTCTCGGAAGGATTGTTGGTTTTTCCAAGACTCAAGGTTGCTTTGCGCACCCACTGTGGCATTCTGCCATGCGGAGGGACTGCGACGGAGATGAGAACTGTGTGATACTCCTGATGGACGCCCTCTTGAACTTCTCAAGGCAGTTCCTGCCTGACAAGAGGGGAAGCAGGACGATGGATGCGCCGCTGGTGCTCACATGCAAGCTGATCCCCTCAGAAGTCGATGACATGGTTTTCGGGATGGACGTCGTTTGGAAATACGACCTGTCGTTTTATGATGCGGCGATGTCCTACAAGAGCCCTTACGACATCAAGATATCCCAGCTCGGCGATTTCCTGGACACGGAAAGACAGTATGAAGGTCTTGGCTTCACCATGCCAGTCACCAGCATGAATCTGGGAACCACTGTTTCAAGCTACAAGACGCTCCCGTCGATGGAGGAGAAGCTGAAAGGGCAGATGGCCCTTGCGGAGAAGATTTCAGCTGTTGACGAGGCGGATGTGGCGAGACTCGTGATCGAGAAGCATTTCCTGAAGGACACCAAAGGCAACCTGAGGAAGTTTTCCATGCAGCAGTTCAGGTGCGTGAAGTGCAACAGCAAGTACAGGAGGCCTCCGTTGATAGGGAGGTGCCCCAACTGCAACGGCAAGATCATATTCACCATATCCGAAGGGTCTGTCGTGAAGTACCTGGAGCCTTCTATCAGCCTAGCTGAGAAGTACAATGTCCACCCCTACCTCCAGCAGAGCCTTGAGCTTCTGAAGCGCAGGTATGAGGCTGTCTTTGGCAAGGATAAGGAAAAGCAGGTGGGCCTGGGAAGCTGGTTTTAGAGAATTCTGAAGTCTGTGAAAGGCTCCTCCTCCCTGTGGCTCTCTTTGACTTCATCGATCCTTGAGAAAATCGGACCTTCCTTGCAGGAATCCACGAAATCTTTCAGACTATCCCCCTGACCGGCCACCTCTATCCTTCCATCAGCAAGGTTCTTTACCCATCCGCTTATGTTCATGGAATTGGCAAGGTCTCTCACGTACAACCTGAAACCCACACCTTGGACCCGTCCAGACATGACAAGGTGTGCGGTCCTCATATCCATCACCTAAGAATCTGGGCGTGGGGGATGCCTGCGACTTTCAGGACATTCTCTTCTCTTAGAAATCCGAGGCGTTTGAGCAGTTCGATGGACCTGCGTCCATTGGCATTAACTAAGTAAGCTCCCCTGGCCAGGATTCCTGCCTGCTCGTCGTCCATATCCCTTCCCTTGAAGAAAGGTGATGACAGGTCGAGGACGATTTCACCTTGCTCATAAACCTTTCCAATTACATCCTTATCGGTCAATGTCACAACAAGTCTTCCGTCTGGGCTCCTATGTGTGTTGACTATCATTTTCAAATCTTAGAATTCACGCTGTGCCTTGCGCCGCATGCCGAGCATCTCATGATCGTGATGGAACCATCCCGGATCAGCTTGGTGTCTGGCTTTCCACATTCTGGGCACGTCACGAAGAGGTCTGCATACTGCTGTATCTTCTCGTTGATTTTCGATGCGGGTATCTTTGCTCCGAGCAGAAGGCCTTTCGAGTGCAGCTCGCCGGGTGTGGCAAGCTCCTTGAGGACGAACTTGAGCAAGTGCTTTTCAGGCCTGTTCAAGGTCTGAGCTATCTGCTTGAAGTTGCTCCAGACAGTGCGTGCCCCCTGGATGTGGCCTCTGGCTTTCGGAACTTCGAAGCGCGATTTCCTCTCGGTGCCTTCCGGGAGTTTTTCCCTTCCGCGTTCGAGCATTGCTTCATAATCCATGCTTCAGGGGAATCTCGGGCTCTATATAAAGTTATTCCCTTGAGAAACTCGGTAAAGCACATCGTAGGCAGACATCAAGGAGTCTTCTTTGAATATGAAGATGATCTCAGGTATGCAGGTGAGGATTTCGAGTATGTTGATGTTGTTGAGGGTCAGCTCGGCTGTCAGGAAGGCCAAGACTCCAGGTGTTCCCCAAGCGGAAGGCTTCAGGTCCATCACGACCTCACCCATACCATGCTGAACGGATTTGACATGCTTCTTTTCGAAGAGGGTAATCGCTTTTTGCAGGTTTTCCTCATCGAGAACGATTTTGATGGCATTGTTGGTGTGTACTATTCTGAGTGTGCCACGCTCGGTGAACCCCACTTTGTCAAATATCTTCGGTAGCACGCATACGACGTCGGCTGTGTGCTCGATGGTGATGCTTGCCAGATGGTTCTTTGAAGACAGCCTGGCGCCCTTGACAACCTTGTAGGCCTTTTCCCTCGTGGCTTGGTATGGGAGCTCTTCTTCGTACCTCCTGACTGCGGAGATTATCGCGTCCAGAGAACCTGAAAGCCCCAGCTCCCCCTGAAGATGCTTGGCCAGAGCCCTCATATTGATTATGCCTCGCGCAAGCTCAAGCCGGATGCTGGGGGAATGGTCGATGAGCTTCCACACTCTAGATTGTATTTGTGTCATACAATATGCAAATCTGTCAGGTTATATAAATTTTATCAATAAGGGTCACCACTGTTTTATACAACCTTCGCCTTTATCGACAATATGAAACTGCTGGAGCCACAGGTCAACATCTTCATCCAGCTGATCGTCTAAACCAGGGCTTTCCTGCCTTCTGGAAAGCCCCATAAAATGGAGGAGGCAGAAGAATGAACGAAGAACGTTACGTGCTTAGATACAACGGGCACACATACTCGCCGGTTGAGAACGGCCGGGCCCACTACGAGCCGGCCTTGGCCAACATGCGCTGGGATGAGCAGAAGCGAAAAGAGCAGCAACAGAGATTGGCAAGCGATCTTGAGAGGAGGCTCTAAGAGAAGCCGAGCCCGTAGAAAATATTATATACCGTCATGCCCAATCTTTCGGGCATGGTCCTTGAATCCCTGTTCAACCCGTTCAAGGCAGAAAAGAAGCCTTGGGAGATATTTCTCATAGGTGTAGTCTATTCTTCTATCGCGCTCCTGCTCGCACGTAGCATCTTCGAGATGGAGGCAAGCCTCGTGATGGTTTTCCTCACGACCCTTGCGGGAGCCCCGCTGATATACTCGACAATTAAATACGAGGAGAAGAAGGACATCACGATTGACGGAGAAGGCAGGATACTCAAGGAGCACGCCAAGGCTTTGAAGATGTTTACCATGCTGTTCCTCGGGATGACCTTGTCCTTTGCCACGTGGTACGTGTTTCTTCCTGGCGGGGACCTCGCGACCACCTTCAATTTCCAGACCAAGGCCATAATGGATATCAATACGGCCATGACAGGCAACGCCGCCGGGATCGGTACCCTCTCCAGGATATTCTTCAACAATTTCTGGGTGATGATATACTGCATACTGTTCTCGTTCCTGTACGGCATAGGCGCCCTGTTCATCATGACATGGAACGCCTCTGTCATAGGCGTGGCCATGGGAAACTTCATCCGAACAGGCATCTCTGCTGCGACTGAGCTGATCGGGATGGATAAGGTATCAGCCCACTTCTCGGTCGTGTCAGTTGGGCTGTTTAGGTACGCGATCCACGGCATACCTGAAGTCGTCGCTTACTTTGTGGCGGGGCTTGCGGGCGGAATAATCTCTGTTGCGGTGATAAGGCACGACCTCTCGACCTCAAGGTACAAGAAGATCCTCCTCGATGCGGTCGACCTGCTATTGATATCTGTCGGGCTGCTTGCGGTGGCCGCGATATTAGAAGTCTATGTCACTCCTGCAATATTCTAAAGAAGCTTGATCCGACCGGGCTTAACCTCGAAGACCTCGCCCTGCTCGAGGAGGAAATGTATCCTGTCTTCTGCGTCGCTGATCCCCGAACGGTCGATCACGGCCTGGACGTCCACGCCATCCCCCTTGTCCAGCTTCTTTATCAGTTCGATTAGGGAAAGCGGCTTGCTGGGCTGGGCAAGGCTTGATAGTTCCCTCTTCCTAAAGGAAAGCCAGCCGGTGTGGGTCACCTTCCGGATGATTTCAGGCAGCAGGTACTTTTCGTTGTTCCATTCCCTGGGCTTGCCTATCACCAGGACCGGATCGCCTATGGAGAGCTGCGGGAACCAGGGAGAGGTCTCATCGAATGTCCGGATGATGATCTTTCCGCTCCCGTCATCTACAACCATTTCCCTCTTGCTGTCGTTTTCCACCACCACGCCCATCAGGTTGACCCTCGATACCATATCTCCCCGCGGTGTAGTCAGGAAATTTGGCTTGAGCCCCTCTTGTTTGGTGTATGTCGAATTGATCAGGTCCCGGACGTACATGATCCGCGCAGTCTGCCTCTTGAAATCTGCCATTTTCAGATCCTCTGAATCGAGCCTCTCTTGGGCTCGAAGATATCACCTGAACGCTTCAGCTTCTCAAGGACCTCTTCGACATCAGCAGGGTCCACCCCCTTCTCCTGTGCAGCGGCCTCTATGTCTTCGATAGCGATAATCTTGCCCACCTTAGATTCGAGGGAGGATATGACCTCTTTGATGACACTGATCTTGTTCCTCTGCGTAGCGCTTATGCCTGACGCGATTCTGTCGATGTCGATCTTTCCTGTCTCACGGTCCAGTCCCACCTGTTCGAGACAGTGGTTGAGGATGTCGATTGCCCGCTGCGCATCGGATGGTGAGACCTCTTTTGACAGTCGCGTCCTGGCTGAAGCCTCAGCCATCCTTATGAGAGCCTCCAATTGCCTGGGTGAGATCGGGATGGACTGCACTCCGCTCCCTTCATCCACCATGCCTGCGGACCTCATGCTGACGTAGAAGTCCTGGATGGTCTTCATGGCGTCTTTGGTCAGCTTCGGCTTGATGTTCTGCCTCGCATACGCGATGAACTTCCTCAGGATCTCGGTTGATATTGGGACCTCGCCGGCTATCTGCGATTCGTGCAGGCTGAGTATGAACCCGGCCATCTCGGTGTCCCTGTCCCTGTCAGGCAGGTCCCTTATGGGGAATATCAGATCGAAACGGTTGATGAGGGTGGGCGGCAGGTCGATCTGGTTTGCGATCATGTCGTAGGGGTTGAACCGACCGAACTTTGGGTTGGCTGCAGCAAGCACCGTGGTCTCCGCGCGCAGGGTCGCTTGGATGTTGGCTTTGGAGATCGATACGGTCTGCTGCTCGAGAGCTTCGTGCATCGCAGACCTATCCTCTGGCGTCATCTTATCCATTTCGTCTATCATGCAAAAGCCCTTATTGGCAAGCACCAAAGCACCTGCCTCCAAGCTCCAGCCGCGCAGGAACTCGTCCTTAACTACGGTCGCCGTGAGTCCGGCTCCGCTCACACCCTTGCCAGAGACGTACCTGGATTTCGGAGCGACCTTGATGCTCCGCTTGAGCAATTGAGAGTTATGGACAACGACCCCATTGGCGATGAAATTATGGACTTGCGCCACTTCCAAGTCATAGACGAACGGCTCTTCGTTATCGGACTCTTCAATGCTTAGGATTTCATCCCAGAATATATCCGACTCGGATATCATGTCCAGAAGGCTTGCTTCTTTTGAGCAGCACTCGGTCGTCTTTAGGTGTTTGGATATTTTCTTCAGGGTCGAAATGCTCGGGAGCCTGTTGCCCTGCTCGTAATGGGCGAAGGTCGGTCTGGGGATGCCCATATCCTTTTGCCCAAGGCCATTACCGATCCTGACCTTCTTAAGGAGCTTGTTAACACCTGGCACGAGGTCGATATTGGTGTTGTATGCCTTGCCAGAGAAGAGCCGGGCCAGCCTTGTTTCCTTGTCTTTTGATATGAAACCTATTTGCTCGTGGTATTCTTTAGCAAATTCTCCCGATATGATGACATCATAAGCAAGCTCCCCCCTACTCTCACGCGTGTTTGTGGCAGACTTGCTCTTTTCTCTTAGCAAAGCCACAATCCCATACCTCAACAATGAATATTGAATGCTCTCTGCAAGATTCTTGCTAGTTGTGCGGTATTCTATCTGCCTTTTCTTTATGTTGATATGAGCATCGCATTCGAAAAGCGCTTTGATGAACTCCGCAAGTATATCGTCAGGAGACCGTAATACATGTATAGGCACATCCTTTCCGGATGGTCCGCCCGTTAATTCGCCAAAATGCGCGGAGAAATATTCAACAACAGACTTTTCGTTGAGATACGCCTCTTTGGCAGCCTTCCCGCCATGCTCTTTCCTGACGGTCAAATCTGCACCGAAGAGCAGCTTCACTAGTTGAGAAAAATCTCTGGCGACCTCCTGGTTGTTGTTTGCGAGACTGTTCCAGCCGCTTGTCTGAGAGTAAGCCAGACATCCGTCACCGCACAGGTATCCCAAAAGTCTGGAGAGCTCCTTTGTCACGACTTCAGGGAACCTATACCTCTTGGAATTGTGCGAGCGGACTCTTCCCTCGGATCTTGGCAGTATCTGAACTGGGTTGTCAATCCTGATTCTCCTCGGGCCCGCTATCCTGTCCCCGACCTTCAGATCGCAGGAATCCTTTGCAACGATGAATCCAGAATCGCTGATAAAGAAAGGATGGTTCTTTGTGGCTTTGAGGACCTTACCGGTCCTCGTTCTTATTATCAGAAGATTGCCTTGATGTTTCCTTCTCCAGACCCGTATGGCATTGCCGCAGGAAAACTTACCGTCAAGGCCAAGAGTCGGGAGGTTGATGGATGCCTTCCTGTTGTCCCCGTTAGAGAACCCTCCAGCTATATCTCTTAACGGCAGAATACTCCCGTCACCGAGCATGACCCTCATGTCCCCTGAAAGACATTTCCCGGCGCCCGGATCCCCTATGAGCAGCACATGCATATCGCCCCTGGTCGTGACGCCGTCGTCCCTGACCTTGCGGACCCCCCCGAAGAACTGCAGGACTAGCGCCTGCTTGACCATGGCGTGTCCGTATATTCCCGGAGCTATCGATGCCACCAGCTTCTCCATGACCTTTGGGTCCTTGGCAAGCTCCTTGATCTTGTCTTCTTCCTCTTTTTTGATTATGATTTCCGAGAAGTCCTCCTCGACAGGCTCGGACCAGTTGGAGTCGATGACGAGGTCGAACCTGATGCTCTGTGCGCCGTCCCTCAGGGTGATTGGCACCTCCTTGACGACGCCAGTCACCATGACCTTGGTGCCCGGGTTATTGCGCTTTTCGGTGAACGGGCTGACCAGGTCCTTTTCGAGGAAGACGTTCATGCGCTTGGGCTGCTCACCTCCTTCGAGGTCTTCAGGCGCCTCCTCAAGCGTCAGTCTCTGCGCGTCGACCAGCTCTTTTGACAGCAGTCTGAACTTTCCCTTACGGCCGCATCCGCAGCGGGTCGGCTCCTTGAACTTTTGGTCAAGCTGTAGGACGGTGATGATGTTTCCGCATGTCGGGCATTCGAACCGCGCCGATGTGACCTGCGGCCGCACCTCTGATTTCTGCCGGATCACCCCTTTGAATGAGAGGAGCTTTCCTATGTGTTCACTTCTGATGTCAGAAATCATCACCTCCTGCGTTGCAGGCAGGTTCCTGAACCTGACAGAGAACCCTTTCGTGTCCTGGGGGAGCTGGAACTGCTCCACGGCAATCTGCGCCACGTGGTAGAACTCTGTGGGATTGTCTAGCAGGCCTTCAGCCAGCTCGCTGTCAAACCTGGATAGGACCGCAAAATCGATGACTAAGAACTTCTCCCCCTTCCTGGCTGCCTGAAGGAGCGCTGACTTGTACTTCTTCTCGATAAATTCTCCGAATCTCTTAATCTGCTCCTGGGCTTCCATGCCTACTTCCTCTAAAAAGTCACTTCATGACCTTCTTGAGATTGGCGATCAGCATGTCAAGGGCCCTATGAACCTCTTCCTCACTCTTGGTGCCTGTGCAGACGACCTTGCCGTTCGAGAACAGGAGGAACGTCGCCTTGGCTTCCAACAGCTTGTAGACCAGGCCGGGAAACTGTTCGGGCTCGTACTCAGTATTCTCGAGCTTCATAGCGAGGGTATTGAGGTTGAGGTCCATTCCGACCTGACCGCTCGCCACAATGTTCTGAATCTTGATTTCAGGTTCGATGGTTATCTTGATACCGATCTTCTCAAGGCTCTTGATGATGCGCTTAATCGACTCGTGCACCTTGTCCATCGACCTTGCTCCTGTGCAGACGACCTTGCCAGAACTGAATATCAGTGCGGATGTCTTGGGTTCCCTGATCCTTATCACGAGGCCCGGGAACTGCTCAGGGTTGTACTCTGTGTTGGACAGAGTTGCGGCCATCTTCTCGAGCGGAATGTCGTGCTCAAGAGACGTACTCACGACTATGTTCACAACTTCTATACTCTTCTTTCCGTTCATACAAACACACCCCCTCGAGGCGTTCTGCCCCGTTTAAAAGATTTATATACGATTTATAAAGGTGAAAATGCTCACTTATTTATAAATGCTTCGAAATTTCTACCGGCAATTTACCGGGTCAAAAGGAACCTTGATTTCCTTTGGAGACCGAGGTTCCAGCAATCTGTCCTCGAGAAAAAACAAAGAAAAAGATGAAATAGAACCATATTATACCCGATGACTTCCTATGGAGAACTGTCCTTTTTCAAGAATAAATATTAATACTCGTTAACAATTGTTAACAATAATGGTCACGACACCGCAGGAGATTGAGGTCTGGTACGTGCTGCCATCGCTGCGACGCGCCCTGGCAGTCGAACTGAAGAGACTGGGCCTGACACAGAAGAGCATAGCAAAAGCCCTTGGCATAACAGAAGCGGCAGTCTCGCAGTACATCAAGGGCAAGCGCGCTGGATTCATGGATGTCACGAGCTTCATCGGTGACCGCATCAGGAAATCGGCCGCTCTCATCAACGAGGCGTTGGCTGAGGAAAAGAATGTTGACGTCGTAGTGATGCGCGAGCTGCAGAAGCTGTGTGACGTCGTCAAACGCCGTAATCTCATGTGTGGTGTGCATCGGGCCCACGGCGGTCCTGAGGGGGACTGCGATATCTGCCTAAAATCGTAAAACATATAAGAGAGGGACAACTCTTTTTGAAAATGGCAGAGATACACGGAGTGAGGGCGGTGATCTACGACATCGCAGACAAGCCATACTTTCTCATCGCCCACGACACAGAGCTGAACAGCTGGCGCTTCATTGAGGGCGAACGCGATCCGGGAGAGGACACTCAGGCCGCGGTTGAGCGCGAGGTCAAGGCAAGGACCAACCTGAAGTCGACAGAGCAGACCCCCCTGAAGGTGGCGGTGCCTGTCAACGGCTCGAACCAGGAGGTGTTCCTGGTCCGGTGCAACATGAACAGCCACATCGTCATGGACAAGAGGTATGACACCTACTTATGGTGCTCCCAGGACTCTGTCGAAAAGAAGATACCTAATGGCGCCAACCGCGAGCTCTTCGAGCGCGCCCTCTCAATACTGAAGCGGCAGTAGGTCGTAGTTAAAGGTCCTCGCAAACGACTCCTTCTTGCTGACGATATCCCAGACCTCTGCGGAATAGCAGTGTGCGCATACGGTCATCTGGCGCCCGCACTTGATGCACCTGACATCAGTGCGCAAAATCTGGCCGAAGGCCTCTGTCGTCAGCTCAAGCTGTTTCGTTGCGTTCTCGTCGTCGCCTAACCAGTCCCTCATCTCCTGCTCGAGGCAGTGGAGGCATATTGGGTTGGTTATGGCGTCGTTGCAAATCGGGCATGTCGCCTCCATTCCTACCACCTCTGGTATAGACTTGCAAACAGGTTCGGGCACGGCTCGTTTAGAAAGTGTGTCGCCACAAGCCATGCCCGAACCCGAAAGCAAAGTCGCGGGTTAGCATGACTTATGGTCGAAAGTCATCAGCCTAATGACGTAACACTTCCACGTCCACTTAGGGCAGGATGACATTTCAGGGTTGTTGTAACCGACTTAGTATTTAAACCTTTTGACACATTTGGCTTTTGGCGTGTGATTTCGTATGACGGAAATCCTGATTCCTGTTTCTTATTTCTACAAAAAAGGGAAACTCAAACGATAGCTATTTATCAGCCGGACCAAACCCCAACCCCATGAAGATACATCTCGAGAGAGGCAACGAGGACCGCGAGATCGAATTCTCCGGGACGGTTCAGGAGCTGCTTGACAAGCTCACCATAAATCCCCAGGAAGTCCTGGTCGCAAAGAACGGCACAGTCGTCCCGGAATCCGAAAATGTCAGCGGCAGGGACGAGATAACCATCTACTCAGTGATATCAGGTGGGTAGCCTTGCGATGCTCACTCTGTACCGAAAACGCAGTCTACGGAGGGCTTTGCGGCAGGCATTTCATCCCAAGGACTGAAAGGACTGTCAAGGCCACCATCAAGAGGTTCTCCCTCATCAGGAA
>CAZPJY010000032.1:0-20576 GCA_964587045.1 uncultured Methanosarcinales archaeon
CTCTACCTCCTCTTCCTCATGTACTCTGAACGCCCTGTCCACCTCATGTTCCTCACCGGCTACATGATCCTAATCCTCAGCTATATCAGCCACGCGGACTACTTCATATTCCATCTCACCGCCCTTGTGCTGCTAGCGCTCATCCTCACCTACATCCTGGACTTTTACAGGAACTCCCGCAACGCCCCAACCAGGTACCTGGCTGTGGCTATAGGTGTCATGCTGTTAAGCCAGGTGCTCTTCCTGCTGCTAGGCACCCACGACCTCTTTTACATCCTGGCGGAGGCCATCCAGCTCATCGCCTTCATAATATTCCTCACTTCGTACATCAAGGTGCTCATTCATGGAAAAAAAACGGGAACGAAGTGATATAATTTATGACATACTCCGTGTGGTTCGCGATCACAGGGGTGAAATGAAGCCGACCCATGTCATGTACAAGGCAAACCTAGCCTACAGGCAGCTCAAGACCTATCTCAAAGAGCTCGAAGAGGCGGGCATGGTGGAATACAGGACTGAGGGTAGAAATAAGAGGGTCGTGATAACTAACAAGGGCCTGCGGTTCATTGAGAAGATGCAGGAGATGAAGGAATTCGAAAAGATGTTTGGTTTCAGGAGTGGTGACGATGACTGAATTTGACCATAAATCTGAGGAGAAGAAGACAGGCTATTTCTTCGTAGGGGTATTGGCAGTGATGGTTCTCATGGCGATTTTGCTGTGGGTAATCAAGCATTCCGTGTACATGTGAAAATATTAATATATCAATAAGTATGCCCAACCCGCATGGATCCTGCCTATCTGCAGTCTGTCTTTTCAAATCTCCCGTACTTAGCGGTGTTTCTTGTGGTGTTTTTCTCTGGCATTCTCATCCCGCTGCCCGAGGAGATCGTCCTCCTGACTGTGGGTTACGTGTCCAGCGCCGGGAACATGAGCGTACTAGCAAGTATAATAGTCGCCTACATCGCCATGACGGCAAGCGACAACATGATTTTCTGGCTCAGCCGTTCGGGCTCAAAGCTTACGAGGAGGTTGAGGAAGAACGTCGAAAAAAAGAGCTGGAATAGGTATGGCAGTTTCATGAAACGTCATTTTCGGGCGGCAATCTTTGCGTTACGGTTCATCATGGGACTTCGACTGCTATCGCCGCTGCTGGCTGGAAACCTGAAGGTGCGATGGGTTGAATTTCAGCTCTATGACGGCCTTGCCCTTGCTTTATACACGCCGCTGCTGATACTCTTAGGATACCATTTCCACGCAAGTTTCTCAGTGATTATCACAGAATTCGAACTCCTCAAGCACGCTTTGTTTATTTTCGCTATATTCGCGCTGGCGATTCCAGTTGGTATGCTTGTGCGAAAGCTTGTAGATATGTGGCTTTCTGGTAAAAGGCCTCTCAGCGCTCGAAATGCTTGATGCTCTTTATCAGGTGAAGCCTTCCCTTAACCTCTTCATAGACTTCCTCTATCTCCTTAGCGGTGAAGTCCACTATGCCTGATGAGTTGGCTCCTCGGAAGCAGACTGATATGGTCTCGTTATTTGGGTGCAGGAAATCCTCATTTATCAAAATCTCCTTCACCTGGCCTTGGGTTTCCAGCCGGACCATACCATCCTTGTTCGTTTTGCGTATCTTGAGTTGCATTATAATCCCTCCTACAGCTTCCAGAAAAACAGGTATATTTATGTCTTTGCCTAAGGTGTTAAAAAAAGGCGCCAATGTCGCCAGAGATAGAGTCTATGTTTCATAAAACTTATCAAAGGGATACATTAATCCCTACAAAAGGTGGGTAATATGGACAAGGAAATCGAACAGCTAAACAAGAAAGCAGAAACCTATTCTGATAAGCTCAGACAGGTGCATTCTGAGATAAGCAAAGTCATCGTCGGCCAGGACGAGATCGTCGAAAAGCTTCTGATAGCTCTGGTGTCAGACGGCCACGTGCTCGTCGAGGGCGTACCTGGGCTCGCGAAGACCCTTATGATAAAGACGCTCTCCGACTGCCTGGCATGCGACTTCGTTAGGCTGCAGTTCACGCCCGACCTGCTGCCCGCAGACATCACAGGCACCAAGATCTACGACCACAAGACAACGAATTTCAGGACCATCAAAGGTCCCGTGTTCACCAACTTCATCCTCGCAGACGAGATCAACAGGGCGCCTCCTAAAGTACAGTCGGCCCTGCTCGAGGCCATGCAGGAAAGGCAGGTGAGCATCCAGGGCGACACCATCAAGCTACCCCAGCCATTCATGGTTCTGGCCACCCAGAACCCGATAGAGAGCGAGGGCACCTACAAGCTGCCAGAAGCGCAGGTGGACAGGTTCATGTTCAAGCTTTTGATAACGCATCCGGACAAGGGCGACGAAATCGAGATAATTGAGCGCTTCACCGAAGGGAGGAAGATCCCGGTGTCCAGGATGCTTCCTTCCAAGCAGATACTGGAGATGCAAGCTTTCCTGCCCACAATCTATGCTGACAAGAAGATTAAGGAGTACGTGGCGGAACTGGTAGACGCCACAAGGCACCCTGATGAGTACGGCCTCGATCTCAACGGGACGATTGAGTACGGGGCGTCGCCGCGTGCGTCCCTCTGGCTGATTCTGGGCTCGAAGGCCCATGCTATGATGAACGGGAGGGGATATGTCAAACCTGAAGATGTCAAGGCCGTAGCGTATGAGGTGCTGCGCCACAGGATACTGCTCACGTACGAGGCCGAGGCTGAGGAGACGACAAGCGAGGACGTGATAGGGATAATTCTTGACAAGGTGAAAGTCCCCTGAAAATGAAGGAAACGAAAGATGTTATCAGGCAGGTCCGCAAGATCGAGATAGCCACCAAGCATCTGGTGGACGGTCTCATCGCAGGCAACTACCATTCCATATTCAAGGGCCAGGGCATAGAGTTCCTCGAGATAAGGGACTACAGGCCTGGCGACGACATACGGGCCATAGACTGGAAGGTCACGGCCCGTTACGACCACCCCTTCGTCAAGGAGTTCGTCGAGGAACGCGACCTCTGGGTCTACTTCGCATTCGACTGCTCCGCATCCGGCTCCTTTGGAAGCAACGTCGAGAAGAGGAGGAAGGCAGTCGAGCTCACCGCGACCCTTATGTTCTCCGCCTTGCGCAACAGCGACAACGTTGGGCTCTTCATGTTCACAGACGGAATTGAGAAGTATGTGCCGGCGCGAAAAGGCAGGAGACACGTGCTCAAGCTGATAAGCACGCTCGTCTCGCACAAGGCGCAATCGAAGAAGACAGACCTAAAGGCTTCGCTGAAGCGCATATCCAACGTCATTAAGAAGAGGAGCATAATCTTCATCATCTCGGATTTCTTCACACCCGACTTCCAGGAGCCCCTGGTGATCCTCAGGCGAAGGCACGATATCATCGCGATAAGTGTTGGCGACCCGCGCGAGTCAGAGCTCCCAGACGTCGGCTACATACAGCTAGAGGACGAGGAGACAGGCGAGCAGCTGCTAATCGACACGTCAGACCCCGAGTTCAGGAAGAGGTACACGCAAATCGCATCCAAGGAACATAGGAAGCTCAAGAAAGCCTTCAGGAAATCCAGAATCGACACTATAGACATACAAACAGACCAGGACTACGAGGCACCTCTGAGGAAGTTCTTTAGGATGCGGAAGAGGAGAGTGATGTCCTGATGGCAGGCTTCGACGACCCATGGGTGCTAGCATTCCTCCTGACTCTGCCACTGCTTTTCCTAGCTTATATCCAAATTGTCAAAAAGAAGAAGAAGCAGGCCATCAAGTTCAGCCACCTCGCATTCGTCAAGTCAGCCCTGGGCGACTCAAAGAAGGCCAGGAGGACCAACTACCTGTTCTACCTATCCCTCTTAGCATTAGCGCTCATGATAATAGGCCTGGCCAACCCGCACATCCCGCTTGAGCAGGAGAAGGAGGGCGTAAACGTGGTGCTCGTCATGGACATATCTGGCAGCATGCAGGCCACAGACTACAAGCCGACACGCCTCGAGGCGGCAAAGCGCGCTGCCGAAATCCTGCTGGAGTCTCTCAAGCCAAAAGACCACGCGGGCATCGTCACCTTCGAGTCCGGGGCGACTACCGCAGCTTACCTGAGTCCCTACAAGGACAAGGTAATCGAGAAGCTGAGGAACATCGCACCCAAAGAAGGCAAGACCGCTATCGGCGACGGCCTATCGCTGGGCATTGACATGGCCACCTCCATCCCAAACAAGAAGAAGGTGGTGATCCTGCTATCTGACGGGGTGAACAACGCAGGAGTGATAAGCCCTGCCGAAGCAGTAAATTTCGCCAAGGCCAACAACATTCAGGTATACACTGTAGGAATGGGATCAGAGGGCCAGGTCGTGCTGGGTTACGACTGGTTCGGAAGGCCGCAGTATGCAGAGCTCGACGAGGCCACCCTGCAGGCGATTGCGCAGGATACGGGCGGCAAGTACTACAAGTCGGTAGACGCCGGAACGCTCGACGAGATCTACGAGAACATCAGCCAGGAGATCGAGAGGGAGAAGGAGGAGACCAACATCAAGGACTGGTTCTTCATCGCCGCGATCGCGGTCCTCATTGTCTACCTGTACATGCGTTACGGCGGCAGGAGGGTGATACAATGAGGTGGCAGCTTATACTTGTTGTATTGCTGGTCTTGATCCCCTCTGTTGCTGCTGAGAACATAACCTTCTCCTTCGACCAGTCCGACTACTACTTCCCGCTGGGCCAAGACGCGGTGGTGGAGATGAGCACCAACAACACCTACGGCGAGGCAGTAAGCGGTATGCTCAGCTACACGATCGCACAGACCATCCAGCAGGGCAACTTCCAGTACTCAAGCACCAGCATGAAGTCAACCACGTTTAATGTGGACGACGGCGAGGCCAAGGTACCCTTCGGATTCGGGACGTCAGACACGCCCGCGATTCTCGACGTGAGCTTCCAGTTCTCCTACACGAAGGACACTCCCCAGGAGGTGTCCGTCAGCGGCATCCGCATCCACTTCATCCAGAACGGCACCCAGCAGCAGGGCCAGCAGAGCCAGGTCTCGAGCTCCTCCCAGGCGGCACAGCAGCAGAGCACTCCACAGCAGAGTCCGCAGCAGCCGAGCACCTCGCAGAAGCTGCAGAACAGCCAGATGGTCCAGGACAGCTCTGCGCTGAAGCAGGAGATGCAGCAGCAGCTCGAGGAGCAGCAGAGCATGCGCGACGAGTTCCAAAAGCAGCTCGCACAGGATCCAGCGTTCCAGCAGGCGCACCAGGAGCTGCTCTCTCAAGGCTACAACCTTACAGGCGGAGAAATCCAGCCCACCGCTAACGACACGGGTGACTTCAGCCTCGACTACCAGAATCCCAACGGCGATCAGGCATCCCTTGAGGGCAGGATGGAGGACGGCGAGGTCAAGGACCTTCAGGAGACCTCGAATATGAACGAGCAGGAAGCTTTGGACAGCCTCAGAAGCGACGAGCGCTTCCAACAGTATGACCAGCAGCTGCAGGACCAGGGCTTCCAGCCCAGCGGGACTGACATCTCCCAGAGGGGCGACGAGCTGGATGTCCAGGTCCAGTACCAAAACGCAAAGAACGATACCGCGCTGATCAAGGCCGGCATCTACAACCAGACAGTCGAGAGTGTAGAGCTCGAGAAGGAAACGAACCGTTCATGGTGGTGGCTTATCCCCCTAGCATTTGCCGGGTTGGCTGCGGTGCTGCTGCTCGCGAGGAAGAAGGGAGAGGACGCTCCAAAAGCAGAGGAAGTGCCTTTCGACCACAGGAAAGCCGCGCTTGTAATGCTCGGTGATGCTGAGGCGTGTTTCGGGAAGAAGGAGTTCAAGGACGCCTACGGCAAGGCGGCGCAGGCCATCAGACTGTACCTAGGATACGAGAACGGCCTGGAAAAGGAGCTCACGAACGACGAAATCGTCTCTTTCCTGAGGGGACGGAAGCTGCCCTACAAGGAGGTGAAGAAGTGCTTCGACCTCTGCTCGCTGGTCGAGTTTGCCAAGTACGAGGCCAACAGGAGGGACTTCGGCGAGATCATTGGGATCGCGCGCGGCATCGTGGGGTAATCCCGCTCGACCATTTAAAGGTTTTCACCCTACCCCGATCAGCTTGGGCGCCGCGAGCAGGATTATTCCGAGCAGGATCATGATCAGGCCGCCTATGAACTTGATCCACGCCATCGCATCCTTGCTTATCTGCTTGCTCTTAAGCGTCAGGCCGATGACGCCGATTATCACGATTAGGGGCAGCACGTACACCAGGTTGTACAGGAGCAGGTACAGGTAGTACGATGCGCTGCTTGCCAGGTACTTGCCGGTGAGGATGCCCGTGTAGATTATGGGAAAGCCTGCGGTGCAGGGGAGCTCGACGAGGGAGGAGAAGATCGCAAGGCTTACCGACGCGACTATTAAGGCAGGCATCGAGCCTTTCACTATCACGTTCTTCATGTTTTCTATCTTCTTGACTAAAGGCCCCTTTTGCTTCTCCTGTATCATGAGGGTTATCCCTTTCCGGAAGAAGAAAAGCTCCTTTACGTTGATCAGTCCGGCGACGAGCGCAAGCACTGCTATCGCGATTCGCAGCGGGTCTATGAAACCTATGTACTTGAATACGTTGAGCCACAGGGTCATGAACAGGAAGTAAAAGACGTACACCACAGCGACGAAGGCGTAGCCTATGGTGTATATGCGCGCTTTCGAATGCGAAGCCGATATGAGCAGGGTAAGCAGAAGCGTCAGTATGAAGAGGTTGCACGGATTGAAACCGTCGATGAGAGCGATGATGAATGTGAACAACGGCAGGGGCATGCTTGCTGCTGCGCTCTCCACAAAAGCCTTCAGCGATTCTGCCGGCACGGCCTTCACCAGCAGGAACAGAATGATGATGACCACTATCAAGATTCCCCCTATCAAGAGCTGCTTCCTGCTTTGTTCCATCTCATCCCTCAAAACGGTCGAATATCTGTTCGAATTCCTCCTTGGACCTGTGGCCTATGTAAACTTCGCAGTCGACGATTACCGTAGGAGTGTAGGTGTTCATGATCCCGTACTGCTCCAGCTGTTGCCGCGCTTTTGGCTCGGCGAGGTCGAGGAATATGAAATCAAGACCTCTCTCAGCCTCGATTCCCTCGAGAATGGGAACGGTCATGCGGCAAGCCCCGCAGTACTTGGACTCAAGCACCAAGACCTTCCCATCAAGGCCTCTCATCGAGCAGTTAGCCTGGGAAATGGTGCCCTCAGCATCGATTCTTAGCACCGGGATGTCCTGAGGCTGATTTTCATTTGCGCAACCCCACGCCAGGAGTATTACCAACACTAAAAGCGGCCAAACTCTTTCCATCTTCAATCAGTGTAGTCTATCAGTCCGGTTTTTAATCTTATCGCTGATGTAGCTGTTCACGGCGTCAGAGACCAGGGTCTCTTCGCTCACGATCGGCCTTATTTTGTGGGAGGCCAGATCGAAATAGATCCTCTTGCCCATGCCGTGGCTGATCAGGGCGTCGCAGTCCTTGAGGCTCTCGATCATCACGTCGTGGTCGCATGAGCCGCAGGTCCCATTGTGCCTTCCGTTGTTGGCCCTGCGCTCCTCGCTCACTACTACGTTGTCAACTATTTCGAAGACTGAGAATCCTTTAGCCCTCCCGAAATGGGAGCTGATGTTCACCCCATCATCAGATGCGACGGCTAGCTTCACCTTCCCACCTTTGTCGGATCGGTACGCTCGAAACTGCGCGAGTTGCATTTGGGGCACTTCTGGGGTCTTCCGGTCCCGAAGGGCTCTTCCCACTCGTGCCCGCAGTCGCCGCACGTGAATCTGCGATTTTGGGATTGGGCCACCTTGAAGTTGCCTCCTTCGATGCGCAAGGCCTTGCCGTTGGAAAGAGCGTCAGCGATCTTTTTCCTTGCCGAGGCCAGCAGCCTGTGGGTCGTTGGCTGGGATATCCCCATTTTCTGAGCAGTCGTTTCCTGGTCCAGGCTTTCAAAGTCCTTGAGCCTGACAGCCTCCAGCTCATCGACTCCCAAATTTACCTCTTCTAGGTCTGCGACACGCACCCCTGCTGGCTTGAAGTAGACAATCTCAGGCTGGAAATGAACCCGCCTGCACCTCCTGGGCCTGGGCATCAGCGCCTACCTCTCCTTCGGTAGCCCCTGTCGTAGTTGCCTCGGCCGCCGCCTCTGGGCGTGCCGTCGCCGCAGGGGCCAAGTCCTTTTCCGACCTCTTTTTCAAGGCCTCCTTCAGGTGACTTGATTATTCTCCTGCGACCTACCGGCCTCCTCCCATACCCGCCTGAAGGAATATTCCCTCCTTCGCGTCCGGTGTATGGGCCTTCCCCTTCCGGACCTGTTCTGTCTCCTTGTGGCATATTTACACCTCCTGAATTTTCGAATATATATTCATATTTATATTTTATGAAATTTCTTTATGACGCAATGTAAAAATTGCTCCTCTTCTCAATCAGCCCTCTTTTGAGCAGGGACTTCAATATCAGCCTCACCTTTGGGTTAGAGTATCTTGTGAAGATCTCCTTCTCTGTGCATGGCCTTCTCCGGAGTAGGTCAAGAACTTCGTGGACCAGTTCTGTCTCGCCTAGGTTCCTATTGATTGCTTTGGGCTGGGATTGCATGTAATACACCACTTCTATGCCTGTCGCTTGGTTTATTTGTGACGCAATCCGCCCGAGTCTCTTTTCGCCAATGCGCCGCAAGCCTGCCTTGCCGCTTGGCCTGTAGGCAGTTCCGAGGAATATGGTGATTGGCTTGGCAGAGTGGATCTCCTGATAAAGATGAATCATCTCTCTTATGGTCTTTTCATCTGCATTAGTCAACCCGTTGCTAGAGAACAACAAGGTCTGGATAGCCACCCGGGTCTTTAATTCCTTGATGCTCCTGACTATATCGGACAGAAGCATGCCCCTGCTCGGTCTGTTAATCTCGTCAAACAGTTCCTGGTTTGGGGCGTCTATCTTGGCGATGACTAAATCGCAGCGTTCCAAGCCTCTTTTCACTGCAGGATCATTTGCAAGAGAGGCGTTGGTGAGAACCGCAAGCGGGATTTTGGTCATCCGTTTTATCCTCGCAGCCACAGCACCCAGGTTCAGGTTGATTGTTGGCTCCCCTTGCCCAGAGAAGGTGAGGATATCAGGTTTTGTCTGGTCGATCTTTACCTTCAGATTCATAAAGTCCTTCTCTGTTGAATCCACCTTCACAGGCTTATCGGTCTTAAAGCATTTGTCCCCAAGCTGGCAGTAGACACAGTTAAAAGAACATATTTTACTGTATCCCGAAGGGGGTTTTACTAAATCGACCCCTAACGAATTTCCTAACCTCCATGAGGGGACAGGGCCATATATATTCATTTTCACCTCGTTTTTCTCAGCGAGCTTCCCATGCAATTATTTCATCTTGCCTATGGCGTCCTGAGCCGCAACTATGAGTGGGTAGGTTGTGGGTGCGGCGGTAAGCTTAGGATGGGTCGCCAGCTGCATCGTCTCAAGCTCGGTCATGGAGACATTTTTCTGGAGCGCGAGCCCTATGATGTTGACAATCTCCCCAATCGACTCTCCCCCTGCTACCTGGCCTCCCAGGAGGATTCCGGACTGCTTTGAAAAAATGAGTTTGAACTTAATCTTGTGCGCGTCTGGGATCTTGCCTGGATGCCTGTCCACGCCTTCAGCACGGCCAACGATGATTTCAAAACCCTCCTGCTTGGCAGTCTTCTCGGTCAGGCCGGCTGATCCAAGAGCCACATCGCCAAGCCTCGTAGAATATGTCGCGATGGTCCCCCTGTTTTCCCTCACCACCTTCAATCCGAATAGGCTGGCTCCAGCAATCCGTGCCTCAGCGGTAGCTGTCGAGGCGAGCATTACAGGTATCCTCTTTCTGGTGAAGAAATCCCGCTTCTCTGCACAATCACCAACTGCAAAGATGTTGCTGTCTGTGCTGGTACGCAAGTACTCGTCGACCAGTATCCCCCTGCTCTTGCCAATCTCCAAGCCAGCATTTGCGGCGAGCTCCGTGTTGGGTGAGGTCCCAATCCCCAGGATGATGACTTGGCAGGGAATCTGAGCGCCGCTGGAAAGCTGTACCGACTCTACCTTGTCATTCCCGTTGATTTTAACGACTTTCTCCCCACTGATTACTCTTACGCCGTTCTTTTCCAGCGCACCCTTTGCAAGCATGGAGAACTCTGAGTCGAAGGAATTCGCAAGGATTTCTGGGAGGAACTCAACTAGGGTGACATTCGCGCCCTCGAGCTTCGAGAGCTCATCGGCAAACTCCACACCGATAAAGCCGCCACCGATTATGATTATTTCCTTTGCATGCGACACAGCTTCCTTCAGTTTTTTGAGGTATTCCATCTCCTTTATTACTGTGTACACGCCTTCCTTTTCAATCCCCTCGATGGGCGGCTTAATCGGATTAGAACCCACAGCGAGAATCAGCTTCTCATACCCCAAGGTTTCCCCGTTTTTCGTCTTTATCTCCTTTGCGTCCCTGTCTATGCCTGTGACCTCATCGACCTTGAGTTCGATGCTATTTGCCTCAAGCGACTGTGTCCCCATGCAATTGTCATCAGGCTGTTCTAGGGTCGTGAAGATGTAGGGGATGCCGCAGGGTATCACGCCTGTCTTGTATTGCTTGAGCAGCAGTATCTTTTTTTCAGGGTAGTATTTCCTAGCTGTCAGCGCACTTATCATGCCGGCGGGACCTCCGCCCACTATTATAACGTCGTATTTCACCAGTAATCACCTCTACGCAAGAAACATTATTCGCTTTCTTTTCCTTCTCCTAACTCTTCCATCACAGCTTTCTCGACGTATTCCTCTCTGTCGCTGCCGTGGTACCCCTTGTTTATCGCTTCGTTATGCGCCCTTGCCACTGCCTTACGTACCTCATCACTGCCGCCATACTGGGAGTAAAGGGAAGAATATTCGCTCTGGATCGCCTTATAATTCTTGGTGCTGATGACATATTCAACCCCAGGTCCGATTTCCCAACCTTGCTGTTTGGCAATTTTTTCCAGGCCGGAACCATCTTCCTCTCCTTGACCCACTCCTTTTCCCATGCCTGCGCCTTTTGAGCCCTTTCCATCGGGAATGTTTCCACCAGGTCCTCTTCCTTCCTTTCTATAGGGAACATTATTTTTCATGCCACTCCCATCCGCTCTGCCGCCGCCAGGCCCGTTTCCACTACCATAAGGACCTGTGCCGTCAGCTCGGTGACCGCCCGGTCCTTGGTTATACGTCATTTTTTACCACCTTGATAATTTTTATCCTAGTCACAGGTTTCGCCGGAGTCCTCTTCCTCCGCGTCCTCGTCCGCCCCTTCTTTTCATAAAAGGTCGTGAATTGTCAAGTTTTTCGTCACTGCCTTCACACCTTCCGAGGCCTCGTCCTGTCCTTGATCCTTTTCCTTCTGGTCCTGTTCCGTCTTTGTTTGGCATTTTATCACCTAAATTGTTTATTATTATGAATATATATTCATAACTAATATATATATTTTATTGTTATGCAGGCTAGAAAAATAGATAAACTCCCTAGATATGCTAGTTTGCGGGGTGAAACAAATGTTGCATGAGGACAGAACCAAGCTATCTGACAAGACCCAAGACATGAAGCGCGCCATAGACTCTCTCAAAGAAGAGCTGGAGGCCGTGGACTGGTACAACCAGCGCGCCGACGCGTGCACCGATAAGGACCTAAAGAGAATACTGGTCCACAACGCGAACGAGGAAAAGGAGCACGCCTCGATGATCCTCGAGTGGATCAGGCAGCACAACAAGGATTTTGCAAAGGAGCTGAAAGAGTACCTATTCTCAGAAGAGGGGGATATAGCTGGCAAAGAGGAAGCGCACTGATCAGTCGAACTCGCCTTCAGGGGCGATCTTGAGGTAGTCAAGGAACCAGGCGTCCTCGCCCTTAGTCCGTTTTTCCCAGGTCTGACCGATGACCTCGTCGGTCAGCCCTATTTTCGAAAAGTAGGTCCTCTTGTAAAAGTAGATGGGCTTCCCGATTTTTGAGAGGACCATTCCTGCAAGCTTCCTGTCAATGGATGAGTTCTTTCCGACATAGCCTCCCTTACCAGGCTGGAAGTCGAAAACGTCGTAGAAGCTGAGGTACTTGCCCTTCTCGTCATAGCCAATAGACAGCGTGAAGTTTCCGAAACCCTCTACGGGTCCGAAGTCTCTCATATTGACAAGCCTGCTGCCATAGTCCCAGTAGTAGCTGTGGTGCTTGTTGCCTTCTTGGGGGAGCGGCACTATGTCCCCTTCCTTCATCTCCCTGATGCGGTAGAGCATGCTTATCATGCAGGTCTCGAGCGATCTGGTGTCCAGGTTGATTTGGATGAGAGGGCTGGGGTCGTAGAGCTTCACATCCGGTGGCAAGGTGGCTGAAGTAGGTCTGTACTTGGACAGGGGTAAGGGGTTTTCCTGCTTGCCCAAGTAGATAGCGTTGAGGTCCATCTCTTCAGGAACGTTGGCATTGTCCGGTATGGCATCATAGTCCCCGCGGGTGAGCACCAGTTTGGGGAGGCTCCTTACGATTTCCTCAGCGGTCATCCCTGTGGGATTGTGGCTCATGATGTTGTGCGCTATGTCTTTGTAGGTCAAGGTACCTACGATTCCCACCCCTGCCAGGGTGATCGCCAGCGTCTTGAAGAACCTGTTGAACATGGGATTATTGATAGGTTTGAGTATATAAATCTTTCGTTTTTTACCACTAGAAAGTGACAAAGATATTCCGTCCGGGCCTGCGGACAACAAAGCTTAGATCTGCCTTAGCCCTCACCCATGCCTCCTTCTTGTTTATAAACTCAGGCCTCATATGAGAATAAGAGTGAGTCGGAATCCCTAAAGATACCGGTTTTCTTTTTTAAATAAATGGAGAATATTATTCAATCTACAAATTATAACAACAATTAATAAGCAGTTGTGGTTAAATAGTACCATGGAAGATAACAGCAAGGCTATATTCTTTGCATTGTTAACAATCATACTATGGGGGACGACCGCAGCAGTTACAAAAATGTTACTTGGGAATATCTCAAATATCCAATTGCTGTTCTATATTACCTTATCAGCCACTATTTCAACTTTAGCTGTATCACTCTTTTACAAGAAAACAAATGAGATCATAGCTTTAGTAAAAAATCAGACGCTACCAATCTTCCTATTAGGCTTCTTCGGACTTGGAGTATACCAATATTGCTATGTTACCTCGTTTGCAAACGCACCTACAGCTTCTGTTAATGTGCTGAACTACATGTGGCCGATTCTAATCTATGTGTTCTCAATCATTATACTCAAGGACAAGTTAAGTTGGAAACATATCTTGTCATTAACTTTAGGATTGCTGGGTGTTGTTATTGTAATAACTAAGGGACAATTTGTAGCGTTTGAAAATCAGTACCTGCCTAGTTACATGATGGCCTTAATTGCTGCATTCTGCTGGGCCATATTCTCAGTTATCAACAAACAAAAAGGATTCGATCCAATAAGCTCCGTGACACTTTATAATTTCTCAGCATTGATACTGATGTTCCTACTAATGTTAATCAAAGGTAAGTCGTTTATCATCCCACAAAGCGATTTGATTGGGAGTGTCTATATAGGAGTTTTTCCAACAGCCATTGCATTTATCACATGGATAAAAGCCCTACACCTTGGAAAGGCTTCCATGATTGCAAACCTTGGTCATTTAACTCCATTTATCTCCCTGGTTTTCATTTTTCTGCTACTAAAAGAGAAGATTTATTCTAGCGAAATAATCGGTTTGATTGTTATTGTGTCTGGGATCCTAATACAAATTCTAAGAAAATAAACCAAATGCCCCGTCCGGGCCTGCGGACAACAAGGCATGCTGCTTCTTGAGCCCTTACATCTTGTTTACGATTTCAGGCTATGTACTTAATGGTATGAGCGTGAATCCATCAATAAGCAGTTGTCCTAGTTCTGTGGTATGGCTTATCTGCAGGCCACTTGGTTTGGCCTTCCAGCCACAGGTAATCGTTTACATCCACTGACATAATGTTTGGATATCTGTCCCGAATAACCTCCTTGATCTGCTCTACAGCGTCGATTGTACAAGCCCGAATCTCGACCTCCCTGGGATCGCCGCTCGGAATCTGGATGTAATTGTCGATCCGGTCCGCCAAATCTTTAGAATACTCAAAGACCCCGTGCCTACGCAGCACTTGGGGTATCTTGTAATCCGCGCAAGCGGTCAAATCCTCAATACCTGACAATCCCAAAGATAGGTGGAAACAATGGCTTATGTCTGAAACTAGCAGTTGGGCCCGTTTGTAGAAATGCAGCGCTTCCCCCTCATACTCAGCAACGTCATGGAAGAAAGGGAAGTGACCTATTATTAGGTTGTAGAGGCGATGCGCACTTCCGCTCGCTTCTTCCAGGAGATTTCGGAAGCTGCTGTTATACGATTCAACAATAACCTGTCCTACCTCTTGTACAATCCTAAGCCTCTCAGCAAACATGGGGATCGGAACATTGCCCTGCAGAACCATTTGAAGGTCTTTCTCGGAAATTTCTGCTAAATATTCAGCATCTACCAAAGGTATCCCTTGATCCAGGGCATTGCCGATGCATGCAGTCATCGCCCAGCTCCCGTCATACCTGCCACCCAGCCTCTCAACCGCCCATTTTGGCTCCCCCCAGTAACAGAAGCTAATGGAATTCAGGAGGAACAGGTACGCCAGCCTGTCGTCTACTGGTAAATCGTGCAGGTTGTACGGAGCGCTTTTCAGCCAGTGGAGCGGTTTGTCCATTTTGATTTGATCGCATAATCCCTCGAGTTTGGTCGTGTCCACATTGACGAATCTGGCGCTCTGGGTGACTTTCCTCGCTTGTCTTTTAAGACCGTCCATCTTTACTATTTAGTGGTAATATAAAGAATAATAAAATCTTTGGAAGATATTTTTACAATAACAAAGTTTATATATCATAATACATTAATATTATATAAATGGATAAGACTGATAACAAAATCTTGCTGGAATTGTTAAAAAACTCGAGGGTGCCTGTCTCGCAACTGGCCAAGAACCTTCGGATATCAAGAGAAGTGGTGAACTACAGGATCAGCAGGCTCGTGAAATCAGGCATTATCCAAAGGTTCATCACCGAAATCGACATAGGAAGACTTGGATACATCGGAGCAGCAGTGTTCATCAACATAAAAGCGACCCGGCAAGAGGAATTCAGACAGTACCTACAAGAGTCCACATTTGTCTCCTGGGTCGCCGAGCTATCAGGCATTTGGAGCTTTGGGCTGTCGATCATAGGTAAGACAAACGAAGAGCTGGACAAAAAATTCCAGAACCTTTACCAAAGGTTCAAGGAGGCGATAATAGACCACAGGTTCACCCTCCATCGGAGGTCCTTATTCTTCTACGAGAAATACTTCCATCAGATGCCGGAAGGCAGCTTGCCGAAAAAGTTATTGAAACACAGGCATGACGACAAAGATCTACAGATTCTAAAAGAATTATCGATGAACGCTCGTGTGGATAGTGTGGCGCTTTCGAAAACCATCGGCCTGTCAGCCCCAGCGATAACTGCAAGGATAAAGGGACTCCAGAACGCTGGCGTGATACAGAGGTTCTCGATATTCATTGACACGTCCAAACTTCAACTGTACCAGTACAGCGTCTTTGTCATCAACAAGGATGTCGACCAGAAAGGTACAATGATAAAATTCCTGCACCAGCATGGCAAGGTCTCATTCATTGCTGAGTATGTTGGGGACCAATTCATCGAGTTTGGTATCGTGATCGAAAATCCCTACGATCTGAGGGGCATACTCCAGGAGATTGAGGAGGCGTTTCCAGCCAACAGGGTGATGGAGGTCTCATTATTCCAAAAAGAGTTCGTATCTATTGGTCCTCCCAGTTGTGTGTTCTCGTGAATTTCAGTTGGAAAATGCCTCATCAACAGCGAAAATAAGCGCATCCGCTTGAATGCATTGATCATTCGCATAAAGCTCTATTGGCACCGGTTATCTATTGCTTGCTCCATGATTTTCTCTTTTTTGAGTAGTAACAAACAACAATTTTATTAATAAGCACTCATTGCCCAATACTAATGGAACCTACATCGTTTGAGCGATATCTAGGATATGGTATACATAAACCGACGAAGAAAACACTCAATGCATTACTCAAGGAGTGCAAGGAAGTCATTGAAGACAGGAAACTGTCCAATAGTTATGGAATCTATTGGTTCCCCACTGTCGACATCCCTCTGCGAGGGCAATCTATGAAACGCGGAGGCTACCGTCAAGCAGCTGAACTGTACATTCGACTCCTGATAAATGATTCACATGCTCAGAAACAACTCGTTGGGATAGACAGAGAGTTTCTCATTGTCCTTGGCTACCACAAGAAACCGTTCGTTCAGATAAGCGGGTGGCATGACCAGCTAGAGCACACAGCGATACGGGCGGCTTCTGAACTCCTATCCACCCAGCTTGAACTGCAGCCTTACACTTACCCAAAAATTGACACCAGAAATGGAACATATTACAATGAGCGCTTATTAGGTTTCCAGGAGGGAATGTCTGGTGAGAAACGAGACACATTCCTGCAACTCGCAGACGCGAGTAGGTTCACACTTGACAAGCTCGATTTGTGTCAACTCCCTGACAATCTGCACGTCGATGAAGTAATCATCGGTGTGGGTGGCGAGCTTGAATCTCCTTGGAACAAATATGTAATTGGACGAACACACCTTGCTGTCAGTGTTGCGGAAGCCTATCACCCTTGGAAGAAAAATCGACAGTGGGGAGTTCTCATTGGTGCAACAACGCCAAACTACAACGATGAACTAGCCAAAGCACACGAAGAGTTGCTCCATCTCACGGAAGCCTATGGATCGCGAGATATCATTATCACTTGCGGTACTGGTGGTTCACACTCCGCGTACCCAATATATCTCCACAAGGACATTGACATGGAAAGAGTGGTTAAAGAAGTTGTAGGTGATGCTCCCATCAAAGGAACGAGATTCACCGATACCGATGAAACCGAGAAACTTTTCATTATGTATAATAGCTTGATGAATGGGCTCCCCATCCACAAGTACTATGGGGAACAACTCATACGTGCTATGCAGACTGTGCGCGACACAACAGTAAACATTGAGATTCAATCAGCCCTTGAATACCGACTTGAAAGCATTCTTGCGTAACTTGGCTGCATCATTCAGGGTCAGAGAATGAGATGAGCAACTATCAGCTGTTTGTAGTTTGATGCCCCGTCCGGGGGAGGGAAGGTTCAAGTCCCCCAGGGCTGCTTTCGCTTATCAAAACGTGCGGTAGGCATTAAAGGCAGTTTTCCGTGTGAAGCGGCAGCTGAAGGCGTTTTGGGCAAGTATTAAAATACTTACTTGACTTCCTGGATAGTGTGAAAGCAATTGATACGGGTATGGGTGTCGCTTTTCTTAGAGCCTATGGAAGGCTATTCCCAAAGGAAAAGCGACTTGTTGACGATCCCCTTGCTGAGAAAGTATTGACGCCGCTCTACAAATTTTTCTTGTTTCTCATGCGTTCACCAAAAATATTCGGTCTCATGATGACGTTGGAGAGGAAAAGTAGCGCTGGGAAGACGGGTTGGCTGCTCTGCCGTGTACGGTACATAGACGATGTGTTACGAGATTGTATTGCGAAAAAGGGTCTCGAATCGGTCGTCAATCTAGGCGCCGGATATGATTGCCGTGCGTATTATATCCCCGGTGCGGAGCACATCCGTTACTTTGAGGTGGATCATCCCAAGCTCATAGAAAAGAAAAAGGAAAAAATGAAAAAGATATTAGGAAAGCTTCCAGACCATGTTATTTATGTCCCTGTCAATTTTGAGAAGCAAAGCCTTGATACTGAATTAAAAAAGGCAGGATACGACCTAAAGTCTAAGACCCTTTTCATATGGGAAGGGGTCACCCAATATATTTCGAAAGAAGCTAATGACAACACTATGAACTATGTGGGGCGTGCCGCTCCGGGCAGCAAAATCGTCTTTACCTACGTTAAAAGGAGTTTTATCGAGGGTAAAGACCTAAATGGTATTGGAGATAAGAGCATGTATGCCTGGATGGTTAAGGGATTTAAACTGTGGACTTTCGGCCTGGACCCAGCGAAAATGCGCAGATATCTCTCAAGATATAACCTCTCTCCCATTGAAGATGTCGGATCAAGAGAGATGAAGGAACGGTATATTAACCAGGTACATCTTGGTCTAGACGTATTTGAGATTGAGCGGATAGTTCTCGCAGAAGTTGTGAAATGAATCCCGGCGATATGATAACTTTGAGAATAATACCCTTCGGAAAAATCAGGGGAAAGGAAGCGCAAGCTTTAAATATAATAGTATATAATAGTTATATTTGATTATAATGAACACGACAATATCCATATCCAAGGAAACAAGGGACATTTTAAGAGAATTCGGCAAGAAATCCGAGAATTATGACGAAGTCATAAGGCGGATGCATAGCATGGTGACCTTGCAGCAAGAGCTCCGGAAATTCGTCGATGAGAATGAGTACTCATCCCTCAAGGAAGCGAGGGAATGGACCAAGATGAGGATTAAATGATTAGGATAATAATCCTCAACAGCCTTAGGGACGAGATCTGGAAGACCTTCAAGAGGGACTCCATGAAGGTCTATGCGCTCATCGCGACGCTCGAGAGGAACCCAAACCGCGGAAAGGTGCTCGGACATGCCGGCGGGATGAGCCTGCGTGAGCTTCGCTACAAAGGGTACAGGTTCTATTTCATCGTCGATGGGCATAAGCTCATCCTTTTCAATGCCGGAAAAATTAGGGAGCTGCTCATCCGTTTCATCAAAATGTCGAAGAAGGACAACCAGCAATCGACGATTGATGAGATCAAGCGGATGCTTGAGTTTACCGAAAAAGAGTGAGATGCCCCGTCCGGACCTGCGGACAACAAAGCACAGAATTATCCCTAGAACTTCTGGCCACCCGGTTTGAAAATCAAAAAGCTCCATACAGTATTAACTGCTGTATGGAGGTAAAGAAGATTCGGGATGTAATGTTGGGCAATACTTTTAAAGAATGTAATCTATGATAACATTGACTTGTGCAGATTAGACAGGTGCACAAGACGTTGCTTGATTTCAAGTCGTTCTGATTGCTTCTTTAACATATCCCTCTCTATTTTCGAAAGGATATACTGCCAATATCCAATTTTATTTTTTATCACCCCTAGATCTAACGTTTTCATTTTTCCACCCGACTAATCTCTCAGGTATCCTGCCATGAACCCGGCTTCTTCATTTGATATCATGTCATTCTCACTGGAATCATCAATAGATTCTTGATTATAGAAATTTCCGGTGTCTTGATTTTCGTCGGATTCCCAATTGGCATTTAACAGGTATGTTTTCTTTTGAGTCATTTCAAACCACCTTATTTAGGAACTGGTTGTTGATATGTTCGCGGGACATGACCTCAATGTCACGCTTCCTCTGCAGCTTTTGCATCATCGTAAAGAATCTCAGGTTGTCAGATATTTTTTTCATCATTTTGATTCACCTTTGAAAATGATACTAGGGCAAAATCTGCCCTAGCCAAAATTTTTCCCCTTTTGTTCCTACTCGCTAGGTTTCCCGCAATAAGGACAAATCAATGTAAGCCCGATAAGCTTCACCTTCCCCTTATTTTGCTTACCACAATGTTTGCAAATGATCCCCTTAATCGCTGCTTCTGCCACATATTATAGTTGTGGACCGAACTATAACTAGGTATGGTAGTAATAATTGTTAAGGGGGTCGTTGGGCGTTGTTATTTACCTTATGCCCTTACCTAACCCGGCGGTATTTATCATATGCCAGTTGTTATTTATCTATACTAATAAATTATAAATATGTTTGGTAGTAAAAATTCTCCAAGATTCGGAAAAAAATTGTTATTTATCTAAAAAGAATTCATTAGATGAAAAGTCTTTATGGTTGAGAATAGTGCCCAATAACCCGATATGGCTGTTCTTGATTATCCTGTCGACGGAGAACGGGTATACGTGGATCAACTCGATTTCCTTGGAGAATTTGCTCTGCATCCTCATGAGGTATCGGTCCTTTTCATCGATATTCCTGAACCCAATGATCAGCAGGTGCGATATCCTAGATTCCGGGATGCGGTAGGCGATTATCACTTGCGGAATCTTCTGGATCCTTTCTGCTATCTGTTCCTCTGAATACTTCTCCCAGACGTGATTGGTGAGCTTGATCCCGACAACGACCAAGGTCTCGATGCCGATCTTCTTGAAATCGATTATGGGCATGTATCCCTTTATGATCCCCACATCTTCGAGCTTGTGCCTGATCTTGAAGATCGCCTGTTGTGATAAGCCCATGTTTTGCGCTATCTCCATATCAGGGACTTTTGCCTGCTCGATTATCTTCTTCAGGACTTTCTGCTCATTTCCCGTCAGTTTTGGGATGGTCACGTTTGGCTTGTCCATAACTGCGGGTAAAGCAATCTCATATAAAAAATATTGTTAATGTTGACCTGTCAGAGAGGTCCCGGTATCCAGAAAAGGCAAGATGCCCCGTCCGGGA
>CAZPJY010000033.1:0-16241 GCA_964587045.1 uncultured Methanosarcinales archaeon
ACGACGCCGGGCCCTGTTCGCCGCCCGCTCGGCGGAAAAGACAGGTCTCCTGCATTCTTGAAGTTGAGTTGAGTCTCTTGATAGCTTTGTCGAACGATCTTGCAATTAATCCCTTTATTATGGGACCACAGGTATTTTTGATGAGCTCTTCAGCGTAAGGCTTCTCAAGTTCTGAGAGGTCAAGGTTCGCCATGAGGCAATCCACCCGTTTTTCAGGAGGCCGGCTCAAACACTGACTGAGGTAAGGAAGGTAAATATCGCTGTTCAGCGCCCTCACGAGATTCAGTTCGATGCCCTCAGGCGGCGTCAACCCGAACACAATGTTGGTATCGCCATCACTCCTTTTCCTCTCCTTTTTTGAGAGCGACCATTCTGCAGTCCCCTTCTTCCTGAAGGGTCGAAACTGGTAAACCGCCATGGGCGCAAGCCCGAACTCCATCTGGTAAGTGTATCCTGTCTGGAAAGCCGGCAATGACTCGATGGTTCTGTAGTGCTTGATCGCATAATCCAAATTCATGGGATGACCGACTCTCCTGTTTGGCTGCCCGGTGACATCATCCACATAATCGTCGATTTCAGTAAGAATGTCATCCTTTTCGGAGTAGACATAATTTTCAGTTGATATACCGCCGATCATCCTCCCCATGATGAATATCTCATCGCTATTGTGGGGGTGCCTGACCATGCTCCAATTCCAAGATGTTGGCGTCTTGAGCTGGAAGATCAATCCTATGTCATCTGAGAACTTGATGCCGTGTATCCGCATGTAGTCCATGACCTTCTTGCTCTTCGCCGAATCGAGCACAATCTCGACATCGTTTTCGTCATGGAACTCCTGCGTCTTGTACAGCCCTGCGAAGCTATGGGCTTCGTTGTCCTCAAATGGCGATGAGCTCCTGACCAGGCAGGGTGAAATGTCGTCAATCTCCTTTCTGTACCGCGTCCAGTCCTCGCCTACAGGGACCAGGATGAATCTTGGTATGGGCACACCCACATCTTGCTCTCTGATATATTTCAGGACAGCGCCCTTGGCTCCGTATCTCTTGATATCTCTCTCAAGGCTCATGCGTTCGGGGAGGAAATGCCTATTTATAAAGGTATTATGTGTAATGCCAAGTTTTTTATTTTCACCCTTCTAACAACAGAGGGGAGGTGAATATTGTGGCTGAAAAGATCGATCCAATAATGAACGGTTACGTCGCGATCGGAGCTTCGCTAGGGGGTATACTGCTCGTCATAATCGCACTATTCCTGATCTTCGCGCGTACACAAGTCGCGCTGGCAATTCCGATATCATGGGCAATTGTCGTTTTGGGAATTGTTGTTGCTGCCTTCGCTACCAAAGCCGTCAGCGTGAAGAGGAAATGAGGAAGAATCTGCATTTTATCAGCGACCTTATTTTATTCTTGGTCGCTTTCATATCTCTTACCCTTTTCAGGATTGACATCGTGGTATTGGTATTCTATCTAATTATGTTTCCCTACCTGGTCCTGACCAGGAGGACAAATCTGCTGTACCACTTCCTGATCGCTACAGGAGTCGCCTTCATCTGGATTCTGATAGCAGGAAGCCATTACGGCTACAACCAAGAGACTATGTCAGTGTTTGGGACCACTATTTACCCCTTCTTCGCCTGGTCCCTGGGGTTGTTCGGCGCTTACCTACTGTTCCGTCCGATAAGGATGAGAGGATGGAATTTCGCCTTCCAGCTGCTGGTTTTCTTCTTCCTGTACGCAGGTGTCCTCCTGACCCTGGAGACCTTTGCGTTCCAAGTGTTTGACATCAGAAACATAGCAACAGGCATGTATCCAGGCCTGCCGGTGTGCGACTGCATCCACGCGCCCCGTTGGATGCAGTTTGTATACCTATTGATGGGTCCGACTTATTACTCAATCTGCCATTTCCTCAAGCTAGACTGAGAGGTCTTGGATGATCTTTTTTGCCAGTTCAGCCTTTGAAAGCAGCGCCGGCTCCTCCTTGACGATAGGATTCCCTTTTGATGAGAAATAGCTGTCGAGCTCGCGTGCGATCAGCCCAGGTTTCGTATTGGTGTATCCTCTGGACCTCATCTTGCGCGAGAGCGCCCTCTGGTCGTGCACCATGGTCGACACTTTGTGGTACGATAGAAGGGATGGGAGATCAGGATGAATCATTGCCAGCCTGTCGTAAAGGCGGGTTATTGGGTTTGGGTTATCTTTGAGTTCTGCTTCGGTTGCAAGCGTGTTCGTGACTACCCCGCCGGGTATTGCCTCAAATCCTCTCCTAAGCAGACGTTCGACTGCCACGAAAGGCGCTTCATAGTGCTCCCCGCAGACCGCAGTGAAGCGCTCGAACTCTCCTGGTGTGGTTCCTTTTATCGATACATAGAGGTGGAGAGTATCCTGAAGGCCCTCCCAAGCGTCCAGGTAATCATCGTGCTTTGCTATCAGCCAGCCGTTGGTGTCAGCTCCGACAGTAACCCCCTCTTTCATCGCAAGCCTCGCAACAGATGAGATGCCACCCCTATAGAGCGTCGTTTCTCCCCCCGTGAAAGCCCACATCTGAAGGCCGTCGCGCTCAGACCTTTTCATGAGGTACCTGAATATGTCCTCACTGCTGTGTATCGCCGCGCCCCTCATGCTCGCCACCTTCGCCCGGTTCTTCTTCTGGATGAATTCAGAATTCAGTTTGGCGTCGAGTGCTTCCTCAGCCACCCAGCAGTGGGCGCAGCGGTAGTTGCATCCTATGACATCATTGTCCAAGACCGGGCCCCAGTGAGGGTCGAACTTTAGCCGCCTGCCTATGTTGTATAGCGCTATCACAGGATCGTCGACGTAAGGTCCAGAAAATCCCATCCTATTGAGGACCCTTTCTGCTAATAGGTCAGGTTGGATCGGCATACGCTGCGAGGAAAACTCGGTATATTAAAGGTTTCCTATGCCAAGATTCCTAAGGGAAACGATGAGCTGCTCGTATCCCTTGAAGTGTATGGTCTTCATGCCGAGTTTTTTAGCGGTCTCAACGTTTTCCCTCGCGTCGTCGATTAGCAGGCACTCCTCTGGCTTTACCTTAGCGAATTTGAGGACGTCTCTGAACGCCTTCTCGTCCGGCTTGGTGTTTCCCGTCTCTGCCGAGAAGAAGGCTTTCTTGAAGAACGAGATGTCGAAGTGCGACCTTATGTACTGAGCCTTGCCCCTCAGCTGGTTGGAGAGGATGACAACCTTGTAGCTCTTGGAAAGCTGCCTTGCGAGCGCGTGCACCACTCCAGGCGGCACGTTGTTCATGGCCTCTCTAATCTTGGCTGAGGGTATGTTGAACTGGGTCCCGATTCCTATGAAGTACTGGTCATCCGGCTCTCCCTTGGAGTAGTCAGACTCATCTTCCTTCATGGCTTGGAGCAGTGCCCTCTTTTCTATGTTGTATTCTTCTGCCAGCCTCTCGGATGCTACCACCTTATCTGAATTGGCGAGCACACCGCCCCAGTCGAAAATAATGCATTTGATCAAATTATCCCCACCATTCCCGTTCTTTCTTCCAGCACCGAGAACACGTCGACAATTCCCACGTCTAAATCCTTCCTCAGCCCTATGAGGAAGTCCCTAAGCTCCTGCGAGTTCCTAACCACGACGCCGACATCGAAGTCGTGGCTGCCCAGGAAGTACTCGTAGTAGAAGATCACTTTCGGGTGAGTGTGGAAGTACTCCCTGGCCCTGGTGTCATGCGTCCGCAGCTGGATGCCGTACCAGTCGAAGCCGAGCTTGTGGTGGTCCAGCGTCACGGTGTATCCTTGGATGATGCTCGACCGCTCGAGGTGTTTTACCCTGGCCTTCACGCCGTTTGGAGTCATGCCGACAGATTCTGCTATCTCTGTGTACCTGGCTCTCGCGTCAGATGCGAGAATCCTGATGATCTTCCTGTCCTTGTCATCGACGGTTCCTCTCCCTTCAGACGGCCGCTTGGGCAGGACACCGACCATCTTGCCAAACATGTATTCCTTGCCCTTGACCTGCAGCACCAGCCGCTCATCTGAAAGAGGTGCTGTTATCTTTTCGACTTCCTCTGGACTTCTGGAAAAAATGTCGAAGGTCAGGCTCCACCTGCCGGCGACCATGCCGATCCAAGAAGCTTGCCTCGGGGGTGTAGTATCGGCACAGAAGACCGCAAAGTGTGACAAACCCAAGGAGTCATGGTCAACGACAGCGATGAAGTCCTTTATGATCCCCTTCTTCTGTAGCTGCTTTATCCTGTAGTCTACGTTCTCCCGTGAGAGCCTGACCTTCTTACCAATGGAAGTCAAGGACGCACGCGAGTCAACCACAAGCTCTCGCACAATCTTGCGATTGATGGCGTCCATTTTTACATTTATGAAATTTATTATTTAAATATATTTCGTTTTCGTAGAATATATAATAGTTTTTTTATGTTAATATGAATGATTCGCCTATTACTAGAAAACTCACAGAGAGATTGCCGATATCAGCGACTACCCGGCAAGCTGCATTAACCTTTTATATTTCATATTTTTACCGCTCCCCATGTCAAAGGTCCTATTCGTCTGTTCTGGCAACGTTTGCAGGAGCCAGATGGCAGAAGGTTTCTACAACCATTACTCCAAGAAGAAGGCTGCGGCGAGCGCAGGCACACTAGAGTACACTCCGTTGACTTACAAAAGCATCCCACAAGATATAGTGAACGTCATGAAGGAGGAAGGCATCGACATCTCAAAGCACAAGGTAAAGACCATAAGCAGGGAAATGGTCGAAAATGCTAAAGAGATTTACATTATGGCACCGTGGTATGAATGCCCCAACTATCTCAGGTCATCGGATAAGGCCACATGGTGGGAGATTGAAGACCCTTATGGTAAGGGTATTGAAGACCTTATCACAACCAGGAATATCATCAAGTCCTACGTTTCGGATCTTCTCAGAAAAGGTTAAATAAGAGATAGCCATCGCCCATCCCATGGCAAGCTTGCTCTCGATTAAGGATATAACCCTTGCTAAGGGAGATAAGAAGATCCTGGACCATCTCTCAATGGAGGTATGGGAAGGTCATATCCACGCAATTGTCGGGCCGAATGGCGCTGGCAAATCCACCCTCGCGTACGCGATAATGGGGCTTTCAGGCTACCGCAATTTCTCAGGTGACATCATCTTCCAGGGTAAGCCCATCAACAAGCTCTCAGTCACCCAAAGGGCCAGGCTGGGGCTCACCCTCGCATGGCAGGAGCCTGCCCGCTTCGAAGGCTTGAAGGTAAGGCAGTACCTCGAGTCTTCAGGAGTAAAGGACCAAAATAGGGTGAAGGACGCGATGGAGCGTGTGGGTCTCGAGCCTTCCGCGTACCTGGATAGGGCAGTCGACTCATCCCTATCAGGAGGGGAGCGCAAGAGGATTGAGCTCGCAGCAATCATAGTCATGCGGCCCAAGCTTGTAATCCTGGATGAGCCTGACTCAGGCATAGACGTCGAGGCCGTAGGGCGGATATTCAAGGTGTTCACCTACCTAAAGGAGCAGGGCACTACAGTAATACTCATCACCCACAGTCCTGATGTGATGAGGCGCGCAGACCACGCCTTCCTGGTATGCCATGGGAGGATGGTCGATAAGGGGGAGATGAAAGAGGTCTATCCCTTCTTCCTCAAGCAGTGCGCTGAGTGCGACCACCCCAACGAGCCGGAGGTGGACCGATGAGCGACATGCAAAAGCTCGTGGATGCAGCAGGCATCTCACACGAGATGAAGGATACGAAAGTCGGAAAGCTTGTCGTCAACGCAAACAAGGTCTTATCAGCCAAATCAGTCCCGGGACTCGAGGTCAAGACTTCGGAGACCAGCACTGGCGTCAGCGTTAAAATCATAGTCACCAAAAAGATTGAGAGGCCTGTTCACCTGTGCTTCGGCCAGTTCAATAAGGGCACGCAGGAAATCGAACTCGAAGCAACGGTAAAGGCAGGGGCTTCGGTCAGTGTCATCGGCCACTGCGTGTTTCCAGGACCGGAAAGGGTCGTGCACCGCATGAACGGAAAGATAGTGGTGGAGTCAGGGGCGAGCTTTGAGTATCTGGAGCGGCACATCCACAATGAGGCAGGGAACGTCGAGGTCTATCCGCACGCGACAGTCGACGTCAGGAAGGGAGGCCGTTACTCCACAAGGTTCGAGCTTCTGAAAGGCCGCGTCGGGCTGCTGGACATCGACTACGCAACGAAAGCAGCAGAGGATGCCGTCATCGAGATGGAAGCCAGGGCGAGCGGGTACGGAAGCGACCGGCTGACAGTCAGGGAGACCGCAGAGCTCGACTCCAGGGCACGGGGGGTGCTGAGGTCCAGGATCGCGGTCCGTGACGAAGCCAAGGCTGAGGTGTTCAACACCATGATAGCCAAGGGAGAAGAAGCGCGAGGACATGTCGAGTGCACAGAGATATTGCAGGGCAAGGGAGAGGTCAAGGCTTACCCCAACATTGAGGTCAGGCACCCGAAGGCCCACATCACCCACGAGGCCACTCTCGGCGGCGTGGACTCAAAGCAGCTCGAGAGCCTGATGGCCCGGGGCCTTTCTGAAAAGGAGGCGGAAGAGCTAATCATCAGGGGTCTTTTGACATAGATTCCAGTTTCGACCTGATTTCTTCAGGAGTCTGGTTCAGGTATTCTGAAATCGTATCGAAGCGGGACACCGTACGGAGCATCGGAAGGTAGGTCGAGTTCAGCTGCCCCTGCATATCGATGCAAATTTCCCTCATCTGAGTGCGCGTCTCTTCACGAAGTTCCTCTTCACCGGATGCAATGGCAGAATGAACCATCTTATCCAGGAGGGTCAAAGCCTGCATGTAAAGTTCAGCCTCGCTCCTGGAATGGAACTTCCTTCCCGGCTCGGAGAAGGGACTCAGAATTTGGAACTGGGTAACCATTGGAGAATAGTCGATGCCCGACGCTTCCTTTATGCCTTTGCCTTTCTCGCGGATGTGCCCTTTCCCGTTGATTGTCAGGTAAGCGAGGCCACTGATGTACAGCTTCTCGAGGATTATCTTTTCCGGCATTGTGCTAGCCTCTGAAATCAACTAATATTTAAAGCTGAGCATTAGGTTTCAGTCTTTGGGCAGAGACGGTGATGGCAAGGTTGATATCATGATAAAAAGTTCAGGGCATTCACTCCAAAGACTAAATCCTGTCCCGAACCATCCTTATCATATCGAAGAAATAGCTGCCGCTGTGCGGCACGTACTTCTCCGGATGCCCTCTGAGGTCGGATTCCAGCTCATCCAAGGGCACAAACTTGACGTCGTCAACTTCGATCTCCCGAAGCTTTAGGCTTTTGATGTCCCCGTCGAAGCGGAGGAGGATTACGTGCGTGAATTCGTTGTTGTACCATTTCTTCTCGGGGATGGAATAGGAGAACTTCCGAACGCCTACCAGCTCGAGCTCGGCACCTGATATTCCCAATTCCTCCTCAAGCTCCCTTGCGGCACCCTCCATCACAGGCTCGCCGGCATCGATGTGACCTGCTGCCGCGATATCCCAAAGCCCCGGGAACGACTTCTTCTTGGTGCTCCGGAGCTGGATCATCATCTCCCCTTTGGAGTTGTAGATCCAGATATGCGCGACCTGGTGCCAAATCCCTTTCTGGTGGACTACCTGCTTTTCCTCCCTCTTCCCTGTCGGATTGCCATCCTCATCCAGAACGTCGAGATACTCTTTCATAAGTAGGGGGAAATGTAGGTGGTATATTAATGTTACACGCAGCAGATTGTTGGTGATATGAAGTCGGTCACGTCCCCGACATCGGTCTCGTCATCCCTGCATGTGCCGCCAGCGACTGTGTCGACAGGACGGCCGCCCCGGTCCATGCATTCCTCAACAGTCATCATTGCCAGGGCGCTCCTGGCCTCCACAATATCGGTTATTTCCCAATCGTCGATGGTGACTTGGACTGTCACGCGGTCCTTATCCGTCTTGGCTCCGTCTGCTATGTATCTGAGGTTTACCTGCCAGCATCCCGGGCACCGCGCAGATAATATGTTGCTGACCTCAAGCTGGCGTCCTATGCCCTGGAGAAATGAGGAAGAGTTCCTCACAGCAGCGATCGCCATCGTGGCCGCGGCATCAGAATCTGCAGAATCATAGTTGGGCTCCTGGTCCGCTAAGCAAGAAGAGTTCCACTCGTAGACGCATCGGCCTTCTGCAGCGCACCAAACCTCGCCCTGAAGCGGATCGCAGCCATGCACGTCCTGCTCATCCGAGAGGCTCATATGGCACGCTGAGATTAGAAGTAAGGGAAATAAAAGAAGAAAAAATCTCACTGGCACTCACCAGGCCTGTAGCTTATGACCTCACCGCTCGCGCAAGCCATGCACGCGTTTGAGTAAGTGACGTCGTTGTTGCCGCAGACGGGAGTGTAGTCCATCGTGCACGCGACCGCTTCCTTGTCCTGCTCTGTGCATATCCCAGGCGTGCCGAGCAGGCCTGTGCATCTCCAGTTGATCTCCACCTCCTCGGTGTCCTCGTGGACGACGCATGCGGGATTGCAGTTCTCACGCGCGTACTGAACCTCCATCACCATATCGAACCACCAGGTCTTCGTGTCAGCGTTGCGGCTCGCGCTGATCGATAGGTTGCCCATGTCCTCGCAGAAGCTGGCTGCAGCGATTGCTCTGGCCACATTGATGTCTAAAGTTTTACATGCTCCTGGAACATAAGTGTTGACGTTTCCGCTTGAGCAGGCTGAGCATCCGTTCCCGTAGGTCTTTCCGTCGTTTCCGCACACCGGTGAGTAGTCCATGGTGCAGAAAGTCGCATCCTTCTCCTCCTGAGTGCATAAGTGAGTTCCCTCCGGGAGATCCAGCACCTCAACGAAAATCGTGTCATTTATCCGGCACTGTCTGGGGTAGCTTTCCATCACCGGATAGCCTGCTGCCACGCACTCGTCGAAGGTGGTAACCTCCTGAGTTGGGGGCTCGATGAGACCTGTGCATCGCCAGTTGATCTCGGCATCTCCTGTTTCCTCAGACACTACGCATGCAGGATTGCATCCCGCTTTCTCCTCGAAAGGCTCGAAATCGAACCAGTATGTTTTTGAGTTGGGGTTGTATTCGGCGTTGTCCAGGACTGTCCCCTCATCGCTGCAGGGGCTCGAGTCCGCGATTGCTTTGGCATCAGCCTCTGTCATGCCTTGCGTCGGCTCCACCTCGCAGGGCTCCTCCCACTGCCTCAGGCATTTGCCTTTGGTTTCGCACCAGCTGTAGCCTGCGGCTATTAAGCAGCCGTGTTCGTCTGTGTCTCCCCCTATGAGGGGAGGTTCCTGGGCGCATCCGGCTATAAGTAGGAGTCCCAGAACCATCATCGCATACATGATACGCATCGTCCTTCACCTCAATGAATCTGATATTTTGTGTGGGTATTATTAAGTATTTAAATGTTGATTAGACTGCTATCCGAATTGCAGCTATTATATATATCACTAGTTCTCATTTTACATGCATGGCAAGTGTGCGACCAGCTGTCTGGATTCCCCTGGTTGGGGGATTTTTCTTTGTCGTCCTCGCATCGGTTCTCTTTTTGCCAGTGGAGGATTCAGTGGATGGTATGATTGAGGATTTCAGGTTCAGCTGCCAGATGGAATGCCTCGGGCGTTTCCCAGGCATCGTGCAGACCTTTTCAGTGGATGCCAACGAGACGCACGCGATATGCAATTGCTGGGACTCTGGGGCACGGGTCTTATGGGTTGGAGCTTACCCGTTTTCGGGCTTTGAATACCGCAACGGAAGCTGGTTTTTCGGCTGAAAACCAAAATATTTATATATACTGTTTGCACTAATATATATACCAAAATACATATTAGTATATTTAAAATGGGATTCCGGAAGGCTGAGATGGGCATTGGCACCCTTATATTGTTCATCGCGTTCATACTCGTGGCCGGAGTCGCTGCTTCTGTGATCATCAGCACATCAGGAAGCCTGCAGGAACAAGCCCTCTCAACAGGACAGGAGACAGAGTCGGAGATATCCACCCACGCGCATGTGGTCGAGATATCAGGGACGGACGGCTTTGACGGCTACGTCGACGACCTGAGCACGATATTCAAGCTGAGCGCAGGCTCTGACCCCATGAAAATCGACGAAATAATGCTATCAGAGATGACCACAAACTCCTCCTCCACCCTTATCAGGAAGAGGAACGCGCAGTGCATCAACGACGTGTTCACCGGCTACTTCACCGCAAGAGGATCGGCAGCCGTGACAAGTACAACCGCCTTCGAAGACCCAGTTGGCACGACCTCGGTCTTCGGACCAACGCAGACCAGCCTGATGATGATAGGAAAAATCGCGGTCGCCATAGTCTTCGTCGAGAGCAACGGGTCTGTGGACGGAAACCTTGAGAACTGGACGACAGAAGAGCAGGACAACCTGATAGAGCACGTGACAACGGCGCTGAACTGGTGGTCGGCAATCGAGCCTCGCGCACACATAAGGTTCACCTATGAAATCTACCGCGGCGTGCCGACGAGCTACGAGCCGATTACCAGGACCACCGCGGAAGCCAACCAGGACCTGTGGATAAATGAGGTTCTGGACGGCATGGGAGTGCCACCAGGAGCGTCCAAGTTCAGCAGGGCGCGCTCCTTCGACAACGAGCTCAGGCTCAGGATGAACGCCCACTGGGCCTACACGATATTCTTCGTGGACAGCAGCGAGGACGCCGACGGGGCTTTCCCTGACGGGTTCGCCGGGATAGCATATATCAACGGCCCTTACGCATTCATCGCCGGAGACGCATGGCCTAACAACATGCCTGCCCTCATCGCCCACGAGACGGGCCACATCTTCGGTGCTAGGGACGAGTATACTGCCTCCGGCTGCACATGCGAGGACACCGGCGGATACTACGGCATCGAGACGCAGAACTGCCAGCTCGCTGCCGGCCAGTGCGTGCTCAACCAGTCCAGCATCATGAGAGGGTCATCCGTAGCTCCTCTTGCCTACTTCAACAGGGAGGTCGATGTCTTTGCCAAGGCCCAGATGGGATTGATCGACACCAATGAAAACGACATAATGGACCCTGTCGACGAGCTGTTCGTCCACCCAACAGGAGTCAACGTCACAGACACGAAGGTGAAAGAGATTGCATTGGACGTCCCGGCTTACGATCCTGAGTCCATCAATAAGGTGGGCTTCTTTGCGTACGAGTATCTGGCCGAAGGATCTAACTTCGTATCGGGGAACCTGCAAAGGGGAGATATACTGAAAGTTTGCCAGGAGCTCTCGCGGCCGATCGACGGCGATGAGCTGCTCCACCTCAGCCTAATACCAAAAAGCGGCACGCCCACGCTGACAGAGTTCTACACTCCTGATGTCATCGCCGTGGAGCGCGTGTACTTTTATCCATGAAAATGAGACCCGCAATCATGCTTGTTTTAATGCTCATCCTTCTGGCAGGCTGCGGGCCGAAAGGCCAAACTGGAGGCTCGATATACATCTGCGCGGATGGAACGAAAGTGGGTGACAGCTCCCAATGCAGCGGTTTCTTCGCTGACCAGCCTGAGCCTGCAGTCGACAACTCCGTCCCGGCAGTGCCCGATCAGGTTGATGTGGCAGACACAGGGGCTGCTATCTCGAGCGAGGCTGACGCCAGACAGGCTTTCGAGGATTATGTGGCCTCCAACGGCTTGGAGTATCACATCGTCGACATCGAACGGACTGGTGAGGGATATGTCATAACCTACCAGCATGACGAGAATTCTGGCGGCAAGAGGCAGATGATAGTGTCTGAGGACGGCAGGGTGTACTACAAGCTCCCACTCGCCTAAAATTTTATATACTTTCTGTCCCAACCTTGATCGCATGGCAAGAAACAAAGGAGCTGCTGTAGTCAGCTACATCACAATCATTGGGTGGGTAATCGGTTACATAATGTACACGAACAAGAGGGACACTTTTACCGCGTACCACATCAGGCAGTCATTGCTCCTGATACTCGGGACCCTTGTCTTGTCGTTGATGTCGGGGTATCCTCTCAACATAGGCAACCCCTTGCAGCCGCTAATCAGCCTGCTCCAGCTGATCCTGGTCATTTTCATCATCGTTGGGATCATCTACGCAGCGCAAGGCAAGAAGAAGGCTGTTCCGATTCTGGGAGACGTCGCTCAGGACTGGTTCAAGAGCCTCTAGCGCGCGGGCGGTTCACTCGACAAACACATCAATGCTCTTTGAGGGTCTTGCCGACGTTTTCCCAAGAGCGACCCACAAAGCCCTTCCCTTTCTTGGGCTTGTCTTCCTTGGTGATGAACCACACTATTATGCCGAACACCAATATCATTATGACTAGCGCGAGGGTGTCGGGGTCGTTGAGCCAGCTAAGCCAGCAGTTGTTAAGCTTCCAATTAAATATCGAGGCAGGACAAAGCCAGGTCCAGAGCCAATCATCCCACCAGCCCGCAGCCGCCCCAAATATTACCAGAACCGTAATGCCAGAAAGCTTCATTATCCAGCTTGCCAAGGAGGACCCCGCTATCTTGACCTTGGTCCCGAAGGTCCCTATCACCAGCAGCATCATCAGAACCGCTACGACCACCACTGAAACGTTTGGAAGGGCCTTATTGATTACATCCACCACATCAGCACCAGGGGGGTAGGATCCGGTGACATGGGGCACGACCACCAGCAGAGCTATCACAACCGCCACCCCTATGTTGTAGTTGCGCCTGCCCTCACCCAGCATCTTGGTCTTCTGAAGGATGGCAAACATTATTGTGAAAATCAGAACGAATGGCAGCAGTATGTCCGTCAAGCCCCATCCTTCCCAGGTTGAAACCAGGTCATAGAGGGTCATGAGATTACCATGCCGAAGGGCATTTAAAAACTTATCGCCGAGGATTCTATTAACTCCCCAATTAGCCACAAGCGAAATTAAAACCAACCTTTAAGAATACAGAGTTCTTGCCAAAGGTAATGATACAGACAATAGCCTTTTTAATACCTTACCTGGTGCTGTTGGCAGAGCTGGCCTTCTTCGTGGTACTCGGATTCGTCCTTGCAGGAAATATTAAGGTAAAGGAGTACGTCAAGAATCACGCCGTATTGCTTGCCTTCATCGTCGCTTTGACTGCGATGTGCGGGAGCCTTTTCTACTCAGAGGTCATGCACTACATACCATGCGAACTCTGCTGGTTCCAGAGGATCTTCATGTTCTCGCAGGTGTTCATGCTGGGATCTGCACTGGCCTTCAGGATCAAGCGGATTATGCGCGCGGCTCTTGTGATGAGTGCCGTCGGTGGGTCGATCTCAGTTTACCACTACTTCACGCAGATGTTTACCAGGGTGACAAGCTGCACGCTTGGAGACACGATGGCGAGCTGCTCTGCGAAGTTCACCTACCACTTCGGGTACATGACAATTCCCGTCATGGCGCTGACTGCTTTTGTGATCATTGCAGCACTCGCGGTGGTTTCCTGGAGGAAGTGATTCAACACAACCTTTATGAAGGCCGCACACTCCTGACACGTGATGGAACCCCTCATCCTCTCCATGGTCGTCATCTTCGTCGTGATAGTCCTCGCCCCATCCCTCGCCAAGCGCGTCAGGGTTCCCGTCATCATCATCGAGCTCCTCGCGGGAGTGTTCATCGGCGTCTCCTTCCTCAATCTCATCCCTGAAAACCCAACCCTCGATTTCCTCTCGTCCTTCGGGCTCACATACCTCATGTTCCTCGCTGGCCTCGAGATCGACTTCACCGAGGTGACCAAGCACCTGGGGAAGACGCTCACCATATCTCTCTTCTCGCTCGCGGTCCCATTCGGGGTGGGCTTCTCTCTCGGCGCAGCGGCGGGCATGCCGGGCATCCTCCTCGGGACCATCTTTGCGATGACCTCCCTCGGCCTCATCCTGCCTGTGGTCAAGGACATCGAGGGGCACAGGGACCTCTTCCACGTGCTGCTCGGGACCGTCGTCATCGTCGACATAGTCTCAATGTTCCTCCTCGCCTTCACACTCTCCTACCTCAACGGCGCGATCGACGCCCGGTTCGTATACTCGAGCCTCGCCATCGTCACGCTCTTCGTCATCCCTTGGGTCGTGAACGCGAAGGTGCGCAACAGCGTCGTGTGCTGGGTGCAGCAGAAGTCGCACTTCGAGATGGAGGTTCGCCTCACCTTCGCCCTCATCTTCATCTTTGCCGCCCTCGTGGAGGTCCTCGGTTTCCATTCCATCATCGGGGCATTCATCGCAGGCCTGATCATCTCCGAATTGGGGGCAAGCTGCAAGGGGGAAGACTTTGCCAAGGCCTCTGCCCTCCATGAGAAGCTGGAAGGGTTCGGCTACGGCTTCTTCATACCCCTCTTCTTCATCATCGTGGGCTCCCGGGTCGATGTGCGGACCATCTTCAGCGGCAGCGCCTTCATAGTCCCCATCCTGCTTGCGATCGCTGTGATCGCGGCCAATCTCATAGGTGCAGGGCTCCCTGCAAGGCTTTTCGGCTACAGCTGGAGGGAGAGCGTGGGATTCGGCTTCCTCCACGCCGGAGGTCTCAGCCTGGTACTCGCTGCTGCCGAGATTGCGCGCAGGGAGGCGCTCCTCACTGGGGAGCTGTTCTCGGCACTCGTGGTGTTCGCGATCCTCGTCTCGCTCATATCCCCAACCGTGGCGAAGGCGCTCCTGAAGGGACCTAGTGCACGCGCTTCTTCCTGAGGATGAACCAGCCGCCTGCGGCGATGATGACGACAGCAAGGAGTACCCACACCCATGGCGATATGTAGAGGTCATAGTCCTCATATTCGCTGAGCGCTGCTTCAATGGATTCCTGGCTGACAGTCTCCACTTCGCCAAGTGTGCCCCTCTCAACGATGATCCGCTGGCCTCGTGTGAGGATTTCAGTTGTGTTGCCTGATACCTCCACCTCACCTTCCAGCACGAGAACTGTGTCGATCAGGGTGTCCGGGTCATGTTCAACTATGTACTCGGTCCCGCGTGCTCCGGTTGAAATGGTGGGCGTCTTGACATAGAAATTTGGCTTCTGTCCGGTTAACCTCCTGTGAGCGGTTTTCACCGCGCCCTTTATCCAGAAGACTATTGGCCTTTCCCCCTTGTAGTAGTTGGCGCTGCCTGGAACCTCATAAAGGGTGTTCGACCTGATGTCAAACACGTCCTGAGCGTTTTGGAAATCGTTGAAGATTATGACTTTCGCCTTGCTGTCAGGCCCAGTTCTCAACCTGTCTCCCTCAAAGATGGACATGTGGACGCCGACCCGGAGCCATTTCTTCGCCGAAGGCCGCCATATTCGAATCCCGTTCTTGTCCTTGACAGCCTTGATGAATCCGACTTTCTTGAGGCCTTTGACTTCCTCGCCTTGAGGAGAGAATATGTATTTTATCCAGTCGGCAAACTGGTAAGGGGTCTCGGCGAAATCGTCCATCAGAGTCTTTGCACATCCTGCATACTCCCATGTGCCCGTCTCTCCATTACACTGGTCTGCAAAGTCAGGCACCCCATCGCTGTCTTCGTCCGGGCATCCGTATGCGCGCGAAGAGCCTTCCTCCTCAGGGCACCAGTCCAGATTGTTCGGGACACCATCACCATCCCAGTCGTTGCTATCTGGGAACAGGTCCTCGTCCAGGTTCTCCTCGATCAGGTCGCCCTGGCAAAAGCAGGTGTCCCAGACGCCATCATTGAAATTGGACCACGTGCCATTCTCGTAGTCGTTGTCCCTGCAGTAGTCGTCGCAGACCTGGTTCTTAGCCTCCTGCAGCCGTTCGTTGAGCCCTGCGTTGCAGTCTGCCCAGCATGTCGAGACGTCCTCACCTGATTCCATGCTAGTCTGGCAGCCCTCTATGCAGTTGACGTACCACTCATAAGGTCCGGAGGATAAAGCCATCCAGCCGTCGTTGACGCACCATTTCCCACTGTATATGTCACATATGTTGCAAGCGCAGAATACATCGAGCGCGCAGCCGGAGTACTCATACGTCCTGCAGTACGTGTACTTCTTCTGGTTGCACTCGTCATTGCACTTCTTGGCGCAGTCGTCATATTTCGCAGCGCACTCATCAGCAGTCTCAGCAGCTAAACCCACCGCTAACAGAATGAAAAGGATACCAATGATGAAGACCAGCCTCATGATCACACCCCCATGGGGTGGGAGAGCATCTAATATAATAATTTTTAGAATTCTGGACCTTTTTGCAGTGCATCGACTACCATATTATTCTTCGAGTACTCCCTGTACTGCACGACCGTATTGCGCAGATCATCAATCCCCTGACCTACCGTCGCAAATA
>CAZPJY010000034.1:0-15773 GCA_964587045.1 uncultured Methanosarcinales archaeon
TTAAGTTTCAGTCTTGCGACCGTACTTCCCAGGCGGCGAGCTTAACACCTTCGCTCCGACACTGCATAATCTTGGAGAATATGCAACACCTAGCTCGCAGCGTTTACGGCCAGGACTACTCGGGTATCTAATCCGGTTCGCTCCCCTGGCTTTCGTCCCTCACCGTCGGATCCGTTCTGGTCAGACGCCTTCGCCACAGGTGGTCTTAGGGGGATTATTGCATTTTACCGCTCCCCCCCTAATTCCTCTGACCCCTCTCCGGTCCCAAGTTCGGTAGTGTCCCCTGCACGCCGTCAGGTTGAGCCCGACGATTTCACAAGGAATTTTCCGAACCGGCTACGGACGCTTTAGGCCCAGTAATGCTGATTGCCACTCGTGGCGCTGGTGTTACCGCGGCGGCTGGCACCAGTCTTGCCCACCACTTATTCGCCAAGGTGTTTGCCCTTGGCAAAAGCCCAAGCAATGCTTGAGCACTCAGGATCCCCTTATCACACTTGCGTGCATTGTAAAGGTTTCGCGCCTGCTGCACCCCGTGGGGCTAGGACCAGTATCTCAGTGTCCTTCTCGGGGCTCCCTCTCTCAAGGCCCCTACGGATCATCGGCATGGTAGGCCATTACCCCACCATCAACCTAATCCGCCGCCGTCTCATCCTTAGGCGTCACCTTTGAAGGATGGATCCTTCCAGACCTCATCCCCTATCCGGGCTTAACCTCAGTTTCCCGAGGGTATCCCAGACCTAAAGGCAGATTAACGACGTGTTACTGAGCATTCCGCCGGTTACCCGAAGGCACCCAGACTTGCATGGCTAAATCGAATCCTGATAGCAGCAATCTCCCGCAGGATCAACGGGTATTCGTGAGATTCCAGTCCTGAAGGACTGGCCGCGTCTCTCAATTATGATCCTGTCTGCATCATTGGTCGCTTAGAAACTTTAGGAAATTTTACGTGTTTGCCACATACTTTTGGCCAACACATCCTCCACATACTTGAGTCTAAGCTCAAGCATGATAACATGGCCTCAAAAGGCGCATGAATTTGAACCATCGGAGTTGATTAATAGAACTCAACTGTGTATGAATTCCAGAATGGGGGAAAAGAGCCACGTATTTAAGCTTTTCGGTGGCTCAGGACTGAAAAAATTAGAGGTAGAACTACTTCTTGGCGCGTTTGCGCTTTTCCTTCTTCATTCGCTTGCGCTGCCACTTCCAGCGCATCTGACGCTTCTTTTTCCAGCGTCTCGAACTTCTCTTCATGCATATCATCCGGGAAAAGAGTATCCCTCCTCGCTAGCGAGTGGTGTGAGGGAAAAGAAAGCTGTTTAAATAGTTTTGTATTTGTTGAGGAACACAAGTGAGGACCGGGCTGACAAAAAAAATAAATTATTAATTTAACCTTCTCTTCAACTCACTTGCTTTTTGTTGAGCATCAATAAAACTTGATTTTAAATGATCTATATGAAGTTTTAAAGTTTTCAGCCCTTTCTTCTCCTTCAGTTGCATTTCACCCAATATGTTAACTAATTGTTTATAATAAGTTTCAAGTTGTGATAGGCTATGATTTATATTGTGTTTCAAAATGTCATTGGCAATATCAATCTGATTATTCAATGAGTCTAATTTATTTCTATCAGTAACCCCGTCCAGTTCATTTCGAATTTTTGAAATGCGATCTGAGTGATATTGTAACGCATTATAACAATTGATTAATAATAGATCCAACTGTCGTTTAAACTCCCCAACTTTCACTTTTTCATTAGCAATTTCATTCAACCAGGGATCAAATAGCTCCTTAAGCCATTCCTTGTGAACCTTCTGGAGTGTTTTTTCTTCCAATTCATCTAACTCTAACTCTTTCATCAACTGAGCTTTAAGTAGGGGTTCTTTGTTGAAATCAAGGGAAAGCGCAGCATTATCAGATGCTATACTAGATTGAAATTGCCTAATCTTATATTTGTATTGCTCATCAAAAAGCCTTAGTATTGTATCATGATTCAAGAGATCACCCTTTACAAATTTGAAATAAGCTTGTATATATCCTTTTCGATTGATAGCTGTTCTGCAATGTGAGAATGTATTGCGATTCGTGCTAATACCACATTAAGAGAAAGTAATTTATTTCTTTCCCTTCCACGCGTTGAAATGCAGCAGCCTCGAGAGCAGCCTGTCGATGAAGCCCCTGCGCGCGTACTTCATGTAGAAGAACGCGAAGATGGACACTATGAGCGCGCCGATTAGGTTGACTATCAGGTCGCCCATGGTATCGAGCAGCCCGGACTTTTGCATGTTGAAGCCGAACAGCTGGTCTGCCGCGAACTCGAAAATCTCCCAGACGACACCAGTCGCCAACGAGAACGAGACTGTGAACATGATGATGAAGGCAGGTGAGGCCTTGATCTTCCTGGTGTAGAAGAAGACGTAGGCGATTAGGAAACCCACAAGCCCGAAGAGCACGCCGCTGGAGATATGGAGCATGATGTCGAACCACCAGTACCTGAGGTAGTACTGCTCGATCTCGCCCAGGAAGAAATGCAGGAACAAGAAGAGGGTCATGACCAAATCGACCTCGGTGGGCAGGAATATCTTGAAGCGGTGCTCGATAATCGCGGGCAAAAACGAGAAGAACAGCACGAACGCTGCTGTGAACACCAAGAAGAGGTCTTCCTTGATTATCGCGAGGATTATAGATATGCCTATCAGCGCTTTGAGCACGAGCGAGATGCCAAACTCGATTGAGTCGAGCATATCGTACTTGCGCAGCTTCTGCTGCATCAGCAGGTCGAACATGCATACCAACGCGATTTATAAGGATAAAAATGTTTTGGACCCACTGGGCGGTGGCTTCAACAATAACTATATATAGAGTCCGAGCGCCCCGCCTCACATGCGAACGGTCAAGGAGATGGAGCAGTACCTGCATGACACTGCTCAGAACCTCAGCTTCATCAGCACTGAGATGGGCGCGCAGGAGATGTACCGCGAACTGATCCAGATGGGCAGCGATCTCGCCCCATTCCCAGAAGAGCTCGCTACAGAGGAGAACAAGGTGTCCGGATGCACATCGCTCGTCTACGTCAGCGCGTCGTGCGCCGACGGCAGGGTGACCTACCAGGCGAGGGCTGACGCAGTCATCGTCAGGGGAATGGTAAAAATTCTAGTGGATGCGCTCTCCGGCCTTGGGCCTGACGACATCGTCGGCCGGACCAAGGAGAGCATCGAGGACTTCGCCAAGACCACGAAGATCCAGGAGAGCCTCTCATACAACCGAGCCAACTCGTTCGGCAACGTCTACGCCCACATGGTCAGGCAGGCTCAGCACTTCACCAGCAACTCCGTTGGGAAAGAGTAATAAAGCAGGACCTGTTACTCTAGGCAATGGCAAAGAACCTAACCCAGGAGGAACGCCTCTCATCAGTCCAGGTCACCCTGGCTACCCTGATCGAGGTGCTCGTCGAAAAGAAGCTGATAACAGAAAAGGAGCTTTCCGACAAGTTCGAGGCGCTCTTCAAGAAGAAATGATCCAAGATGGCAATCACAGAATACAGAGGCCTAATTCTCGACCGGTTCCAGATCGACTCCATACAGGCGGTCAACCGCGGCCACTCCGTCGTGGTCTCAGCTCCGACCGGCTCAGGAAAGACCCTCATCGCAGACTACGTGATAGACCGGGAGATACAGACCGGCCGCAGGGTCATATACACCGCGCCCATCAAGGCCCTGTCAAACCAGAAGTTCAAGGAGTTCACCCAGGCCTTCGGCAAAGAGAAGATCGGGCTTATGACAGGGGACGTCGTCATCAACCCCGGCGCGCAGATAGTCATCATGACCACCGAGATTTACAGGAACATGGTGCTGGTAGAAGATGCGAGCATCCGTGACCTGTCGTACGTGATATTCGACGAGATCCACTACATCAACGACATAGAGCGCGGGTATGTCTGGGAGGAATCGATCATCTTCTCAGCTCCGTCGACGCGCTTCCTCTGCCTCTCGGCGACCATCCCCAACGCGCAGGAGTTCTCGGACTGGATAAAGGAGATCAAGGGCCATGAGGTCGAGACCATCGTGCACACCAAGAGGAGCGTGCCGCTCGAGCGCTCATTCTTCGATTCCGAGATAGGCGAGTGCAACCTCGAGGAGCTTCGGGACGTGGCCGAGGCGCCGGAGTACCCCTTCAGGAAGCGGAAGAGGAGACGTTTCAAGGCGCAGCCTCCCAACCACGTCGACCTGGTCATGCAGCTGAAGAGGGACCAGAAGCTGCCCTGCATCTTCTTCAACTTTTCTAGGGCGAGCTGCCAGAAGAAGGCAGATGAGCTGGCCAAGCGGAGCCCGTTCGGCAAGTTCCCCGACAACCTGACCTTGGCCAGGGAGAAGCTATCTGATGCTCCTGCAGAGGTGGGCAGGCTCAAGACGACGCAGCTCCTGAGGGTGTGCCTATCGAAAGGCATAGGCTTCCATCACGCAGGGCTGCTGCCAGTGCTCAAGGAGATAGTGGAGGAGCTCTTCGCGCATGGGAAGATCAAGGTCCTCTACACTACAGAGACCTTCGCGGTAGGGATTAACATGCCGGCAAAGACCGTCGCATTCGAGTCCCTCCGAAAGTTCGACGGGGTAAGCTTCAGGATGCTCAACTCGAAGGAGTACTTCCAGATGGCGGGCCGCGCAGGCAGGAGGGGCATCGACAAGATAGGGTACGCCATCGCAATGGTGGACAGGAGGGATTTCGACTACGCCAAGCTGCGCAAGATCACGACCAAGGATGTCGAGCCCATCAAGAGCCAGTTCAAGCTGTCAATCAACACCGTCCTGAACCTGATAGAGCGGCACACACCTGCCGAGATCGACATAATCCTCTCGCAGAGCTTCTTTTCCTACCAGGCCAAGAAGCGTGCGGGCAAGAAGCGTGTGATGCACGCCAGGTATGAGAGCATCAAGAAGAGGCTGCAGCGCATGGGCTACCTGAAGGGCATGAGCCTCACAGACAAGGGGTGGTTCGCCTCAAAGGTCTTCGTGGACGAGCTGATTTTCGGGGAGATGTTCGCGACCCCGTTCCATGAGGGGCTCAGCGACTACCAGATCCTTCTCTTCTTCGCGGCCGTCGTCTACGAGCCCAGGGAGCGCGACCATGTGGAAAGGCTCTACAAGGACAGGGAGTACGCTGACCTCAAGAAGCGCATCGAAGGCTCGAAGTTCTTCAAGAGACACAAGCGCTTCGCTAGCCTCGCGAGGATGACAGGCATCACCCGCCCGCTGTATGAGGGCAGGAACTTCTTTGAGATGCTCGAGAACGTCTCGCTCTCCGAAGGCGACCTGATAAGGTTCCTTTCGCAGATCATCGACAGGATGGACCAGGTCAAGAAGGCCGGCCAGGATGAGGACATGAGGGGCAGGCTCAACAGCATAGAGGACCGCATCAGGAACGTACTTGAGGGCATAACCCTCATTTAGATAATTTTATTAATAAAAAAAAGTGTGGGTTCCTTCATGAAGAAGTACATCCCCCTGCAGAGGATATTCTCAAAACCTGAGGAGAGCAGGCTCTACCAGTACTTCGACCGTGTCAGCTTCGGGCAGATATTCCTCATATGGATACTAATCATAATTCTGTTCGGCCTGCTGTACCACTTCTACGCCAACTCAGCAAACTACCTCAAGCCGACGCAGACCCATCTGCCCATCGACATGATCGACGCCATCTACTTCAGCTTCATCACAGCCACATCGACGGGCTTCGGCGACATAGTACCCATCGGACTGAACCGTGTCATAGCCCTGGTGGAGGTGATCATCGGCCTTACCCTGTTTGCCATGGTGACTTCCAAGCTGGTCTCCATCAAGCAGGAATCAATACTCAACGAGATATACGACATCGCGCTGACTGAGAGGATTAACCGCTTGAGGTCTTCGCTCTACCTTTTCAGGACCGACATCTACCGTCTGATCATGCAGGTAGAGGAGGGGAGCATGAAGAAGAGGGAGAGCAACCTCATCTGGACCAACTTCTCATTCTACGACGACATACTCAACGAGATCAACAGGCTTTACAAGAGCAAGAGGAAGGGCACTTTCGTAAAGGACATAGACCTCATCAACACCAGGCTCTTCCTCAACAGCATCGACCAGTCCATGTCGAGGACGCTCGAGCTGGTAAACGTGCTGGACCTCAACGAGGTGGACTGGCGCAGGGAGATCAACCTGACCACGATAAAGGATGTGGTATCGAAGACCCAGTCCATCGTTGACAGGATCGAGAAGGAGGGGGATGAGCTCTCAGACATCTCCAAGTCCATAAAGGAAAGTATTAAAAGCATCAATGAGCAGCTTGAAGTGAAGAAATGACATGCATATTCTGCGCCTTCGCAAACGGAGATGAGGTTGAGCACAGGGAAGGCACCCTGTTCGAACCCATCCACGAGACCGAAAACACGATCAGCTTCCTGTCCATCGACAGACCTGCTCAGGAGTTCGGGCACATCCTGATCATACCCAAGGAGCACTACCAGTACCTTGAGGAACTGCCATCTCATGTGCTGAGGGAGATGATCGATCACGTCGCGCTTGCGTGCAGGGTTACCCGGAGGTACCATGAGGCATGCAACGTGCTGCTGAACAACGGGCCTGAGGCGGGGCAGTGCGTCTTACACACCCATTTCCATATCGTGCCCCGCGACCCAAAGGACGGCATCAAGGTCGAGCTGTGGAACCACAACCACTACACCAAGGAGGGCTTCCACACCCTCACCCAGCTGATGCAGAAGGAATTCGACAAGTCTTAAATATCTCCTGCTATAAGACCGCCCGATGAGACGAATCGTGCCCTTAATCATGGCTGCGGTTATGGGATGCTCCTCCTACCACTACATGAGGACCGACGACCTGGTCTCCAACCCCGACTACACCAAAGCATACGTAGCAGAGATCCCAGAGGAACAGGGGGTCCTCCGCATGAGGGAGTTCGCCCAGAACACCCCTGTCGAGGAGTCTTATGTTTACACGGGCGGCAGGTTCTACGAGGTCGGGAGCATGTGCTACGCATCCGACGACGTAGGCGGATTCCCAGGCATGGTCATCTTGCTTGATGAGGGCAGGATCAAGGAGCTGATAAGGAAAAACGATGACATGACACTCTACCACTTCCACAACACCATGAACGAAGCGGTTCGGATGTCATTCCGCATGCTCGAGCTCGAGACCGGAACCCCACTGACTCCTTTTGATATGGCAGTGCTGCTCCGCGCACACCTGCGCGACGTCCCATACCCTTCCAGCGTGGATCTCAAGAACATGGTTGCCCTGAGCAACGAGTTCTACAAGGAGCACCCCGAGGGCAGGATAACCTTCAAGGTTGTCTCCTACATGGGGGTGGTGGAGTACAGGCTCAACGAGGAGGGCAGGAGGCTGTACGACTCGATAGACGACGTCACTGACGACAAGATGCTCGAGTGGACAGGGCTCACCGGGCTGGCCCAGAAGAGTTTCCCCCAATCGTTCCTGGGAGGCTTCAGGTTCTACCAGGCAGCGCTCCGGGTCGGAGATGGGATAGAAGTCAGCTTCTCGCCGTTCGACTAGTCTGTATTGGTGATCGTGCCGGTTCCGGAGATGCTCTGGTGGACTGATTCTGGGCTGCCCTTGTACCTTACGCGGCCTGAGCCGGCGATCTCGATGTCAAGTGAGTCCTGCGCAGAAACGTCGATGTTGCCGGAGCCGGCAAGCAGCACCTTGGCGTTGTTTGCGACCAGATCCATCGCCCTGATGTCCCCGGAGCCGGAAAGGGTGACCTCGTGGTCGGAGGCGGTCCCGTTGAGGTGTATCTCACCCGAGCCTATGATGGATGTCGACATGTACCTTGCCCTGACGGGGAGGTCTATCTCTCCCGATCCGATGATGGAAACCTTGAGCTCGTCCGAAAGTATGGGATTCTGAGCCACCATCTTTCCCGAGCCCGTGAGGGTCAGGGCCTTTACCTCCTCCATCGACAGGTATATGTCGATGGGCTTCTGCAGCTTGACGCACTGGTCTGTATCGATCACGAGCACGCCGTCGATGACCCTAGTGCGCAGCACCTTCATAATGTTGTCCTCAGCATAGATCCTCAAAGACTGCGTGGCCTGCTCGATGTAGATGTTGGCAGATCCCTGGAGCTCGACGGAGTGGAATGTCGGCACGTCCCTGGCCTCGGATATTATCTGGCCTGAGCCCCTCACGCATGTCCCTTGCGGCAGGTCGCAGGCAACCAGCAGCAGGAGCAGCGCCAAAAGCGCGAAATAATATTTCATGTTCCACTTATGCGGGTCGGATGTATAAATAGTTATCCCTCATAGAAGGCCTTGTAGAGGAGGTAAGCACAGTACAGGTCTGCCTTAGAGATTATCTCGCATGGGCTGTGCATTCCGAGCAGGCAAGGGCCTACGTCGATGCAGTCCATGCCGAAACGTGAGAGGAACATCGCGATGGTGCCACCCCCACCGATGTCGACCTTTCCCATCTCCCCGGTCTGCCAGGGGATGCCATTGCGCTCTGCCAGGCCGCGGACGTACGCGAAATACTCCGCGCTCGCGTCATTTGTGTAGGACTTGCCCCTGCTACCGCCGTACTTCTCTATGGACACACCCATCCCCATGTATGAGACGTTCTTTGGGTCATGGACTTCCTTGAAGTTGGGGTTGTAGCCGCTCGTCACGTCAGCCGACAGGGACACCGCGTGGGATAGCAGCGAGTTTGGGTCTGTCTCAAGCCCGGTGAGCCTTCCGTACTCCCTTGCGAAGTTGATGAGGGCGTAGCTCTGCGCCCCGGTGTCGCCGACTGACCCTATCTCCTCCTTGTCGACGAAGAAAGCCACGGCCGTCTGGGCCGGCTCGGTCAGCTCTAGCAAGGCCTTAAGGGATGTGAAGACGTTGCTCCTGTCATCGTGGCCGTAGCCTCCGAGCATTGACCTGTCGAATCCGATGTCAATCGGATTCTGCGCAGGGACGAGCTCCAGCTCAGCAGCCGTGAAATCCTCTTCGATGAGGCCGTAAGCCTCATTGAGGTGCTTTAGGACCATGAACTTGATCTTCTCCTTTATGTCCTTGTCATTGACAGGGATGTTTGCGACGACAACGTTTAGCTCTTCCCCTTCCACTACCTTCTCAGCCTTCTTCTGGAGCTGGTCATTTGCGAGGTGCGGAAGCAGGTCCGGCACCATGAACCTGGGCTCGCCGTCCCTTTCGCCTAGGGACATCACCCTCTTTTCGCCGTCCCGCGTGAAGACCACGCCGTGCAAAGACAGTGGAGTGTTCACCCACTGGTACTTTTTGATTCCACCATAATAATGGGTCTTGAACAATGCCAACTGGCCTTCCTCAACCAATGGGTTGGGCTTGAGGTCAAGACGGGGTGAGTCTGTGTGGCTTCCGATGATACGCAGGTGGGTTGCGTCCCTGCCGACGACGAAGGCTATCACTATCTTTTCCTTGATGACTTGGTAAAACCTGTCACCCGGACCAGCCTCTGTCTTACCGTTCATGTCAGAGAATCCCTGGGCCTCGAGCATGCTCCTGACGCTCTCCACCGCGAGCCGTTCGGTTTTGCTTCTCGCTAGGAAATCGGCGTACTGCCCAGAGAAAGCGTACACATCACCGCGCTTCTCCCCTGTAAAGGTGTTCCAGGCGCTCTTCTTGTCAAGAAATAGCCTATCCCTTAGGTCCTCGTTTTCCCCCATTGAATCACCCTCAAGACTGAAAAGGATATTGCGTATAAAAAGGTTTCCTAATCGTTAAATACAACGACGCTTTAAGAGGCTTGATGAGAATTCCCAAGAACCTGCTCATACTCATCGGGTCGTTGCTGCTCTGCCTTCTGACATTTGAGGGATTGCTCCATCTCGAACCGGGCATCTTCGGACAGGATCTCGAGAACGCCTTCTTGAACGGCTATTCCGCAACGAAGAGAGGTATCTTCACTTACGATCCTCAAACAGGTATCAATTTCATGAAGCCCAACCAGACTAGGCTCCTTTATTATGATGGCTACACCTGGCTCCATCGGACCGACAGCTACGGATTCCGCAACAGCAAGGAATATTCGACGGCAGATATCTTGCTTGTGGGTGACTCGATGGTTTACGGGCATGGCGTGAACAAGACAGTGGCGGAATTCCTTGAAGAGCTCAGCGATTATGATGTCTACAACCTCGCGAGGGTCGGCGACTCTTCTTTCCAAGAGAGGTACATGCTTGCATCAAGGGGCCTTGAGCTTAAACCGAAGTACATCATCTACTTTTTTTATCTCAACGATATAACTGACCTTTCCGACTACCTCACCCCTGAATCCGTGGACTTTTTCATCAACAACCAGAGCGTGGATGACTGGGGCGTTCACAGGGTTGGCTTGAGCCCGTACGGCCTGGCAGCGTATGTCCACAGGTTCAGTGACAAGAGCAGGTTTGTCACAACTTTTTTTTACATAATGCACAGGTTAATCGTCCCCCCTTATGACCCCGAAGAAGTAAATATGGACGACCCAAGATGGGAGTACACCTACAAGGCCATCTCGCAGATGAGCATGATGGCAGAATCAATCAACGCTACCTTCATAATCGTGCCCCTGGCATCAGGCGAGCAGCTTTTCATGATTCAGCGGCTCGCGGAGACGAACAACATCACCATATGGGATGACATATACCCCCAGCTGAACGATTCGCTGCGTCTGCCAGGGGACGGGCACTTCAATGAGGCCGGGCATAGGCTGCTTGCCCAGCTCATCCTACAGAGGTTGGGGTAGAAAATTATTTAAATCACCCACTTATGACAAAGTCTTGTGTGGGGTGCATTACATGAGACCAGTGATAATATTCATAGTGCTAGTGGTGATAATGCTCGCAGGCTGCGGGGAGAAAGCGGATCCCCTCGAGCAGAACAAACTTGACAATACCTTCCCAGATGACGCTCAGGATTCCCTGAGCGACATAGTCGAATCTGACATGCCAGAGGTCGATTCTGATTATGGAACGGTCAGCTCTGAAGACTCGAACGGCGACGGGGAGGATGACACCTACATTCTCACGTTTGAAAAAGAGGAGGTAGCTCAAGGCCTTTTCATGGCAAAAGAGGTCAGATACGACCTTGAAGATGAGGAAATGAAAGGAACAATCACCCTTGAGTTCTCTGGAAGTGGAACCTATGATCATGTTGAGACTATTCCAAAATCTTTTGCATCCCACGTCGAAGACATTGAATTCTCAGTTGAACCTGATGAAATTATTGAAGAGGATCCAGTCGTGCGTTGGGAGATCACCAAGACTGAACAGACGCTTCAGCAAATCAAGATGAACGCGGCGATAGAGGCAGGGGTCCAGGCGTCCGCTGAGGGAGGACGCGCGTTCCTGCAGGGAAGGAACCCTGCAGAGGTCTTCTCAAACACTCTCCAATCAGTTGCAGTCGGATCCGTCCTGGAACAGATGTCTGACATGTCCTACCTCCACGCTCTCGGACGGTGCGGAAGGATAAAGACTGAAGGCTTTTCAAATCCAGGAGATGCCTTCAAAGATAACTACAAAAGAGATTTGTGCATCAGGGATCTCATGATAAAATATCCTGAGAAGTTCACAGAGGATGATTGCAAGAACATTAATCTGATGATTACGTCAATGCAGCTGTCATGTCATGCAATCGCTACCAATCGACCCGATGAATGCATCTATACAGAGGATGATGTTTCAGATGAGAGAGCAGAGAAGATAGAGCAAGATTGCAGGAAGACCATATTCCTTTCAAGGGCAAACAAGTGCGATCCAAACGACCAAAAATGCATCAACAATGCAGCACTTTTCTCTAAGTGGGAAGGGTCTTGCGAACTGATAAAGGATGAGGATGACCAAAGGATTTGTCATGGTACAGTTTACGAAAATGAGGTTTATTGCAAGGAGATAAGCGACGAGAGCAAGAGGCGAACTTGCTGCGAGAATGCGTGGTATAGCGACGAGAAAATCAACGCGTGCATAGAAGATGAGGAAGAAGAAGCGCCACTTGAAGAGATTCCTGAAGAGCAAGAGGAGCAGGACGAGTTCAGGATGGGTAGCGGCTGTCCCGTGTCGCCTCCTGCTGAAGCTAAGAAGGTCGAGGCCTGGTACAATAATTGTCAGCTGCTCAGGTATTCAATGCCTGACTATTCAAGCGTCGGGCCTTACTATATGTGGTACGACAAGGAGATGACCAAGCCAAAGAGCCTCGAATGCTACAATCTGGAAGGCAAGAGGGAAGGCCCGCAGGTGTACTGGGATGAAGATGGCTTCAAGACGCACGAGTACACCACCAACTCTGAGGGTGAATTTACAGGCACTAACAGGGTATGGAAGAACCAGCAGCTTGTCGAGGAGTCACACTACACGGATGGCAAGTGGGATGGCACTGTCAAGTCCTGGAACGATGACGGGATCCTGCTCTCAGTGAAGAATTACGCTATGGGTGAGGAGACCGGTGAGTGGAAACTTTATTACTCGACAAACGGTGCCCTGAGCGAGGAGAGGACCTACGACAGCAATGGCCGAATCACTGACAATGTCAAGTATTACTCAGACGGTACCAAGTATTACGAAAAGCATGGTACGATGAGCGATAAAGGATTCACCGGCTGGACCCTGAATATGGGTTCTGTCTGCCAGTGGGTAGACAATGAGATCACGGAATGCGAGTAGGTGATGCTGATGAAGCGGATTATACTATTGCTGATGATTTTGCTAGCGGTTGCAGGATGCGCAAAGGACCTGCCACAGACTGAAATAGACATGCCTTCACCTTCAGAACCGGGCCAGTCTGATGAACTGCAGATACCTGACCAGATGCCTAACTTCGAGATTGATGAGGGCGTCGTGACCAGCGAGGATACCGACGGCGACGGAGTTGACGATAAGGATACCATAACCTTTGAAAGGTACGAGGTCGCTGAAGGCGTGACTTTGCAGAGGTCCATGGAGGTCGTGGAAGGGGAGGGTGCCACAATCATCCTCGATTTTGAAGGCTCATCAGACAACTACTCGCACATCGAGACTATCCCTAAAGGCATAGTGGCAGATGTGAGCCAAATCGAGTTCTCCGTCGAGCCTGATTTCATTGTTAATCCAGACCCATCCGTTGGTTGGTGGAATAACATTACCAAGAGGATTGCAGGCCCTCTGAAACTGAAGATAGGTTTCGACGCGTTCATGGGCGGCGAATCAGGAGCGATCGTCTCAGCTATGGAATCCTTCAATGAAATAAAGCTCGTCACGGCCATGGAGCGTTGCAAGCACACAGAACTCAGCTCGAAAACCATGGTCGACGGCTTGTGCGTCATGGACGTCATAGGCAAGTACCGTGACAGCTTTGAGGTGGATGACTGCGAAGCTCTTTACATGCGAAGCGATGGAGGGGCGCTCATGTACGCGTGCAGAGCAGTGATACTGGGGGATATGAGCGAATGCGGCAAAGTGACGGCCTACGAAGAGTTTATCTCATTAGGTTCAGGATTCTCCTACATGTTGAAATCGTCTAAAGAGGAGAACGAAAAGGACTGTCGCGGTGATGTTATGCTCATGGATGTGGCCAACTGCCTAAGGCGGGGAATCAGCATTGAGGACAAGGATGCCTGCTTCCACGCTGTTGCGGCCAAGCACAACAATGCAGGCATATGCAAAAAGATCGAAGGACACACAGAGTATTGGTACTGCATCACAGAGATCACCCAGGATGATTCCAACTGCGGGGAAATCTTCGAGCAGGAAGACAAGGTGACTTGCTGCACCTTCATCAAGGATGAAGCGCAGAGATCTAGGTGCATCGATTACTACCAAAACGATACGGAAGAAGACCTTGGCGACTTCACCATCAGCGTGGACCCGTACGACGTCCCCCTGCTCACCGGCAAGAAATACAATTTCTCGTTCAACTTTGGAAATGAAGCGAGGTACAGGTACAAGTGGTCAATGGACTCGACCGAGTACACCAGCTACAGGCCGTTTATCACCAAGCAGTTCTTCCCTGCGGGAGAAGGTTCTTTGAGGGTGACGGCTTTCAATCCTGAAACGAATGCGGATTTGGCTGAGACCGAAATAGAGTTCGTGGTCGACTATCCCTATTCAGACAGGGACCTTTTGAACATGACAGACAGGTTCTGGTTCGAGGTGTGCTTCAACGCCACCAGGATGTATGAGGGGCAGACATCATTTTATCCTTCATATCATTGCATAAGCATGTCCAGCGATTACCTCACCCCCCTGGTATGGCAGGGTAGGACTTTCAACATCCATTTCGAGAAGGAACCAACAGATAGTTCTCCCTACACAGTCATATACGACTATGAGGGGGCGGTATCAGAGGATGGCAAGACTCTTGTCTACGCGGAAGGCTCACGAAGCAGTCAGGAGGAGGGAACAACAAAATACATAAAGCATTCAGTCAGGCTGCAGGGCGTCCCGCTTGAGATGACGACTGCTTATCAGCCGACCTTCGACAGGATGGACCATGCGACTTTCGTCGGGGCAGTCAAGGGCGCTAAGGCCAAGGACTACGTTACGAAGTGGGATTACTACGAGAGGTACCCGCAGCCGCAGGGCAAGCCTGACCAGGAGATACACCTCGGCGACGTTGAGTGGAACGACCAGACCCTCGTGTTCGTGAGGTTCTGGCAGGACGGCAAGTACATCCAGTTCGACGAGACTCCAGAGTACTTCCAGAGGAATTAAGGTGATTGCATGACGAAGACAGAAGAGAACCTGAAAGCAGCGTTCGCCGGCGAGAGCCAGGCGAGGAACAAGTATGACTATTTCGCGAAAGTGGCGAGGAAGGAGGGCTACCACTACATCGCCAAGATCTTCGAGGAGACAGCCATCAATGAGATGCAGCACGCAAAGGACGAGTTCAAGCTCCTGGAAGGCATAGGCGACACCAAGGCGAACCTCAAGGCAGCGATGGAAGGCGAACATTATGAGAATTCTGACATGTACCCGACCTTCGCCAAAGAAGCAGATGCTGAAGGCAACGCGAAGGCAGCCAAGCTGTTCCGCCAGATAGCCAGAGTCGAGGCGCAGCACGAGAGGAGGTACAAGAAGCTGCTCGAGATGGTCGAGGATGGCACGGTCTTCAAGAGGGACAAGCCCATTCGGTGGAAGTGCTCCAAGTGCGGCTATATCCACGAGGGAACAGAGCCTCCCTCAAGGTGTCCGTCCTGCGACCACCCAAAAGAGTATTACGAGCCCGAGAGCATGTCCTTTGATGACTAGATCAGGTCGATTGTGGCAGTTCTTCCGTCGGATCTAACTCTTACCCTTGCGCCCGATTTAGCCAATAGTAGGGTACGCCCAATCACTGCGATGTCATAGTGCTGAGCCGCCCTGAAAAGGTTGTGGCTGAGGAAAGCTGCACCTGCATAAGCAATCCAGACTTTCGCGTTCGGGAACTGGAGGTCGATGCCTCTTCCTTTGTAGAAGTGGATGTTCTGCTGAAAAAGGCAGGTTTCCTGCCTGCTTGATTTCGAATTTAATCTATTAATCGCCTTGTCAAGAGATTGCGCAATAGATTTTACCATGAGATTGTGCGAAAGAGATCTTCCAAACGGCCAGTACGGATTATTGATCAGCTCTTCTGCGTATGGCTTTTCAAGCTAGGAAAGGTTGAGCGCTTCCATTATGCTGCCAACCAGTTTATCAGGTGGCTGACTGATGCACTCGTTTAGGTCGGGAAGGTAAAAGTTGGTGTTCAGTGCCCTCACAAGGGTAAGCTCGATGCCCTCAGGCGGCGTCAACCCGAAAACTATGTTGGTGT
>CAZPJY010000035.1:0-15652 GCA_964587045.1 uncultured Methanosarcinales archaeon
GTCCCCGGAGTGCAGTCCAGAAGGGCGAAACAGTTTATAAAGTTTCTGCAAAAGTATTAATATGCTTATCCCATTAGCTGGACCATGTCGACCAAGAAACGGGCCCAAATCACGGCAAAAAGGCTTGTTCAGAGTGCAGAGGAGGGCGAGTTCAAGCATTACAACAATATGAAGAGACAGTTTCTCCATGACTACAAGCATTATATTTCAAAAGAAAGGCTGACTTTGGACGCACAGAGGGTTGAGAAGTTCATCAACTCAGCCGCGATCCTCTGCCATGTGACCCATCACCAATCTGAGGAGCCGAACAGGCGCACCTACGAACGGAAGAAGAGTCATTTCAGGAAGGAAGCTAACCGGGAATACGAAAGCCTTTGGTGAATGAAATGCGACTTGTCTCATGGAACGTCAACGGCATCCGCGCCTGCATAAGGAAAGGCTTCCTCGACTTCGTAGCAGAGGAGAAACCTGACGTGCTGGCACTGCAGGAGACCAAGGTCGACGCAGAAGCCAAGCCAAAAGAGGCTGAAATCGACGGCTACTTCTCCTACTGGTCGCACGCGGAGAAGAAAGGCTACTCAGGTGTCGCAATCTACACCAATACCGAGCCGCTTGCAGTGATTGAGGGCATAGGTGAAAAGAAATTCGACTCAGAAGGCCGCGTACTCGCTGCAGAGTTCGACAAGTTCTTCCTCGTGACCGCATATGTCCCAAACGCCCAAAGGGGCCTAGCAAGGCTCGACTTCAGACTGGATTTCGACAGGGAGTTCCTCAAGTTCTGCCAATCCCTGCGCAAGATGAAGCCGGTCGTCATCTGCGGCGACCTCAACGTCGCGCACAAGGAGATCGATCTGAAAAATCCGAAATCTAACGAACACAACGCGGGTTTCACCCAAGAAGAAAGGGGCTCGTTCTCCCACTTCCTGTCGAAAGGCTACATCGACACCTTCCGCCACTTCAACCAAGAGCCCGGACACTACACCTGGTGGAGCTACATGTTCAACGCCCGCGCAAAAGACATCGGCTGGCGAATCGACTACTTCTTGGTATCAGAAGAACTGAAAAATAAGTTGAAAAAGAGCTTGATCCTAAAGGACATCATGGGCTCTGACCACTGCCCTGTCGAGCTGCAGCTCACCTGACTCCCTGCAGTGGATGGGGCCGTCGCATCTAAGATACTCCTCAAAGCCGAACTTCTCGAGTGATCTCCCCGCCGTGACGTTTCGTTCAGAGACCTTCGAGAGCCGCAGCAGGTAGTTCGTGATTCGCCTTCATCATGACCTACCTCAACGGCAAGTACCGAAACTGATTTATACGTGACCCGCCAATTCTTAGGTCATGTCGCTCAAAGGTTTCATAAAGAGCATGATAGGACTCGCCATCGTGAGCCTCGTGTTCTACCTCCTCTTCGTACTGTTCAAGGAGCAGGTGATCGACTACCTGACCCAGTACCCGACCATGCTCGCGTTGTACGAGCACATGGAATACAACATAACGGAAAACACCCTGCTGGGGCTGTTCTACATCTCGTTCCTCGGCGCCCTGTTCTTCGTCTCGATACCTGTCGAGTTCGTAGCAGTGTTCTATTTCACGCTGGACTACAACCCCCTGCTGATAATAGCGGTCGTGACCTTGGGCAACACCCTGGGCCAGGTATTCGACTACGGAGTCGGGGCGATCGCAGGCGTATTCGGAAAAAGATACTTCGAGCACAAGATGGGTGACTTCTCCCACCACCTCCACAAGTATGGGGGGTGGATGATATTCTTCGGAAACCTCGTGCCTTTCCCCATCGAGCTGATAAGCATAGCTTTGGGTGCGATCCACTACAATCTTGGTAGGTTCACCCTGTTCACGTTCCTGGGCAAGCTGGGCAAGTTCATGGGCATATACTTCTTCCAGGACTACATAACGAACAACGTCATACCCTGGATTACCAACCTCTTCTAGAAGCGTTCGATAGAAAGCTGGTCGCCGATCTTGGTCTGCGTGCTCCCGCACGTCCCCGCTGGCATCTCGACCATGAAGCGGGCCTTGTGGTACGGAGCGACGTAGGGGTTGAACGGCAGTATGTGCTCAACCTTGTCCAGCACCCTCATCTGCTCGTCGAGCCAAAGGCAGTCGATAGAATGGAAGACGAAGAGCATGTGTATCGGTGCCCACGAGTTCCTGCCGAAGTCGAAGATAAGCGCGTGGTTGGGCTTCTTCTTGGCGAACATGAGCCCCTTGGCTCGCTTCAGGTGGCTGTCAGCCACGTCGATCTTGGTCGCGAGCAGCCTGTCGCGGGTCTTGTTCTTGAGCACGTGCTTCATGGTATCGCCTGTAGTCCCTTTAATTATTTTAACCTTTCTATCCCGGAATCACCAGTCCTGACGCGTTGTAGACGTCCAGGTGAGCGGCGTCCAGCCTGAAGGTGGAAGGCATGTTGTCGATCCTCGAGCTCGGGGGGTCGTCTGGCGACCAGTATATGTAGTCGACGGCGGTCTTGTTGTACTTCATGGTCGGGCTGAATATCTTCGTCACGTCGACCAGGCTCTCGATTCCCATAAGAGAGGAATTGAAGTTACCCCCATACCTCATCAGGAAGCTCGGTCCTTTGGGTGACTCGATGTAGTAGGACTCGTCGAGGAGCAGGGAAAGGTTGGTGGTGTCGTTGGTCGCGAGGTCCACGAACTGGAAGTAGGGGCTCTCCCTGATGGTGTTGATGAACGTTCCGTTGCTCTCGACTGTGTAGATGGGGTCCTCGAACTCGAGAATCTCGATGCTCGTGGTAGCGGTTTGGCCGTACTCCCACTTCGCCAGCGCCTTTTGGTCATAGAGTGAGACATCCGTTTCGAGGCTTATGTCGACGGTCCACGGCGACAGCTGTGATATGTGCACGGAGTTGACATTTACGATGAGGTCCATGTCGAGAGCGTCGGTCTCCTGCTGCACCCTCGCAACCCAGTTGTTGAACCCTGAGGCCTTCGTGACGTTGAAGATGCTTCCGTTGAGCGTCTCGTTCAGCATCAGCTCCTTGAAGGCCGCATCCACGTCGGGCAGGTAATGGCCCTCTGAGGCTATGTACTGGCTCATGCCCAGCAGGGCGCGGAACGATGCGATGTAGAGCGCCCGGTCCATGTCCCTTGACAGGTCCTCGATGAATCTGTCCATGCCTGTGATCCTCGTCTCTATTATGAAGGAGCGGTCCCTGAGGTAGTACTTCTTGGGGAATGAGATGGTGATCAGGACCACCAAGACCAGCAGTATTATGATAAGGGTGAAGAACATACCCCTCTTATTCATTGCCACACCCTCACCTCCGCAATCGACGGCCCCCACATGTAGGGGACCTTCGGCACCCAGAAGGCCTCGATTTGCAGGTTATTCTCGTTCAGCTTGACCTGCAGCCTGCCGTCCTTGTCGAAGTCCAGCTGAGAGAGGAGCTGGTAAACGGAATTGTCAATCGTGTCGTTGTGGTCGTATGTCACGTTGTCAGATGTGAAGAAGCAGCGCTTGCTTCCGTTGTAGGTGCTCTCCACCAGGAAGGTGGAAAATGACAGGTCCTCGTACTCGACAGTCCACTTGCATCCGTCGGCGTACTCGAGCACCGGGCTGTAGACCTCGTCAGGACGGAACATGCCTGTGTAGATGAGACTGTTGTCCTCGGAGCACCCTGTCGAGTTGGCCGGACCATCGCCTGTCGAGATGGTGAAATAGTTGTTGCCCCCCACAATGTAGCCCGCCGGCACCTGGACGATGAACGGGTCCCCCAGTGGCTCGTATGTAGAGGAATAGTCGCTGAGGTTGTAGACTACCTGCCCGTTGGACCCCACAAGGCTGGTCCAGTGCTCGCCTGAATAGGAAGTGACCTTTGCGTCCACTATCCTGAGCTGGCTGGGTATGGGCACAATTGGCGAGCAGTTCACGAAGGGCTCGGTGTAGTACGTGAAAGGGACCTCCCCGTACTGCATGGGTGCGATGATTGGGGTGTAGTTTAGCTCAATGTAAGAGTCGGGGAACAGCTCGGATGGGGGAAGCTCACCTATTATGTTGACGGTCTGCGACCTGATCGTGCCGAATGCCGTCGTCATGTTCTGTGCGATGGTCTGGTAGATCTCGGCCAGGCCAGAGACGTTGTTGCTCGTGTAGAAGTTCTCGCATGAGTCGCAGCATGCACTCAGGTTGAGGATGTCTGCCGCCGCAGCCCCCGCGTTTCCGAATGCGACGGCGTAGATGCTTATGTTGTATTCGGCATGCGCCCAGCAGGAGAGGTTTATGGCCTGCTCTCCGGCGGCGCCGATGCCCGGGATGTTATCGCAGGGGACCGTCAGCTGGCCGGATGAGTCCATGCAGCAGGAGGTCCCACCGCAGTCGTTGCAGCTGCTGTCGGACACGCACCTGTTCGCGTCACCGTCGCTCATGATAAGCATTGCCTTCTTCCTGGGAGGATTGGCGATGAGTGAGAGGTCGAAGCCTGCTGAGACGCTGTCGGCGTTTGCGAGCTTCACCGCGATGATGTTGTCTCCTGCCTGGAACAGTCCAAGATCCTGCATCTCCGTTATGACCAGGTCGTCGATATAGGCGCCCTCGTTCCTCGGGTACACCCCGTCGCTTATCCATGTGAACCTTACCCTGAACTCGTCTGATATGAAGTTGTTCAGGTCGTAGGTGAGCCTGGTCCATGTGGGATAGTCCCTTATCAGGTCGTCTATCTGGGTCCATCCCATCCCTCCGTCGGTGCTGACGAACACCTGCAGGTAGTCCCCGCTCGCCCCGTTCACCCACACCCAAAACGACAGCTCAGGGCTCGCCAGGTCGCTTATGTTGTATTCTGGGCTGTCGAGGGTCCAGACAGCGTTGTGCTCGTAATCCCCATTGAGGTCAGTTCCCCAGCACTCGGTGCCTGCAGGGGTGTGGTCCTGTGACGGGCCGTTGGCCGGAACCCCAAGCTCCCATTCCTCCCCCGCGCCACCATCCGTCCATCCGTTGGTGCCGGACTCGAAGTCTTCTGTTATCATGGGTACGCGGTAGAGGTCCACTTCCCTGTTCCAGTACTCGCCTGCATGCTGGACAGGGTCTGAATCCACCAGCACACCGTTGAGGTACACGTCGGCGGAGTCGTCCGAGTACACCAGGACCACCGGGTCTTTTATGGTGGAGAGGTCGCTGACCGTGAACTTCTTCCTGAAGTAGAAGTCACCGCTGACGTTCTTGATTTCAAGCATGACGTTGTCGAACCTGCACCATCCGTCCTCGTTGTTCCTGTTCTTGAAGAGCTTGCATCCGAAATCCAGGTAGTAAGTGCCCTGGTTTGATATCAGGGCTGACACGTCCTGGGTGAACGTTCCCGAGAAATCGTTGTTTGGGTTGTCTGCGGACGCGATCTCAAGAGTGGAATCCCCGTCGACAGCTGAAAGCTCCGAGCCCAAGAAGGTGGTCTGCGTTGCGTTGTGCAGCCGGGACTTCACCCAGACCTCATCTGACGATTCGAAGTCGCCGCCGTTGTCGTCCCACTCGTAGTGGAAGGATAGCGTGCCTGTCCCGCCGCTGGATATCATGGCTGCCATGTCCGGCGTTATCTCGAACTGCACACCGTACGCGCCGGAGATGTCATCATCGTTCGATGTCGAGTCCATGTACATCTCCAGCTCCCCTCCGCTTACTCCGTTGAATGACGTCCATCCGCCGTTGTAGTCATAGGTGTCCTCCTGCCAGTCCCAGCCGTCATCTCCAGCTCCTAGGCCGAAGGTGTTCCAGCTCGAGTTCATCCCGGAGGTGAAATCAACCTCTGGTGTTGTCCTATCTGCCTGGAGCTCCCAAAGGTCAGCAACCCCCCCATGTATCACTGTATCGGCTCCGCTCCCGAAACCCAGGATCGCGTAACCCTGTTCCCATGAGCTGTCGTCGTATGAGAAGTTGGTCCACGGCCTGCCCATCCCGTCGTTCGGAGGAGGAGAGCTCTGGAAATCAGAGGAGTAGGTCCACTCGCTCTTTTCGCTTATCAGCGCGATTGAGGTGTCGTTTAGCAGCTGCACCGCCTCGTAGATCCCGCACGCTATGCATGTGGAGCCGCAGTTCTGCCCGTCTGCCGGGCCATAGGTCCCAATCTCGCCCGCTAAGGTCGATACGTTGTCGGTGAGATCCATGCTCGAGCAAACCGAGTTCCCAAATCCGACCAGCCCGACCCTGTTGCCTTCGATCCCCTCCACCATGCTGCGCGTGAAGTTCTCGTCGACGAACTGCGCGACTGCGATTCTCTCGGCCAGTCCTGGGCTGCAGTCAGGCACGAGGCCGTCGCTGTTGTCGACGTCGCAGGCCCCAAACATCGGCCAGTACATGCTTCCTGACCTGTCGGTTATGAGTACCGCGTCGCCGATGCCCTTCCCCCTGATGGCCTGCTGGAAGTATGACAGGTTCGAGAACCCGAGTCGGATCGGCACGGTCCTGTTGGAGAGGAAGCCGTAGTTTAGCATTGAGGATAGGGTTGCGTCCTCCACATACACGGACTGTTCTGTGGTCGAGTTGTAATCGGTAAAGACTGTCCTGTTACCGATGGTCAGGTAGAGGGTCGTGTTGCTCTCGTTGGTGCGCGGAGCGTTGTAGTGCAGGTAAGCTCTCATCGACTGGAGAGATCCAGGAACGAAGAAGGATGAGAACTGGTTTATCACTCCCCTTATGCCTGGGAACATGAAGAAATCGTTGCCGGTGTTCAGGTCCGAGATGCTGGTGTTCGTCTTGTAGTCGACCCTCAGATACCCGCCCCCTATGTAAGACTCATTCAGCAGCCCGAGGAAAATAATAGTTATGTTGGTGTCTCCTCCCTTCAAGATCGATGCGTTGCAAGAGGATATATCCCACGTGTCTGCGTTCATGTCATCCGTCGTCGGAGCGTAGGTCCCGCCGCACTGCGTACCGTTCAGGTAGAGCGTGAAGTTCGAGGCGATGTCCGCCTCCAAGAGCACTGAGGTGACGACCGCGTCTGCAGGAACCCCTGAGAGGATCTTGGTCAGGTTGCCTTGGCCTACGAATCCCCCGAAGTACGCGAACGCTGCGGTCAGACGCTCCTTGACCCCTACAAGGTAGGCCCTGGATGTCGCTCCCCGGACAGGCTTGCCCTTCTCGATGCCCGATATCATGCGGCGCGACGATACCAGGCTTCCTGTCAGGTTGGTTGCCCGCTCATACAAAAGGTCGTTCTCGATATAAATGCCGAACCCGAATCCCTTCGGCACCAGTTCCTCTGTCACGTTCCCCGCCAGCTTTTCCGCAAGGGAGGTCTGGTTCTTGGCCCAGAACTCACCTATCTGCTCGATGAGGGTGCTGTTTGGGTTGACTATGCTGCCGTTTGTTATCAGCTCTTCTATGAATGTGTTGTTTATCTCGCTTACCCTGATATTGGACATGATGGTGACGAGGTCGTAGGTGAGGTAGTCGATCTGGGAGCTTTGCCTCTCGGAGGTGTACATCGTTGATATGCCGACTATGGCGATGATTAGTATGGTGATGCTTAACAAAGCATCCAGGCTGAAATAGAATCCCCTCACTCCCATATATACACCACCATCTTTGCTATGTCCACAAGGTCGCTTGTTTTCGGGTAGTACACGAATCGGGAGAACGTGACAAATGTTTTGGGGTCCTCGATGTCGAAGACGTTGGTAGAGTTGATTCCGGGCATGCCCCAGTACTGGTGGCCGGAAAGGTTTAGGATGTTGTCGTTTTTGTCAGTGAAGAATATGAGGTACTCATAGTTGGTCTCGAAGAGGTTTCGTGTGTGGTCGTAGTCGGTAGATGTCAGGTTGTAGAAGTATTGGAGCTTTGTGAGGTTCAGGAAGTTGGTCGAGTCGCAGACACCTATCCTGTCGACATCTGCAGGGGTCCAGTTGACTGGCACTCCGCTGCCCAGGAGGGAGTTGGTTAGGATCTTAGCGTCCATTATTGAGGCCTCCATGCTCTGGTCGGTCGAGGTCTCCATGTTGGTGATGAAATGGAAATAGGTGATTATGGCGGCGATGAATATGATTATCGCGATCCCGAAATCCAGCGCAAATGCCTGAGCTTTCCTGATAACCATCACCTCTCGAACTTGACGTACACGTTGTCTATGGCGATCACCATATACTCGTTGAAGACCGAATAGTCTGATACCTTGCCCCCGATGTCTAGATAGTAGATCCCTGGGCCGTTGAATGTCGATGTGATACCGAACGCCGCACTGCCGTTTGCCGATGCTCCATTAGGTGCGAGAGCGTAGTGCACGTCCGCGGTAGAATCGGTTACGGCATCGATGTAGTCATCGTCTGTCGCGTTGGCGTCGCCGTCCATGTTGGTCCCGAGGTAGTAGGCGCCGCTTGCGTTGTGGATGCGCGCCTTGACCCAGACCGCCTCGACAGGATGCTCGAGCCCTTGCGGGTCCAGCACCCACCAGTCAAACCCTGCTGTGGCGTTCCCTCCCAGGACTAAGATGGTCCACATCGCAGGGGTAACCTCGAACTGGATGCCGACGGCTCCGCTTATCATGTCGTTGTCTGCGCCGGTATCCGGATCCAGCCACTCGTGCCCTGCGACCTCAATTTCGATCCTAGTTGTGGTCCCTCCCTCATTCACCAGGCGCCTGTCCACTCCTCCTGCGGATTCGGTCGCGTTGGGGTTGAAGCGTACCAGTTCAGCTATGTTGGCCCCCCCGAAGTAAACCGTGCCGTTGTCATAGGTATGGTACCCAGTGTCCCAGCCGTCATCTCCAGCTCCTAGGCCGAAGGTGTTTGCGCTCGAGTTCATCCCCGATGTGAAGTCCACCGGCTCAGGCAGGTCTGCTGCCATGTCCCAGAGGTCTGCGTAAAGCAGCGACGGCGCTACTGTAGCAGCTGAGTCGTTGACCCATTCGTTGTTGGTGTTGTCCCTGATGTCCCATGTCCTCACCAAGATTTCGTAAGAGGTCTCGAACGCAAGGCCTGTCACGTTGATGTAGGGGTCTGATGTGTTTGCGTAAGGTGTGCCGTTCACTAAGACCTCAGAGAAGTCGAAATCTGCGTCGGCAGGGTTGGCCCATACCCACATTATCGATGATTCAGTCACGTTGGCTTCGTGGAGGTTGCTGACCGAGGCCGGGGGGTAGGTGTCCAGCTCTGTCGTGAAAGTCCATTCGTACCTGCTACTCAGATAATTGCCTGCCAGGTCGTAGCTGGTGTTGTCGACCCTTGCTGTGTATGTGGTGTTGTAGTCAATCGAATCAGGCGTGAAGAGCGCATCGAAATAGACGTCGCTGTAATTGGCGGCTCCCGAGAGCCCAAGCACAGTGAATGACGACTCCACGCTGGTGGCGTTCATGTTCTCTGAGAAGTATGCCCTGATTTCTGCTGGCACTGGCACATTCGTCGCTCCGTCGGCAGGCTTAGTGCTCTTCACGTACGGGGCGGCCGTGTCGAAGAATATGCATCCTTCGTTGAGGCAGACAATCGCGGCCTCACGCATGATGAGGTTGGTCCCCATCTTAAGGCTGCCCTGGACAGGCGGGATGGATGTGGAATACTCATGACGTTGGGTCGAGATAACCAGCTGGTTGTTGATTATGGTCATGTTGAATGGGATGCCGTCCAAATCCAAGGGCACGGCAAAAGTCCGCTCATACCCTGTGTGGACCCTAGCGGACAGGTCCAGCTCGTTGGTGATGCTGTAGCTGAGGTCCTTGATCATCTGGAACTCGTGCTCTGAGGTGACGTCCTTTATCTGGGTGGATGCGATGGAGCCAAAGATTATCATCATGAGAGCTGCCAACGCCATCAGTGCTATGAATTCTATCGAGATTTGCGCCTTCAATTTTCCCCTCACTCGCTGATTGAGACATAGGCTCCTGATAGGCTGTCGATCGCCTGGACGCTTATATGATGTATGCCCGGCTCGGGATCGATGGATCCAGACATGTTGACTTCGCTTGTCCAGAAGATCTCTCGAGGACCGTTAATTGTGTCAACGTGGAAGATTATCTCCCTGCCGTTGATGGTCATGTTGGTCACCTTTTCAGGGATGTAGACCTTGATCCTCGTCTTGGACGGGGCCCCGAGGTAGTACACGGACTCAGCGGAATCAGCGATGGACCTCGCCACCTGCAAGGACTGCTTCATGCTGACCTCGTCCTGGAGCTCGCCCGACTGGGTTATGAAAATCGCCAGAAGGGGTATCATGAGCAGCAGGATGAAGCCCATAATCCCTAAGAACTCCATCGAGACCTGTGCGGCCCGTCCCACCTCTTTTCCCATTAGGCTGATAATCCGGCCAATAGTATTTAAACATATCGACCCGAAAAGTTTTTATAGAGTTACCATATATGGATGAACGGGTGGTCCTAATAGGTCAGAGAGATTTCAATGCGGAAATGGCACGTTACCTGAACAAGCGGGTCGACTATTCGGTTCCTAAGAAAAGGATTAAGTTGAAAGAGACCCCCATGCCTGCTGTCGACAGGGAGGATGAGATCACGATCGAAAGCGACAGGGAGTCATTCTGGTCTAAGCTCTTTGGGGCTTTCAGGCGCGGTAATGAGGATTATGGTGACATCGACATGGTAAACCGGGAAGCGAAGCCCAAAGAGGAATCCTTGGAGAAGATGGAGGACGAGTACGTCGAACTCGACGCAGTTGAGGACAAGATTGAGGCCAGGAAGGAGAGGGTGCTCTCCAGACTGTTTGCCAAAATCAACTTCCTCAAGAGGAGGGATGTTGAGCCTGAGGATCAAGCCCCCGGCGTTGACGAGGAGGTCAAGCAGGTCCTCAAGATCACGCACAAGTGGCTTCTCAAGCTGCCGCCTGAGGAATTGGCGCAGTTCAAAGCGTCATCGGATTTCGAGCTTTACAAGGCGATTCTGGGCAAGTACCGCTTGATCAAATAAACACCTCTTTTCTTTATTTTCTCGTTGATGCAGTCCATGCTATTTTGAAAATACTGGACAACGTCCAATAATTTTTTAGTTTTCTGGACAAAATAGAAAGATATTTATATTTAATGGACAAAATCATTAATGTTTTTTTACGGCTCTCCACACGATGAAGTCCAACAACGTTACAGCGTTGTTTCTCGCACACCCCCGGAGAGCTTTTTTTTATTTTCAGTGGTAGGTATGGACAGGAATGACGAGCGGATCATCAGGGAACTGCAGAGGGACGCGAGGAAACCGATTCGCGAAATAGCGAAGACAGTGGGGCTCCCTGCGAGCACGGTCCATGTGAGGATACAGAGGCTCCAGCGTGAGGGCGTGATAAAGCGCTTCACGATAGAGGTAGACGCGGCGACGGCGGATGAGGCTTTCATCGCCTTCGTGATGACCACTGCGCCGCCCGACCCGGGCTGGGCAGATGACCCGCACGTGAGGGAGGTCTTCTCAATAACAGGCGATTACACTACCCTGCTAAAGGTCAGGTGCAAGGATTTCGACACGTTTTCGGCCTGGCTCAAGAGCTTCAGGCACTCCTACCCGGTCGCAGCTACAGCTGTGGTGACCGAGACAGTCAAAGAGGTGTAAGGATGGCTTCAACCGAACAAGTCGAGAAGCAGATGGTGCACGACACCAAGCTCTGGCACAGGTCGCTTTCGAAATATCTGCTCGCGAAGCTGAGGATGGGCACCATCACATTGCTCACAATACTGAGCTTTGCGCTCCCAGTCGATGTCGAGGCCATAACCCCTCCCACCCAGCGCTACCTGAACGACATCATAACCCTTGTCCATACCAGCCAGTTCGCCTTGATGCCGGTGAAAAGGCAGGTCCAGGTGGTAGTTCCCAAGATCGACTCGCTCTTCGTCATGGTTGAAAACGACGTCTTCAAGGAGATTGAGAACAAGGAGTTCACCAAGGCCGAGAATGACCTCAAGAAGGTCGACCACCGCATGGCCTCTGTGGGATTTCCCAGGCATGGCGACTGCGAAAAGCTGCTAGCCAAGGTAGAGGAGGCCCGGAAGGCTGATGAGCAGAGGAGGATTGAGGAGAAGAAGGCGATACGCAAGGAGATCACACCAAGTACGGCTAGGGTGTCCTTCCAGGTGGTGGACGGCAAGAAATACCTCGTGTTCACACTCCTGGGGAAGATTGAACGGAACATGGAGCACGTCGCAGGTCACCGGCTCGCAAGCGCCTTCAACTACATAAAAGACAACAAGTACCCTCACATCCGCAGGGTCAAGGCCTTCAAGCTGCCGGGCGGGACCAATAATCTAATGATCCTGCAGTTCACCTACGTCTGGCAGATCTAATTCTAACCAAACTTTTATTAACAGGGATTTGTTCCCGCAAACTACTTCTTTACAGGTGATAAGTATGAAAGACGCAAAATTAGTTTATGTTTTCGGTGACGGAACCAAGGACGACAAGGCCCTGCTGGGCGGGAAAGGAGCCAACCTCTCTGAGATGACCTCACTTGGGATACCAGTGCCTCCGGGATTCACGATAACGACCGAGGTGTGCGACCTGTACTACAAGAAAGGCAAGAAGCTCCCCAAGGAGCTGCCGGAGCAGGTTGAATCTGCCATTAAGGTGGTGGAGAAGGAGACAGGCATGCGTTTCGGCAGCAAATCCAATCCCCTGCTGGTCTCCGTCAGGAGCGGCGCTGCTGTATCGATGCCCGGCATGATGGACACTGTCCTGAACCTTGGCCTCAACGATGAGACTGTGGAGGCCCTCGCCGAGAAGACCGGCAACAGGAGGTTTGCCTACGACTCCTACAGGAGGTTCATCCAGATGTTTGCCGACGTCGTAATGGGGATTGACACTTCAAACTTCGAGTACGCCCTCGGGGAGCTCAAGGAGTCCAAGAAGGCCAAGTACGACACCGACCTTTCGGCGGATGACCTGAAATCTTTGGTGGCGACGTACAAGGACATGGTAAAGGAAGAGGCAGGCAATCTCTTCCCAAGCGACCCCAAGGAGCAGCTTGATCTCGCCATCCAGGCGGTCTTCGGTTCATGGAACAACAGGCGGGCCATAACGTACAGGAGGATCAACCGCATATCAGGCCTCAAGGGCACAGCTGTGAACGTCCAGGCCATGGTGTTCGGCAACATGGGTGAAACGTCGTCCACCGGCGTTTGCTTTTCCCGAAACCCATCCACGGGCGAGAAGCAGTTCTACGGCGAGTTCCTGGTCAACGCGCAAGGGGAAGATGTCGTCGCAGGCATCAGGACTCCAAGGCCTATAAAGGAGCTTGAGAAGGTCAACCCCGGGGCGTACAGGCAGCTCGTCGGAATATACCACGATCTGGAGAAGCACTACAAGGACATGCAGGACATGGAGTTCACCATACAGGAAGGCAAGCTATACATGCTGCAGACCCGCAGCGGAAAGAGGACAGCGCAGGCAGCTGTCAGGATAGCGGTGGAGATGGTCAAGGAAGGCCTGCTTTCCAGGGAGGAGGCCTTACTCAAGGTCGACCCCAACCAGCTTGACCAGCTGCTGCACAAGCAGATAGACCAGGATTCAGAGAAGGGCGAGCAGATAGCGAAAGGCCTGCCCGCATCACCCGGTGCAGCGGTAGGCAGGGTCGTGTTCACTGCTGAGGACGCAGAAGCCTGGCATTCAGAGGGCAAGAAGGTCGTCTTGGTCAGGACTGAGACGTCCCCGGAGGACATAGAGGGTATGCACGCAGCGCAAGGGATCCTCACGTCGAGGGGGGGAATGACCAGCCACGCGGCAGTCGTCGCAAGAGGCATGGGCAAGTGCTGCGTCGCAGGCTGCGATGGCATCATCATCGACGAGAAGGCCAGAAGGTTCAAGGCTGGCGACGCTGAGGTCAAGGAGGGCGACTGGATAACCCTCGACGGCAGCACCGGTGAGGTGATGCTCGGGAAGGCCAAGCTGGTCGAACCCACAGTCTCCGGAGACTTCAGCACCCTGATGGGCTGGGCGGACTCTGTAAGGAGACTTAAAGTCAGGACCAACGCGGACACGCCGCACGACTCCGAGGTCGCAGTCAGGTTCGGCGCTGAGGGCATAGGGCTGTGCAGGACCGAACACATGTTCTTCGAAGGCGACAGGATCATGGCGGTCAGGAAGATGATAGTGGCCAAGAACGAGGTGGAGAGGAGGAAGGCCCTGGCCAAGCTGCTCCCCATGCAGCGCTCTGACTTCGAGGGCATATTCAAGGCCATGGGAGGCAGGCCTGTCACTATCAGGCTGTTGGACCCTCCGCTGCACGAGTTCCTGCCGCACGAGGGAGAGGAGATAGAGGCCCTTGCAAGGGAGCTCGGCGTCAAGAGCTCGGAACTCAAGGGCATCGTAGACTCCCTTCGGGAGACCAACCCCATGCTCGGGCACCGCGGCTGCAGGCTGGCGATCACTTATCCTGAGATTGCTGAGATGCAGGCACGGGCGATCATGGAAGCAGCGTGCAATGTCAAGGAGTCTGGCCTCGATGTGAGGCCTGAGATAATGGTGCCGCTGGTCGGCATCCGCGCTGAGCTAACCTATCTAAAGGATATAATCGACAAGACGGCCAAGCTGGTGCTGGCGGAGAACGACGTGGAGATGGAATATCTGGTCGGGACCATGATAGAGGTACCGCGCGCGGCCCTCGTGGCCGACAGGATAGCCGAGGACGCGGAGTTCTTCAGCTTCGGCACCAACGACCTGACCCAGATGACCTTCGGATTCTCCAGGGATGACGTCGCCAAGTTCGTCCCCGAGTACGTGAAAAAGGGGCTGCTCGCAGCAGACCCGTTCCAGGTTCTGGACCAGGAAGCGGTCGGACAGCTGGTCGCCATGGCGGTCGAGAAGGGACGCATGACCCGCAAATCGCTCAAGGTCGGCATATGCGGAGAGCACGGTGGCGAGCCTTCAAGCGTCGAGTTCTGCCACCGCGCTGGGCTGGACTACGTAAGCTGCTCGCCGTACCGCGTGCCCATCGCCCGGCTTGCCGCAGCACATGCTGCGATAAAGAACTAGTTTTTTTCTCTTAACCAATCCAGAAGCAGCTTCTTTCCAAACGAGTAGTCGCCGTCCACTGCGAGGCCGTGGTTTGCCCCCTCAATTATAACCAACGACCCGTTCTGAAGATTTTGGACGAGCTTCTCGGAATGCTCAACAGGTATGTGTTCGTCTTCAGTGCCGTGGAGTATCAGCGTCGGAATCTTGATCTGCTTGGCTTTGTCGTACATAACATATTTTGTCGCGTCCTCCATGAAGTCGTAGTAGATCTTCAGGTCTGGCTTGTTTCTCCTAGGGAACATGATGTAGCCTTTCTTTTTCCATTCCTCAACGTATCCCCTGCCCAGTCTCTTCGTCCGCTGCGCGATGTAGTCGGAAACAGGCGCCTTGAGGACCATCCTGGTGATGTCGCCCCTCTTCAGGGCCAGGATCATGGCTATCAAGCCTCCTGCGCTGCTGCCGACCAGCTCGAACCGGTCATAGCCCCTGCCCTTGAGCATTTCAAGGGCGTCCTCTGCGTCCTCCACCCATCCGGTTATCGTTCCGCGCGATGCGTCCCCCTCCGATTCCCCGCAGCCGGATAGGTCGAACCTGAATGCATTTATTCCTAATTCTGCAAGGGCCTCTGAATTGATCTTGGCACTTGTATCCTTGCTGGAAAGATAACCGTGTATGAAGACGACGATCTCTGAACTGTCGCTTGCCTTATGGAGTACGCCGACGAGCTTTTCCCCTTTCCGATTCTTGAATTCGATTCTCATC
>CAZPJY010000036.1:0-14922 GCA_964587045.1 uncultured Methanosarcinales archaeon
CGTCGGCGAATATGTAGACGTCATAATCCCCGGCAAGCACGTTTGGGATGGAGTAGAATCCGAGGCCGTTTGCCTGGACCAGCCTGCCGTTGAAGTAGACGTCCGCGTTCGGGACTGGGTTTGTTCCGTCGGTGACGGTTCCCTGGACGGTGTGCTTGATACCAGAAATCTGGCTGCAGTATCCTGGATCTCTGCACTGGAGGAGAACATCGGACTGCGTTATCCAAGCCATATCCCTGGTATTCTGCCAATCATTCGGATCGATGAAACCGGGAGGCAAAGCACCAGTGCCATAACTCAGGCATACGGCTTCCTGTGCTTGTTCGCACCATGTTTGGTCGCTGTAATAATTGTCATCGTATGTGTAGATGCAGCAGCCGGGCACGCATTCCTCCGGTGCCTCAGGGTCCGTCTCTCCCGGATAGAATGTTCCGGTGAAGGCGTTGCATTCGGCCCTAGACTTAGAAGCCTCGCACCTGAAGACCTGGTTTGCGTCGGTGTACGCGCAGACCCCTGTCTCGCAGAACGGGTCGCCGCTCGCCTGGATGGTGGCGCAGTCGTCGCCTGCCTGCCACATGTAGTTTGCGCAGTAGTCGAAATCAGGGCCGCCGAAGGTGCCGAAGCGTCCGCAGCAGCCCCCGAGGGTGTGGTCGGGCAGGTTGGTGTCGCATTCGCAGCAGCCGTCGTCGGTCAGCTCGTAGAGGTAGCTGATCGGCTGCACAAGGTACGAGGTCGTCGGCGCAGGGGCTGCCTTTGAGGGATGGTCAGAGAAAGGCAGCCTCCCAAGCGCGACCACGACGAGAATGAGTGCGAGTAATCCTAAGAGATGGACAATTCTTTCAGATGTCACAAGGCCCCTCCTACGCCTCCCCACCCTGAAAAAGTTGACTATAGAGGTGTGACTACTAAAAAAAGACCATCCCTCTTTTTTACCCATTTTATGTTTGTCGAGAATATTGGGTATGTTCCTTTATATATTTTTCGATTCATATGGACGAATATAGATTTCTATTGATGCCGTTTGGCAGAAGAAAATCAGCACGTACTCGATGGATTGGTGCAGGTCGAACAAGGACAGTCGTTGGGATCTGGTGTTGCTGCGCAGTCGGATTCGAGAGTCAGCACGCCGGTCAGTCTCACATCCTTGCACACAGCCGGCGCCTCATTGCCCACATTGTCCCTGGCCAGGTAGCACACCCTCCTGTCCGCGCTGAAACCTCCAGAGCTCACCGTCCGCTGCAAGCCAGGCACTGAAGGGATGCAGTCCACGCTGATAGCAGACTCGCAGGAAAGAACCTCAGCAAGACCTGATTGGTACAAGCCGGGATCGTCTGCCAGGAAGCTGAACTGATAGCGCGTGGTCACGAACGGGTTGAATATGTAGTTGATGTAGTTGACCTCGCACTCAATGTCACCATCATTGTCCGTGTCCCGCGGAAGCTCGACAGTCGGCTCGTCGATGTCCCAGAAGCCGGTCGAGGAGGTGCCCGCGAAATGCCCCTCATGGTCCTCGCAGTAAATCGAGAAGATGTATTGCCTCGAGACGCTCGGGTCTGAAGGTATGAAATCTACTGCTCCGCTGACAGTCTGTGTGAAGAGCGCTTGCGAACCAGCTGCAGGGTCGCGGTCGAATTCTGTAGGTCCGCCTCCCATGTTGTACATGAGCGAGCAGTAGGCGATGCCCGAGCCAAAGTCGGTACCCGACCACGCGATGCGGAATAACTCGTTCGAGTACTGCGGGCCGGACGCGGGGTACTCGCCTGTTACTGTTAGCGTGACCGTCGGGTTGCCCATGTCGATGAAGATGGGAGTGCACACCGGAGCCCCGCCCATGTTCCCGGCGTAGTCCATCACATCGACGCACACAGACAGGGAAGCGTCCCCGGCCAATCCGGTGTCGAGCGCAATCACCTCATCGATATCATTTGCGACAGGCGAGATCTCGTACCCTGCGTCGATGAGAACAGCCCCTGTGAAGGTGTCTGTGACCGTGTAGTTGATGGCGGCGATTCCGTTGTCGTCCCAGTATGGCGAGGTCCGTGGAGTGTCAGATGCCTGCACGTGCAGGTGTATCAAGGGGTTGGTCGATAATGTCCCTTCAGTCAGCTCGAAGAGGTCCACAGTCGGAGGATCGCGGTCGATTCGGAAGTACACAGGGAGGACGAAGCTTCCGACGTTGGGATCCGCGTTGGCAGGGTTCTGGGAAGTCTGGTCCCTGCACTGGACCTCCATCTCATATATGCCGCTAGGCGATGCGAGCGGAACATCTGTCACGCAGAACCGCCTGTACATGTCCGCGCCTGTGCAGCCTATGTGGTCAGACGGGTACTGGTTGGGATTGGGATTGGCATAGACCTCACTTTCGTAATAAGGACCGTAATTGGCTGCGTCGGTCGGTCCGTACCAGGGAGACCATGGGGGGTTGCCTGGCGAGAGGGTGCCTTGCGGGCCGTACCTGAACCTGCATTCACTGTAGGCCCTGAACTCAGGCAGCACGTATGCCGGATTGAACGACGGAATGTAGACCCCGGTACCTATCCTCCTTATCGGCGCGTTGTCGTTCATGGAGACGCGCATGTGCAGCATGTCCGAAATGGGCTTCCTTCCGATGAAGGTGTTGCCAGGCCCGAGCGAATTGGTCTGTATGGGTCTCGGATTGGACGTTCCCGTAAGCTCCCCGTCGTACATGTAGACGTTCGCCACGCTCGGCGGAGTCGTGTCGATGTTGAAGTAGCAAGTGTCATCGCTCATCGGACCAGCTCGGCGCACGCCGTCATAGGCCTGAGCTATCGCCCGGTAGTAGCCGTCCGTCAATCCGTTGGAAGGATTGGGGACAGATGCCGAAATCGGCGGGTCAGCTACGACAGTCCTGTCTCCCACAAGCGTGGCAGGCACTCTCGGGTAAGCCCAACTGCAGGAGAAAGGGGGCGTCACCCCGATTGGATTTGGCATGCATGCTATCGGGTACTGCACCATGTTTTCCCTTCTCTGGTAGAGGAGGAAGTAACCTTCAACTTCTGAGAAGTCCCCGCCGTAGACGCCAAGCGAGAACTGGAAGCCGTCGTCGAAGTTGAACCACAGGGCCGTGTCCCTCGTGCCGCATGTGAAGGTATCAGGATTACCCGACGACTGGATAGTAGCCTGCGGTGGCGGGGTCTCATCGCAAGACCCGCCGTAGACGTACGGGCCAGAACAGCACCTCATGTCCATACCCAGCGGGTCAAGCCAGTCCTGGTAGCAGCCGTAGTCTCCTGTGTAGCCGTCGCCGTCGTAGTCGTTGCATTCGAAGTCTGTGCTGCAGGTGTTGCCGATATCCCTGTCAGGGATGCACCAGTCACTGTTGCCGTCCGGCAAGACATCGCTGCAGAAACCGCTGAAAACTGAGTTGCCCGGGGTTCCGACCTGTGCGGGGTCGTCGCTTATAACTGGGCAGTCGCCGAGCCCTCGGAAGGTGCAAGACGGCCCTCCGAGCGCCGGGTCGCACTGCACGCCGCCGCTGCAGTAGGTGTTGATGTGGTCCGGTACCTCGCATGGGTCCTCGCACCTGTCGAAGTCGACGCCGCTCTCGATGCAGCACTCAGTCGCTCCGCACGCCTGGCTCGTGAGAGCAAGCGGGTCGGTCACAAGCCCGTCCCCCTGGTTGCACCACGAAGAGCCAGTTTGGTCCGGGTCCTCGCAGCCCTGGAACTCAAGCGTGTTGGGCACGCCCATGGTATCTGCGGGCTCGCAGGTTGAGGTAGCAGCCTGGCACCTGAACTCGCGTATGTAGCCGTTCTCCTCATCGCAGAAGAAGTACTCGTTTGGCACCTGGTTGCCTGAGGTGGGGCCGCCGGCGGGCATGCCGTAGTCGTTGCAGACTTCGCACACCCTCGCAGAAACCGCGGTGCACGAGCCGTCAGCGCCGTTGCAGGTCGCCCGGCATACTGAGTTGGAGAGCGACGCGGCCAGGCCGTTTAGGGCGACGTCATCGTAGGTGGACGCTCCTGCCGGGTAGCTGGAGCATCTGGGAATGTCGATGCACGCTCCGTCAGGGAGGTTCCCAGAGCGGTCGCGGAAGTAGGTGTCCTTGAAATCAGCAGGCAGCGGGGAGTTGACGTAGTTCCAGTGCTCCCACGTGTCGCCCGAGAATACCCTGCATGTCGCCTGCGTCGGGTCGGTAACGCTCTCGCCGTACCCGACAGAGCAACCGCCGCAGCGCTCGCCCTGGTTAGCAGCCAGGGGAAAATCGCAGCTCTCGATCTGCGGAGTTGAGGGATTGATGTCGTACTGTTCGTAGACGTCGAATACCGTGCCGTTGCAGATGTTTCCGCGGGGCTGGAACGCTCCTTGGGTAGGCACAGAACCGGTCGGGTAGGGGTCGACCGCCTCGCGGTCGGCAGGGTCTCGATCCGGCGTGACAACGCCGCAGTACTGCGTGTAGGTCCTCACGTAATAGTCGTTGTCGTGGTCCTCGTTGGTGAATCCCGACGGGTCGGCATTTAAGATGAACCTCCTGTTCCTGGGGAGCGGGAAGTTCGGAAGCGGGAAACCCGCGCCGTCAAGCGCGCCGTGGATGACGTACATGTCATACACCCAAGGCTGGAAGCCGGTCCAATCCATGTCCTGGTCTGCCATGATGTAGTTCGCGGGCGGCAGCGCCTCGGACAGGGTGTCCGATGCCAGGGGGGCTCCGCATGTGAATGAGACGAACTGGTAGCAGGGAGTCGCCGGTGCCTGGTAAGTGCCGTCAGGTGCGCAGCACGTGTGGTTGGCAAGGAACGGGTCGAGGACAGTCTTGTTGTAGAAACGGTCAGGGACGCCGTCGAGATCGACGTCTATCTCGTCATCGTTAGTGAAGGGTCTTGTGGCGTTCGAGTAAGGCCAGGCAGCAGCCCAGGGGTCGTAGTGCGGCAGGCACTGCTTGACATCCACCTGGAGCAGGTCAGCGCCGCTCGTGCCCGTGCCGTACGCCGTTAGCAGCACATTGTGCATGCCAACAGGCTCAGAGTACGGCGCGCTGACGTTCCAGATGCTGAAATAGCCGTCGACGTCCAGGTCGGCAGGTATGCGCAGGAACGGGCTGGGCCCGTCGTACATCGGGTTGCTCAGGTCGTAGGGGTTGCCCAGCAGGTCATGCACCTGCTCGTCCACCCACCTGAACATCAGCTGGCCTGAGGAAGAGAAGTCGTCACGCGTGTTCGCAGCGTCAAGGACGTAAAAGTCTTCGAGCGATGCCCAGTCATTCCTCACGTCCAGGTACTGGTTGTAGCCGCGCGCGACCGCGACGATGATGTCGTCGATGAGTATGCGGACGGTCTGCCAGTCGCTCAGGTTGCCGTCGGTCACCGTCACCGTGACGTTGTGCGGCCCCAGGTCGCTCCCTGAAATCGAGAGGTTCGCGCACATGCCTGCCGTGTCGCCATCGCCGTAAGGGTCGCACCCTTCGCCGGAGTCGAACATCTCGGAGTGCATCCAATCGTATGCGCGCCAACCCGTGTAGGTGTAGAACAGCTCGTCCTCGTCAGGGTCCCAACCTCTCGGGCTGATGCTGATCGAGCTCTCGTTCTCGTAGGCTATGATCTCGTACATGTTGTTGGCCTGGTAGTCGATGGCGTCGAGTATGGGATACCTGTTCTGCCGCGCGAAGGCGAAGATGAAGGGCCTGCCCTCGATGAGCGAGCGCTCGTCCTTGATGATGATTATGTCATCGTAGCCGCGCTCGTGCTTGGTCAGGTACATGTAGTTGGGAACGATGTTCCTGGCCTTGGTGTCTGCAACCATGTCGTATTCCAGGTCGTTGACCTCCGGGATGAGCATCCTGTAGGCCAGGGTGTATGCCTCGAGGAACCTGACCGGCTGGGAGTTGTAGAAGTACAGCAGCTTGGTGACAGGAGGCCTGCCCTGTATGGTTATGATGATTGGGAACTCGAGGTTGACTCCCACGATGTTCCTGCCGAAGCTCACCTCGGCGAAGGCGTCCTCGCCCTCTGTTATCGTGTAGGTCTCGTTGATGCCCGGGATGCTCTCGAACTCGACGCAGTCCTTGACCAGCTGGGTTATGTACGAGCCGAGCGTGGCGTCGATCCTCGGAGGGTCGCCTGTATACGGGCAGAAGGTCGCGGTCCTGGTAGCTGACGTCTGGCACAGCCCCTTAAGGTTGAACTGGCCGTACGAGTAGAGGTCGAGGTCTGGGTTCAGCATGGGATCGTTGACCCACCCGCACCATAGGGGCTCGTGGCCGTAGCCGAGGCTGGTCCTGCATGGGTAGACGTCAGGGGGCAGCACCTCGGAATAGTCTCTGGACCTGGTTATCAGGTAGCTCACGTTGTAGCTCCTCCCCTCATAGGTGAAGTTGGAGTAAACGGGAACGTCCTTCCAGCCGTACGGGTCGGGGTCGCCCGCCAAGAAGAAGGTCCCGTCCTGGTACTTGTACACGTAGCCGCCCTGCATCCCGAACCGCTCGATCGCTGTCTTGACCGACTTGTCAAGGCACAGCGTCACGTAGTAGTTGAGCGCGTTGGTCTGCATCATGTCGGAGACCAGCTTCTCGTTCTGCTTCTCCAGCTGTATCTGCGATATCTTGGACTGGGCCTGTATGAGGAATCCGGTCACGGCAATCATGACTATCCCCAGGATCATGAACACGGTTATCTGGCCCTTTCTGGTGGAAAGGCCTGGGCGCCTGCGCAAAGCCATCAGCCCGGCGAGGAGCAGCACGTAGTATACGAGTAGGAAGACAGCGGGCGGTGCGATGAAGAACGGCAAGGCGACTAGCTCCAGGAACGCGATTATCAGGAGAAGTACCCCTACCACCTTGTTATTCCCCATCGGAGAAGTTACAACGTCGAAGAGATATAAACTTTTCTACCGAAAGACGATGCTCGCGTAGCCCACAGCATTCGCGTAGTCGTTGATTACATCGCCGGAGGTGTAGTACATCATCAGGTCGACCTTTTCGGCCCGCAGCGCGGACAGCAGCACCCCTATCCCTACCTGGCCGCAGATGGTCGCGCCAGTCTTGTACACGTAGTCCATGAATCCCTGCACGTCCTGCTTTAGGATGTACTCGATGGCCTTGCCGTCGAGATCGTAGAGCTGCTTGGGCACGTCGAGAGAGAACGGGATGTAGTGATAATTCCTGCCGTAGTGGGTGAAGTCGCTCGAGACCACGATGATTGCCTTCCTCTTGTTTTCCTCAAGCGCCCTGGCGATGTCCCTGCCCAGCTCCGCGTAGTCGGTCGCATGCGATACGAGTATTGGGAGTATCTTGAGCCTCTCGATGTCCTTTCTGTTGACGTACTGCAGGAAAGGCAGCTGCACCTCTACCGAGTGCTCGAACTGGTGCGCCTGCGGGTCCATCTTGATCCCTGCCTGCGCTGCGAGGGCTTTGCCGAAAGCCTGGTCGGCCCGAACTACGCCCAGCGGGGTCTCGAACGAGTCTATGCTTATGCAGGTGTCAGCACCCTGATGGCTCGGGCCGATTATGATGTAAAGGTCCGGAAGCTGGGCCTCGGCGATCTCCTTGTAGGCCCATGCGGCGGCAGGGCCTGAGAAGAAGTAGCCGGCATGCGGCACTATCACCGCCTTGAGCTTCTTTTCCCTCTTCGATATGGGCAGGTCTCCCGGTCCGCGCTCGGACCTGAAGCATTCTTCGATCTCCTTGGTCAGCTGGTCGAAGTCAGCCTCGTAGAACTGTCCTGCAACTATCGGCTTCCTTATCATGGGTTCATGCAAAGGTGCGCATGTATAAATAAGTTACACTTTCTTGAACTTGTAGGTGAATAAAATAATGCACATGAATATCGCGATCAGCACGCACGGGATAACGAGCAGCAGCAGCTCCTTCTTTATCCACTCCGGCTCAACCTCTGGTTCTGCCTCCGGCTCAGGCGCCGGCGCCGGCTCAGGGACCGGTGCCTCCTCGGAGGTCAGGACAGTCACTTCCTGCTCGATCTCCTCAGTGAGCTTCTCGCCGTATTCTGTGTAGTAGTCGACCGATATCTTCAGCGACTGGGTCGAATGGTTCACAGGCACAGTGGACAACGCATACTCAAACTCGTGGTTGGTGAGCTTGGAGAGCTTTGGGAATGTCTCGTCCTCAAAGTCCAGGGGGATCGTCGTCACCAAGCGCGGGGTTATGTTGTAGAACGTGTTGGCAGTGGGGTTGATGAACTGGAAGACGAGCTCTCCCCCTTCCAGGTCAAGGACGCCTTCCTTTATCCTGGTCTGGATGAAGCCCCGCTCGATGGATGCTGTCAGGGAGGCCGAAGATTCCACCGACGAAGAGACGCTCGAGAGGCGGTAGTCCAAGCTCGCAGTCGCTTTCTGCTCCCCGGTGCGCGTTGCTTTGGCCAGGAAGCTCATCGAGGTAGGCTTGTTGACCGTGCCCTCATAGGTGTATTCCGGGGCTTCGAAGCCATCCGGGGCCTCCACAACCGTGATGCCCTGTGGAAGGTTGAGCCTGAGCGCGTCTATGTAGATTATCTGGGTGGGGTTCAGCGACAGCGTTATGTTGAACTGGTCGCCGACCCCAAGCGTGGTATTGGTGAATGTCACCGACAGGGTTATGGGGTGGGAAGAGACCACGACATCCGAGCTTGCGAAGCTGGCGGTCTTGGCATAGGCGTCGTCCGTCCAGCTGGCGTTGGCCTGTATCCTGTAGGTACCGGGCACCTTGCCTGTTACCTTGTACGAGCAGTCTGCCTCCTGGTTTGGATTAAGCACGCCCTGCCACTTGACTGTGCTGCCCGAAAGGGTGCAGTCGGTTATCTGCGTGACTTTGAGCCCGTCAGGTACGAGCTCCATGAAGGACACGTTAAGCGCCGGAAGTTCTCCTGTGTTCTTGAGCGTGGTTTCCACTTTGGCCTCGCCGTCGGGCGGAAGCGTCGGGTTAGGGATGGACCTCGAAAACGAGAGGGCTGATGTCGAGGTGCGTATGGAGACGCTGTACTGGTAGAGCACGGTGTAGGTGGTGTGCCTGTCAGGATCCGGCGTTTTCCAGTCGTAGCCAGAGTGGCCGACGTTCCACAGGCATATCCTCATCGAGTTCTTCTCGTCGCACGTCCCGTTGTAGAGGTAGAAGGACTGGCCGCCGTAGAAGTAGACCATGGCGCGCTCTGGGTCCGGCGAGCCGAACACGCTGAAGGTGAGGCCTGAAGTGGTGGTCGCATTGATGCCGGGGCCTAAAGTACCGTTGTAGATGGTGGTGGCAGCGCTGACAGTGGTTATCGTGAGTAAGAAAACTAACAGCACTGCTGCCCCTCTCATGGTAAAAAGAAAAAAATTTGGCCTGTTTAGGCCCTGCCAGTGATCGAACCCACAGCCGCGTGTGAAAGGTTGGTCTCCTGGTTCACGTAGTTGACTGTGATATCACCGCTCACACGTCCTGACAACGCTGCGTTGCATGTCAACGCGATTGTCGCTTGGGCGTTGTTCTGGACCGTCTGAGGTGGCGCCAGACCGTTGACTGTAACACTGTTGTTGGCTGTCAGAGTGCACGCATCCGTCGTGACACTCGAGATAATCATCGGGTAGCCAATGTTGTTCTTCACTGCGACACTGATACTTGTTCCACTTATTGCGGGTTTATCGATGCAGTCCAGTCCTGACGGGAAAGTGCATTTCTCTGGGAGAAACTTGTCAGGGCTAAGGACGCCAAAGTATGCCAGGGCTCCGATTGCCGCGAGCACGACCAGGATGGCCCACCCATAGGTCATCAGGAACTCCATGGCTGCCTGTCCTCTCCTATTCATGAGATCACCTCTTATTATGATTAATTGCTACTTATATCAAGTCACCTATTTAAATATTTCGATTTATTATATTAATATACTCTTATGTATATTAAATGAGGCCGCTCATGAAAACCCCAAGGAACCTGACGGCCAGCATGTATATTAGCAGCGATATGAGAATATATGTCGGTATGTAGCGCAACCCCTCAGTTATGTTTCCCTTCTTGATTACCGAGATTATCATGGATGAGAAGAGTGCCGTGACAGACAGCGCCACCATGGAGAAGGTCCTGAAGTCGCTTAGGGATATGCTGTCAGCCGACACGTTGAACCCCATGCCCATAGAAGAGGTCGTCGCCGACATGTCCAGCGTCGACACGATGGAATGGATCACCGTCAGCAGCTGGTAGGCCAGGCCGAACATGAAGGGGGCGGCAACAATGGAAGCGAAGGTGATGAATATCACGTAGGTCGTGACGTTCGCCGCCATCTCCTTCCTCATTATCCTGCTCTCCTGGATGTCGTTTGCGATCTTGTCCAGCAGCTCCCCGACCTCGCCCCCGGCCTCGATTCCTTCGATGAGGAGGTTGATCGATCTGCTTAGAATGAGCGAGTCGAACTTCTCGGTGAAGACGTGCAGCGAGGCGTACAGCTCTTCGCCGACCAGCGTGCGCTTGGCGACGTCCTCAATCTCCTTTGCCAGCACCCCGAAACGCGGCCGGACAGCGAACCACAGCGCCCGGTCGATGGGCATGCCCGCCCTGATGTTCGCGCTGGTGAGCTGAAGGAAGTCGGGCAGCACCTCCTCGACCTCCTTTCGCCTCTGGTATATCTTCATGTCCAGGTAGACATGGAAGACCCCCCAGCTGATCATGAGAATCAGCAGGAACCCGAAGCTCCAAGTGACGATTAGCATGATAATCGAGTACAGGATGCCTGGCTTGTCTATGGAGAACCTGACCATCAGGTATATCGAGAGCAGGAATGCCATAACGATGCTCGCGTTGAATATGCTCTTGGAGAGGACGCGGTACTCGATTTCTATGCCGGCCTTCTCTAGGAACAGGTTGAGGGTCCTGCGGCGCTCGGCCGCAGACCTGCGCCTCTTGGCCTGCACCTTCTTCTTCTTCTTGGCCTCCTTCTCCTTCTTGGTCTCCATCATCACCTTCTTCTTGAGGTGCCAGGTCCTTATCTTCTGGACGACGCTCCTCTTGTGCACCTGCTTCTTTAGGTCAGCCACCTCCTGCTTCTTCTGCTCGATTGTCTTGTCCAAGGCTTTTTCGGTCAGGGTCTTCTTCGCCATCAGAAGTCCACCGCCGGCCGCTGGGCCCTGATTATCTGGAAGAACATGAACTGCACGAAGCCGAGGAAGGCTGCCAGGACCAGCAGCACGATAAGGGAGAGATTGAATCCCATGAAGGTCGCAATCACCATGAGCATCGTCGTGCCCAGGGAAGGGACGATCACAGCCAGGATCATGTAAAACATCGCAAGTGGGTTCAGCTTCCGACCGTACTCCTTTATCAGGATCTGCTGCTCCTTGGTGATCTGCTCGAGAACGCTCTTGAGAGGCCTGGAGACATCTGAACCCGTGCGGAGGGAGTTCAACACCTGCCAAAAGACCTTGCGCAGGTCCCTCGAAGGCGTCAGCTCAACTGCCTCGTTGATGGCGTCCTCCATGGTGGTCCCCATGTTCACCTTGTCAATGATCTCTGCGCAGTACTCCCCCACCACCTTGTAGCTCTTGGATATGTTTATCAGCGCGTTGTACAGCGGGACGCCGCTCTCCAGCTCGATTATCAGGAAGCGGATGGCGAATACTATCTCGCGCCCGATTTCCTTCTCCCTCCTAAGGATGACCGCGTCAGGGTAGTGAAGGAAGTAGGAGAACATGATGATGAAGGCTACTGGGAGCAGCACCAAAAGCACAATCAGCTTCTGCACAGCCTCCATGTTCTTTAGGAAGAGGAAGATGATGGCCTCGAAAATGATGCTCAGGTAGACGCTCGTTATGAATATGCGCTTGACGAAGGCCTCAGGCTCCTCGAAAAGCCTTGCTCGGCGGAGCTGTGTCCTGAGATACGGCATCCTCTGCGCGATGCGCCTGAATAGGTTGGTGGCCATTTCATTCCACGAACTTCTTGTTCTTGTTGACGTACGACATGAGGTGGTCAGGGTTGGTGTAGAACTCAGCCATCACCCTTCCGACCGCGTCGATGCTCTGGATATCATGCTTTACCATCCACTTCAGGATCTTGACTTTTTCGGCCAGGAGCTTGCTAAGCTCGCCTTCAGAATAGCCCGTGTAGAGACGCAGGGTGGAAAGCAGGCTTTTGGACTTGTTCACATTTTCCAACACATCCTTCTTCCCGTCATATTGCATGAGCAGGTTGGGCGAGGCGTCAGGCAATATCTCTGCGATCTGGAATGCGCGGCGGATGCCGGTCCGCCTGTTCCTGAACTGGATGAGTATCATCGATATGGCAGGGAGCATGGTCTTGGGCACGTCTATCGGAGGGTTGGTAAGCCGGTCGATCGCCTCCTGGACGTTGTTGGCGTGGAAGGTCGCGTATACCGAGTGGCCGGTGTGGATGGCCTCGAAAAGCGTCTCAGCCTCGCGCTTGCGCCTCACCTCTCCCACCAATATTCGGTCGGGACGCTGCCTGAGCGCATTGACCAAAAGGTCCTCCATGGATATCTCCCCCTTGCCCTCGCTGTTGGGCAGGCGCGTTGACATGGGCACCCAGTGCAGGAACTTGGGAAGCCGGATCTCCCTCGTGTCCTCGATCGAGATGATGCGCTGGTTGGGCGGGAAAAAGTTGGCGAGCACGTTGAGGGTCGAGGTCTTGCCGGAAGCCGTGCCTCCAGCGATTATCGCTGAGAGCTCGAACTGCATGGCCGTCCAGACCAGCGCTGCGGACTCGGGCGACATCGTCCGCGACTTGAGGAATCTCGTTATGGTCCATGGGTCGCGGGAGAACTTTCGGATGGTCATGGTGTTGCCCCGCGTCGATATTGGTATGAGCGTGGCGTTCACACGGTCGCCCTCTCCCAGGTGGGCGTCCAGCAGAGGCTCAAGTACAGTTATCTGCCTCCCCACCTTCCTCGCGATCATCGTGGCGTAGTGCTTGGTCTGGGACTCCTCGTTCATCATGAGGTTGGTCTTGAGCCAGCCGTGCTTCTTGTGGTAGACCCAGACTGGCTCAGATGCTGAGTTGATGACGATCTCCTCGAGCTGCGGGTCGTCCATCAGAATCTCTATGTTGCCCAGACCAAGGGATTTCTGGATTAGGTAGGTGGTCAGGAAGCCCTTGGTGTCGTCATCGATGTCTGGGAAGTATCGGTCGATCATGTCGCCGATGGTCTCGCGGAACCGCTCCTCTACCGCGTCCTTCTTCTTGAAGTCGGTGATCTCCATCATCCCCAGGTTGACTCGCCTGATCAGCTCCTTCCTGATGCGCTCGAGCAGTATCTCCGTGGTCGGGGATATGCTGGATATCTGGACCTTGTAGACGGGTACGAACTCGCCTTCCTTCCGGTAGACGAAGATGGTGATGGGCATCTTGTTCGAGAAGAAATCGTACTTGTCGAGGTTCTCGAGGATCTTCTCCTCCTCTTTCTTCTCCTCGGGCTCAGCCTCCTCAGGCCCCTCCTCCTTGAGCTTGTCGACCTGGGCCTTCAGGTCAGACTCCTTGAGCTTCTTGGGACTAAACGGCTTTACTTCCTCGCCAGCCTTCTCCTTGGCCTCAGCCTTGGGCTTCCCTTGCTGCCGGGCCTCCACGCCAGCCTTCCCACCTTTGCCTTTGGGCTTACTTTCCGGCTTGGCCTCCTCCTTTCGCTTCTTGAACTCCTCGAACCTCTTCTTCAGGTCTTCAGGCGAGGCGGGTGAGGCAGGCTTCCTGGCTACTTTCGGGCCCGACGGCTTAGTAGGCTTCTTGGGAGCGGACCTCTTAGGTCTCTTTGCCTTCGGCCTGGCGGCTGCTGACTTTCTAGAACTCTTCACCCCTTTTCCCATGATAATCACTTCCGAACCATCTTGATCAAGTCGCCGAGCCTCTTCTCGAAGCTTTCCTTCTTCTTCTCGACGTCCTTGAACTTCTTCTCAAGCTCTGATATGTGCTTCTTCACCTCTGAAGACTTGGACATGAGGTTGAACGCTATCGCCTTTCTCACGAGCCCGGCGAGCTCGCTCTTGAGCCCCTCCCTCTCCTTCTCAAGAGTGGTTAGGAGCTGCTCCACCTTGCTCTTCTTGGCGAAGAACGACTTGATATGGGCGGTCTTGGCCTTGCCTTCCTCGATGTAGCCGTCGATCTGCTTGCGCCTCTCCAGCACCTTCTTCATGACGCCCTCCTGCAGCTCCAGTATCTGCTTCTCCTTCTCCTTGCTCTCCTTGATGAGGGCGTCGATCATCTTCCTCTTGGACTTGACCTCGGTGGATATGTTGTTGGCCATTCCGTCGAGCTTTGCGATGTGCTTGTCCGATACGTCAATCAGCTCGTCCTCGAGCTTGATCTTCTGCTTGATAGCGTCCACCATGCCCATGAAGTCCTGGAGGCGCTTGGTGATTCTCTCCTCTTCCTTCTCGAGCGTCTCCGCCTCGCCGTGCTCCTCTGAGAGCTTGGCCTTCTCCGCATCGACCTCGGCCAGGATCTCCTCGTAGCGCTTCTCCTCCCTGGATATCTGGCTGTCCATCTCGCGGATCTTGTCCTTGAACTCCTGCTGCTGGCTGATCATCTCCTTGTCGATGTTCTTCTTGAGGTCCTCGAACTTCTCAAGCTCCTTCAGCTGGCTCTGGACGCCGTCGATCTCTCCGCCGAGGTCCTTCTTGATCTTCTCGAACTCCTGCTTCAAGTTGGTGAGTCCTTCGGCTTCTCGGTCGATGGAAGATGCTGCAGTCTCAACGCGGCGAACGAACGATTCCTTCTTGCCCTCGAACTGCTTGGCCTTCTCCTCGACCTCCTCCTTGGATAGCCTGCGCTCAACCAGGAAAGTCTTGGCCAGCTTGTACTGCAGAGAGATGATGCCCTCCTCTTCGAGGAAGTCAGCCCATTCCTCCAGCACAGGGACAGCCACTCCCAGCTCCTTGGCAGCCTCAGGCACAGAAATTCTCTTCCTTCTGTTGACAAGCCCTACTAGCTTGTCCACCCCTGTCTCAATCTTCCCCATGACGTCTAAGAAAAGGGGTGGAGGGTTTAAAAATGTTTCTGTT
>CAZPJY010000037.1:0-6853 GCA_964587045.1 uncultured Methanosarcinales archaeon
CACCGGAACTCCCCAACTTTACCGCCTAAGAAATGGAAATTTTATTGTATTTAACTGTTCATATCGGCAGTATGCCCTAAACCAACAGTTAACGATTTCAGAGATTAGAATTAGGAATCAATATCACCATGATTTTTCCGTTTTTTCATAGTGACCACTTATTAACATGCTGTTCTGTTGGCTTGCCATGGATCCCTTAGTCGCAGTCTCCCGCGAGCTTCAAAGGCGAAAATACAGCCCCCAGACCATCCGGACATACTGCCATTGCCTCGGAGCCTTTCTGCAATGGACTAAGAAGTCGCCTGGCCAGATATCGAAGACTGACGTCAAGCTGTACCTGCAGCACCTCTGCGACCATAAGAAAGCCGCAAGCACCCTCAACGTCAACCTCCAGGCCATCAAGTTCTACCTAGAAAATGTCCTCAGGAAACGGTTCTACGTCGAATTGCCCTACAGCAAGGTGCCTCAACGCCTGCCGGTCGTGCTCTCCAGGGAGGAGGTGAAAGGGCTGCTTGCTGCCATTAGCAACCCGAAGCAGAGGCTGCTGGTGAGCCTCATCTACGGCGCAGGCCTTAGGGTCTCTGAGGCCTGCAACCTCAAAGCAGGGGATCTGGAGGACGACCATGGTTGGGTCAGGAAGGGGAAGGGAGGCAAGGACCGGTTGTTTATCGTTCCCGCCTGCCTGAGAAGGCAACTGGAAGACCTGACCAAATCTCTAGTTCCGACCGACCTTATATTCCCCGGCTTGAACGGCCCTTACTCTCCTAGGTCTGTGGGGGAGATCGTAAAAAGTGTATGCAAGAAAGCAGGAATCAAGAAGAAGGTCCATCCGCACACCCTCCGCCATTCCTTTGCCACCCACCTCATAGAGGACGGCTGCTGCCTCATCTCGGTCCAGGCGCTCCTCGGCCACGCCTCGCCTGAGACGAGCATGGTGTATGTCCACCTCGCCAAGCCCAAACTACTTGATGTGAAAAGCCCTCTCGACAATCTAAAAAATTCACCACAACATTTATAAACAGCCGTCGTTTCCCCTGCTGCAAGCAAAATGGCATTGTCACAAGCGAGACCCAACAGGAAGCAGACAGGTTCTAAGTACAAGGCTTTCCGGGGCAAGAGGATGTCTGAGCTTGGAAGGAGTCCGACCTTCACAGGCCTCGCCGAGCGAAAGGCAAAATCGATCCGGACCCTCGGCGGCAACCACAAGTACAGGCTGCTCAGGTCCGACATCGTCAATGTGATGGACCCCAAGACCAAGAAGTGCAGTAAGGTCAAGATCAAGACAGTGCTTGAGAACCCTGCCAACCGCCACTTCGTAAGGCGAAACATCATGACCAAAGGGACGGTTATCGAGACCGAGAAGGGCAAGGCCAAGATAACCTCAAGGCCTGGGCAGGACGGCACCATCAACGCGGTCCTAATTTAACTACCTTCTAGTGGTAAAATACCGAAAGTTTTATATACTATCTGCACCACTTTAACCTTATGACCAGGCGAAAGTACGTCTCCCGAGACCCCAACCAGGGGGTCCTCCCGCTGGGCGATGCGAAACAGAACCTGCTTGACATGATGCTGCCAGAATCGTTGGATAGAGCAAACCTTTCCACTATCATCAGCGGGGTAAAGGAAGAGCTAGAAGGCGCACTGTACAACGCAATCCTCACGAGTGACAACCAGCCTCCTGTGTACAAGGACCAGCTTCAAAACCAGCTCAGGAAGTTCTACATGCATGAGAACGGCAAGCTGCCAGAAGGCTTTCACAAGTGGAAAAAAGCCAAGCTAATAAGGACATGGAAGGCGGTCAAGATCAACTGCCAAAAGCAAAGGGACAAGTACGCCAAAGTCCTGCAGGAGTATTACACCGAGGTGGGCTTCGTGCCTCCCATCCACCCCCAAGCCCTCGGTTACAATCAGCTTTCTTACCTGTACCACGAGCTTGAGAATCGCCATAAGGAATAAATAGGACTCCAAGAACCCTTAGTTCCATGCTTCCTCTCTACGACAAGCTGCTCAAGAAGTACGGACATCAGGGCTGGTGGCCCATCAGAGGCAAGTACCACCCAGGGGACTTCTCGTACCCAAAGGATGATGCCCAGCGCTTCGAAATATGCGTAGGCGCGATCCTCACGCAGAACACTTCATGGAAGAACGTCGAAAAGGCGATAGAGTCCCTGAGGGAGAAAGGCGCGCTTTCCCCTGAGAAGATATCAACCATGAACCTGCTCTCGCTCGGGTCCCTAATAAAATCCTCAGGCTACTTCAACCAGAAGGCGAAGAAGCTCAAATACTTCGCAAAATACTACTTGAATCTCAAAGGCAAGACCCCCTCGCGGGAAGACCTCCTCTCGCTGTGGGGCATCGGGCCTGAGACTGCAGATTCTATACTTCTTTATGCATACCACCAGCCGCATTTCGTCATCGACACCTATACGAAAAGGTTTGCGGACTCCGATCTGCCTTATGATGACCTGAAGGAGATGTTTGAGCAGGCGGTTCCGAGGGACTACAGGATTTACCAGGAGTTCCATGCTCTCATCGTCAAGCACGCCAAATCATAACCTTTAAATACCTCGCTCCCCAGAAAATAGGAGGAAAAAGAGGCTGCTCTCATGAGGGGGAAACAGGCACTAGTAATCGCATTATTCATCCTTCTACTTTCAGGCGCGGCAGGAGCTGCCACGAGCTTTTCAGGCTGGATTTACAGCGGAGAGAGCGTCACCTACAACAACCGGGAGTTCATCCTGAACCTCAATGCGCAGGGCGACCAGCTGTGGGTCATCTCCGAAGGCCAGCAGGCTTTCATAGGCGAGGGCAAATGCAAAGACATGCTGCCGTACATAATATGCTTCAACCAATCGCTTTACATGAGCTCTGAAGAGCAGTACAAAGGCCAGGTCACCTTAGGTATACGAGCGGCGTCTCTGTCAATTTCACGGGAATTTTCAAATACCCTCCTGGAAGTTGGAGAAGAGTTCGAAGTCGAAGTCCTTATCGAAAACACCGGCGACGAGAAAGCAAGTGATATAACCTACGCTGACGTCTTCCCTGACGCTTTTGAGGTATACAGCTGCACCTCGTGCGACATCCACGGACAGATGGTTGTGTGGCAGGGAAGCCTCGAGAAGGACAGGGATGCGACGTTTTCGTACCTAGTGAGGGCGGTAGACCAGGCAGATGTCAAGCTCAAGGCCAGGATGACCTACTTCGACGGCTACTCTGAACAAGAAGATTATTCTGACGAGGTCGAGCTAGAGACGGTGCACCTCCTGGTTTCGGAAGTGTCTGCCTCGCTTGACGAGGTGGAGCTTGGCGACAGGTTCGACCTGACTGTCAACATCTCCAACACGGGGACGGACAGGGTAGGCATTGAATCCCTTTCCATCTATGTCCCGAGCGGGCTTGAGGTCATGGATTATGACGACCACCTAACCCGTTCAGGCAACCTGTATATGTGGTCCGGCAACATCGATGAGGAAGAGAGCAGGGACTTCGTGCTCTACCTGCGCGCTGTGAGGGAGGGATTCTCAACCATCCTCCTAACCGGTGTAGGCCTTGCGGACCAGGCCCAGTTCGACATCGAGGAGGAGCTCCAGTTGGAGGTGGAGGGAAAGGAGCTCACATTGACCACCAACGTGGAGAACGGCGACGTGTTCGATGAGGGCGAAGAGCTAACACTCTACTTCTTCGCTCTGAACTACAACTCGAGCCTGTCGTTTAGCAGCCTAGTGCCCAGTTTTACAACCGAGCTCTTCCCCACAGACGTCGATTCTATAGCTTCTGTGCCCCCTAATGTTTCCAAGAAGTTGCATGAGGTCACGATAATCCTTCCCCACGTGGAATCGGCGACCTCCTACAAGATCTACCTGAACCTCTCGTACCAAGATGAGTTCGGAAAGGCAATCTCAAGCGATATCGAGAGGGCAGTAACGGTCGATCCAATCCAAGACCTCTCCATATCGCAGTCGCTGTCATCTGCGAAAGTCTACCGGGGTGATGATGTTGTTGTCACTGTCAGCATCACCAACGGTCGAAACGTCGACCTTGAGGACATCAGAATAAGGGACGTGCTGCCCCCGAGCGCGGACCCGCTCGGTCCGACCACCCGCACTCTCAGCCTCAATGCAAGCGACCGGGAAGAGGCGTATTCCTACTCACTCGAATTCGACGCTGTAGGAACCTATACGATTACTACAGTCGCCACCTATGGGCACAATGGGATTGCGTACGAAGTGACCAAGGATACAGAGGTCACAGTTGAGGAAAAGGATCTCGACTTGGCGGTCACGAGATCCCCTGAGAAGACGACGGTTTACATGGGCGAGATAGTCGACGTGTCCTACACATTGACCAACAATGAGGACGAGCCTCTAAGCGAAATAACTATTCGCTTCCCCCAGATCGCCGGCGCCGACACTGTAGGAGCGTTTGAGCACTACGTGGATGGTCTTGACCCCGGAGAAACCATAACGCTGGAGGGAATTGAGAGGCTGAGGCCCAAGGTGAAGGGCAGCCTTCAGACCGGCAGCGCCAACGTGACCTTCAAAAACGATGAGGGCTCTGTCTTCGAGGCGACGACAAGCCATGGGAGCCTGACGGTCAATCAAAACTACCTGGACGGACCTGTGGTGCTGCTGGAGAAGACCGCGCCCAAACAGGCGGACGCCGGAGACCAGATCACCGTCACCATCGAGGTGACCAACGCGGGGTCCTCGACTGCGTCGGTGGCGTTGGAGGACGGCGGAAACAGGCAGACCTTCGATTTGGCCAGCGGAGCTTCGCGGACCTTCAACTTCAGCCGCTCTTTTCCGACAGCCGGCAAGCACACTCTCCCTGCAGCCAAGGCCTCATACAGCCACCTCACCTGGGATTTTACCGCTTACTCCGACGAGCCCGAAGTCACGGTCTCGGAGACCGTTGCGCCACCCCCTCCAGTCGAGGAGGTCGCCGAGCAGGAACAAGTGGAAGATGTCCAGCCTGTCACAAACCCTCAAAGGGAGGAGACTCCGCCAGAAGTGGAGGAGAAACCAGGTTTGTTCGACAGGATCAGCGCGTTCTTCAAGAAAATGCTAAGCTTCACCGATATTTTCAAGTCAGACCTGGGGAAAAAGAATGAGACTAAGTAGCCTGGTGTTAGCGCTGGTACTCCTGTCGGGCACAGCTGCAGGATATCAGGTTCTCTTCGAGAGGACTATCAGTTCTGGAAGTCAGTTCGAGGCGTACAACACCACCTACATTTTGTATTCCGGCAACAAGGTCAAGATAGAGCTGGACAACCAGAGCTATTTCATAAACAACCAAAGCTGCATGGATTTCAGGTTCATCAAGCTCTGCGTCAACGACACCGAGGAGTCTTCAGCAGACATCACCGTCTTTTCCACCATCCCGCTCGTCTTCTTCAACTTCACAGCAGTAAACACGACAGCTTGGGTGAACGAGGAGGTCGGGCTGCCGATATACTTCAACAACACAGGGGGGTCTTCAGCAATCGTCAGGTTCCGGATGGACATCCCCCTTGACGTGGAGATCCTCGACCTTGACGGGCTTTCGTTGTCTGGTCGGCAGGTCAAATGGACAGGAGAGGTCAGGCCTGACGCGTACAAGTTTTTCAACCTGACTTTCCGGCCCAAGAGGCAGTACAACTACACCTTCGAGCCCGAGGTCGAATATTTCAACGGCATGTCCACGATTACCCTGAGCGAGGAAGAGGAGACTGAGACCAAATATTTCTTCAACACGACGCTCAGGACGAACGTGTCCGCCCTCCATCCGGGCAACGGCACGCAATTCACAGTTTATGTGACCAACCTCTATGGCTATGGTAACATCTCGGTGACCGCAGATATGACATTCCCTGACCAGCTCGCATTCGGTCAAATATCCCACGGCAGCAGAAGGGAATTCAGGTGGAAAGAGAACATACACCCCGAAGACAACTCGACCATGAACCAGTCAGTCATGCTATACGCGGTCCAGGGCGAGGACGCGGTGGTGCTGGTCGAGCTGGAGGTAGAGAACGAGGATGGGCTGGTAGAAGAGATGGCGGTCTCGAAAACCATAAGCATAGAGCCCATACCTCTTGAGATCACGGGCGTGATCGACTCGTGGGTGGCAACCGGCGTCCCGCAGCGGATCAAGCTCGACCTGACCAACCCGTATCAAGACATCAGCATCAGGAACCTCGTTTCGAGGATCGACACGCCGATCATGGCTGTACCTACGACATACTACAACACCATACGGCCAGGACAGACTGTCGGCCTGATGAACGAGATAGTGACCCTTTCAGACACCGGACAAAACTTCACCTACCCGATTACCATGTCGCTTTCGTGCGAGACCGAGTACGGCGAGGTGCTCTCCCAGAACTTCACAAGCTTCATTCGTGTTGTCACCCCGGAGCCGAAGGAGATAATCATACTTGACAACCAGTCACAGCCTCCAGTTGCAGAGGATAACGAGACCGAAGAGGAGGACATCTCAGGGGAGGAAAACGCGACTGAGGTTTTGGAAGATAAAGTGGCTGAAGAGGCAAATATCAGCAATGAGACCGAAGGCCCGACCCCTGATGCTGTCGTGGCTGATGAGACCCCAAACTGGAAATATGTGGTTTTCGGAGCCCTGATGGTGGTGTTCCTGCTGGCGGTGGACTACGCAAACGACTTGCGTAAAGAACAGAAAAGTTTAAATTCAGGCAAACAGAAGTAAATGTAAAAGAGGTGTACTATGAGTTTTTTCGACAAGCTTATGTTCTGGAAGAAGAAGGATGAGTTCGACTTCGGAGGTTCTGACCCTTTTGCCCAGCAGGGCGCAGACCCGTTCGCGCAGCAGGGCGCAGACCCGTTCGCGCAGCCGG
>CAZPJY010000037.1:6953-12598 GCA_964587045.1 uncultured Methanosarcinales archaeon
CAGCAGGGCGCAGACCCGTTCGCGCAGCAGGGCGCAGACCCGTTCGCGCAGCCGGACCCTTACGGCCAGCAGAATCCCGACACTTTCTCGCAGGGCGCAGACCCGTTCGCGCAGCAGGCCGACCAGTTCGGCAGCTCAAACCCGCCGAGAGGAACTCCAGGATTCGATCCGGGACAGTCCCTGAGGGAGTCGCCCCAGCCTAGGTACTCCCAGCCCCCAGCGTCCTTCTCAGAATCTGCTGAATCCTACAAGATGTCGAAGGAGATTGAGGTCATATCCTCAAAGCTTGACGCTCTGAAGGCTGCCATGGACAGCCTCAACCAGAGGCTCGCGAATATCGAGAGGCTCGCACAGGCTGAGGTGCAGGAATCCAAGCCTCGCTGGTAGTTCTATCAAAAACTTATTAAAGGAAAAGATGCTTTCTGCATAAATCATGTCAGGAGCACCGCGTCATATCGGTATCATCATGGATGGCAACAGGCGATTCTCGAAGCGCCTCATGCTTGAGCCGTGGAAAGGCCACGAGTACGGGGCCAAGAAGGTCGAGAAGCTGCTCGACTGGTGTATCGACCTGGGCATAAGGGAAGTCACCCTATACTCGCTTTCTGTGCAAAATTTCAACAGGCCGAAAAAAGAGCTCGACTTCCTGATAAACCTCTTCAAAACGGAGCTCACCAACGTCCTAAAGGACCCCCGGGTTGATGAGAACAGGATACAATTCAGGTTCCTGGGGAGGAGGTCGATGTTCCCTCCCGACCTCCAGGAAATGATGCAGAAGATGGAAGATAAGACCTCCAAGTACGACAACCTAATCATCAACTTCGCCATGGGGTACGGCGGAAGGGAGGAGCTCATCGACGCCATCAAGGCCATGAATAGAAAGGAGGTCAGCGAAGAGGAACTGGAGAGGCATCTGTACAACGCCTCTGAGCCGGACTTGATAATACGGACCGGCGGCGAGAAGAGGCTTTCCAACTTCCTCCTGTGGCAGTCCGCCTACGCAGAGCTGATCTTCCTGGACATCATGTGGCCTGAGTTCGAAAAAGAGCACCTGGTAGACTCGCTGAAGGAGTATGAGAGCAGGCAGCGCCGCTTCGGCAGGTAATTTTTTATATCAGCTAAGCATTACTATTCCTTGGAGGTGGTCCCATTGGCAAGTCTGGATGGTATGATAGATTCTGTTCGGCAATGTTACAGCTCGGTAAAGGGGAAGCTAAGGACGGCGGGGCTGGTTGCTCTCGGCGCTGCGACGATGGGCTCGTTTTCCTGCTACACCCAGCTACGCGTGCCAGAGCCTGAGGTGTATGTTGAGCCTTTCGTGGGCGTGCATTTCCACTACGTGCCACCATACTATTGGGACCCTTGGGAGCTTGGTTTCTACAACCGCTACTCCTGGTCGCCTTTCTGGTACTACGACATTTACCCTTACCCCTTCGTGGTCTACAAGGGCCAAACACCGCATAAGGATTTCAAGCCAAGGACTTTCGACAGGAGGAGTTCGGTCGTCCCTCCGAGGAAGGTGCCCCGCACCAAGGGGCCGACTAGGCAGCGCACTCCGAGGAGGGTTCAGACTCCCAGGTATGCTCCGAAGAGGGTTCAGACTCCCAGGCATGCTCCGAGGAGGGTTCAGACCCCCCAGCATACTCCGAAGAAGAGTGGCTCTGACAGTAATAAGCAAAGCTCTAAGAGTTCGACCAGGACAGTGAAGAGGAAATAATCACTCGGAAAAAACCTGAGCCTGGAATGACAGCAGCTCCGTGCCTTCCTGCATCCACGCGTCCGGGGGGAGTCCTGCTTTTTGACATAAGTGCTTAAGGTACTCATCGGCATCCCAGCCGTATTCTGTCGGCACCTGCGGGAGCAGCAGGCCTGAGCTGTATTCGCTTCGGATGATCAGACCGTCCCTCCCCACCTTGATCAGTGACGGGTAATCCTCCGGCTTAGCATCAATCCTTTCAGGCACTGTCAGCACTGACACCTCAAACTTGAGGCTTTGCCATTCGTGTTCGCGTACAGGCGGGAACCTGGGATCCCGGAAAGCTGCTGATGTGGCCGCCTCGCGGCAGGCTTCGTACAGGGGAAGGACAGGCTCTGGGAATCCGATGCAACCCCTAAGCTGACCCTCCTTGTTGAGGGTCACGAAGACTCCTCTCTTCTCTGAGAACCTCTCTTCCAGAATCTTGTCTTCATATTTCCCCCCCTCAAGCGCCGCTTTCACGGTATTTTTCGCGAGTCCGATGAGAGAGCGCCCGTCCTCGGCTGTCAGCTCACTTGACCGCTTTTGGGAGGCTTTTGGCGAGTTTGTCATTTGCCTTCTTGATGTTCTTGAGAGCGTTTGCTATCGCTGATTTGGGCGAGGTCTTGGTGTTCGTGTCGACGATGAATATTGGCACTCCGGTTAGCGGATGGTCGACAGTGTAGCTTGCGACCTGCACGTCAGGGTTCTGGCGCAGCTCATAAACCAGCAGGTTGCTGAACGTGTGTCCAACATCCTTTAGCGAGAAGGACAAGTGGCGTTTCGTATCCTCTAGAATCTGTATCTCCATGGGTGCGGTGGAATGGATGGGCATTTAAATTACTTTCTATTTAGCCTCCAGCACGCCACCCTTATCCTGTGGAGCCTCCTAGTCTGGTGATCGAAGCTCTTCTTCAGCGGCATCTCAAAATTCCAGGTGTGGGTTACTTCAAATCCGAAGTCTTTTGCCAGGGATGAGACAAAGCCTTCGCTGTTTGCGTTGTGGATAGTGTACACAACCCTCCCTTTTTGCATGGCCTTTTCCAGGAACTCGCGGTCTGCATGCCTGCGCTGTGCCCCGAAAGGCGGGTTTTGCACGACGGTGTCGACCTCGGCGTCGAACTCTGTCACCTGCTGGTTCTCCACTGAGTACGATTTCAGACCTAGGCTCTTGAGGTTGTCCTCGCAGATCCGGCAGGCTTTGGCGTCCCGGTCCACGAAGTGGACGAATTTCGCCCCCAGGAGCAGCGCCCCGATCCCCAGCACACCTGTCCCGCTGCCCAAATCAGCCACAGCCTTCCCTTCGATGTCCCCCAGGTCGCGTGCGAAGCTCAGGACGGCTGCGGCGACCTCGCTGTCTGTCGGGTACTGCTCAAGTCTCAGGTCTGGGGCACCGAAGCCTTCAAGCCTGGATAGGGTGATCGCAAGTCGGGATTTGGTTATCATCGCTGTGGGGAAGAGGGCTCGATTAATAATTCTTACCATACAAATCGGGAGTAGCCAATACAAAACCGACGATTTTCATTTCGATTTAAAACTCCATGCGCAGAATTTTTTATCACGGAAAATATAGGTTGTGATGAATCAGTTTTATAACATAAAAGTATATAAGTATGTCTCTGATTCAGCAATTTGGGGGTGATTTGGTGTTCTCAAATCTAAAGAGACTGCTAAACAAGACAGATACATCGGGAGAGAGAAGGCGCTTGCGTACGGCCTTCTCCAAGATCAAGGAGGAGCTGGCAGAGCATCTTGATTCGATAAACGACAACACAAACGAGATCCAATCCAACTATGAATACCTCTGCGAGATAGACTCAAAGGTCCAGAAGCTCGAGGAGAAGATGGAAGAGGTCCTGATGTTCCTTAGGCAATCAGGCGGTGAAGTCTCACTTTCTGCGCCTGAGATGCCTGACAAGATCAGGCTCACACAGTCTGAGCAGCAGGTTTTCCTTATCATGCACAACCTGGGGGCGACCCAGCCCTTGTGCTATCGAGACATCGCAGCCATCTTGAGCATACAGGAGCACCTTGTGCGTGCCTACGTCGGGAGTATCACTTCTAAGGGGGTTCCTGTGATCAAGAAGTACAACCACGACGGCGTGCGGCTTTCCATCGACGATGATTTCCGCGAGCTCCAGACCAAGATGAATGTCTTGGGGATCAGCGAGGACGTCAACCGGAAGGTCGCCGCCTTAGTGGCCTATTAACCCTCACTTTTTCTTGATTTCTTTTAAAATCCACCAGATATCCCAACTATTGTCATAATACCGACACTTTTCGGTGTTTTTGTATGTCGTTATTTTATCAACTATTATCTGTATCATATCTTATTTAGATGAAATAATTTATTAGATAAATTAACGACTAATTTCAGCATTATGCACTAATAATTTGAGCTAAATAATTTAAGCAAAAATAAAAAATTTTATTCTGTGTCTTTCGGAGCGTTGAGATACTCGTAGCCCCTCTTACCGCCGTAATAGGCCAATGGACCGATTACGAGCCCAAACGGCCCGAGCAGGCCCCAAGCCACAATACCTGTCCCTGCAGCAGCCAGAGGGTGCTTGTACTTCTTCAGAAAGCCCTTTGTGGTCTTGCGGGCGTAGTCATGCTTGATCTGATCATACTTCACCTGTCCCTCCTCGATCTTTCTATCGAGGAAATCAACGCCCTCACCGGCTTTCTGCTTTCCCATCTCATAGTACTCCTTTCCCTTCTCCTTGGTTTTCTTAATTTTATCCTCTAACTCCATTTTCATCACCCTCCTCGGTGAACATATTCAGTAGATATGGTATTACCAACCAGATATAAAGGGTGTCTGGCGTGGTTTTAATGTAATGCCGAAAATCTTGTTTGAAAATTCCCCTCCCAAAGATTATGTTTTGAGGTCCGAAAAACAACGAAAACATAGGAGATTTCTGATCCCTCAAAAACGCTGAAATCACTATACTGCTATCTCCTGTCGGGATTATTGTTTACAAAAGCTCCGCAAGCACCAAAATCATCGACTTTTGCCACATCTCTATTGGGTAAACACGGTTAGTGGGGAAGGACCCCCATGCACCCTTATTCTGGATAATACCTTACAAGACTCACAAATTCCCCGTCTTCGTAAAGTATTATGCCTTAACGTACAGATTTCTTCCGAGATCTCTTGTCGGTACTATCCCGAAAATTTTACATACAATAATCTTTAAGCAGAAATCACCTATTTTCAGGCCATTTCAGAAGGGTATCATGCCTCTAAATCGAGAACGTTTGTCAGAGACAAAATATGGAGTTTCTACTAAAAAGTATAATCTTTGATTAAATATTATTATCAATTTATGACTAAAAGTTTTAATCTTTAATTAAACATTATGTCGACTATTGTCGGTATAATACAAACATTAAAATAGCTGCATTTCCTCCTGGTTTGAAAGGTGATGCCCATGAAACACATCGTTCTCAATGATGTCAAGCCCCCTCTCAGTCCGACATCGGATCAACTAGCGGATGTTATTATTGTGAGACTTGGTCTCATGCCCCGAAAGAAGGGATCTACTGAGAAGATGCACCGTATATTGATTGAGCTCTATGAGCGGGCAAAGGAAGGACATAGAGATGGCAAACCTGCCCATGCAGTAATCACCGTCGAGGAGATGGCGGCTTACGCAGGGATTACAAGGCAGACCATGTATGATTACCTCAAGAGGTGGCTCGAGCTCAATCTGATCGTAAAGACCAGTTATATCGATCAGAACCGTCGTGCTGTGATAGGCTATAAGCTCAATGGGAACACACTTGAGAGTGCTCTTGAACGTGCCAGAACGCGTATTGAGGATGTCCTTGATGATACTAAGACACTAATTGGCGAGCTGCAGAAGCAGCTCAGAAGCGACAAAGTGAGCGAAACTGCAAAGCAGAA
>CAZPJY010000038.1:0-11976 GCA_964587045.1 uncultured Methanosarcinales archaeon
TATTCTTCATCGATTTCGGGCTGAGCTTCTTTTCCAGGAAGGTCGAGGACAGAGCAGTCGACCTGCACCTGCTCCGCCAGGCCCTCGAAAGCAGGCATCACGCGATTTGGGAAAAATCTTTCGAAGCGGTGCTTAAAGGATATGCTGCTGATGACGCCGTCCTCTCCAGGCTGGAGACAGTTGAGGGAAGGGGAAGGTACAAGGGCAAGCGTTAAGTAAAAGCTTCTTTCTGATGCCCACGATGCGTTTGAAAGTCTTTTTGTGGCTGGCATGGCAATCTCCCTATCATTGCTGGCTGGGGATTCCACACAGAGGAAGGTCACCCTAGACCAGGTTCTACTTGGCTGCCGGCCAGACGGACGTCGCAAGGTAGATGTATCGTGAGATGCGCGGAAGCTGAGCGAGGCCGGAGCAATCTTCGGCGACCTGGCCAGGATTTACTTCCTCTCAAGCCTGGATGGTGAGTCGGTGGGGGATTTCGGAAACGGCTTGCGGAAGGGGGGAGGATCCTGACGAAAGGACCTCTTATTACATTGCCAGGGGTTACGCCAAGCGCGGCTTGGGCACCGCGGCAGCTGCGGCCGAAGAGGAGCTCAAGAAAAGGTTCCCAAACAGCGTCTTTATCGGCATGCTGAAAGGATCCCAACCGCTCGCATATGACCTCATTCTTCACTGAGGGTCGTGACCACAGGCTTCTCCTTTACGATGAGGGAATGCTCGGACTGCGCGACCATGCCACCATTCCTTTCGGGCAGGGGAGGGAAGGCTTCAATCATGCCCAGCTGCTGCATGTCCCTAAGGGCGTAGTTGGTCTGCGGTATGCCTATCTCCCTCGCAAGCCACCTTGTGGTGAACGGGAGGCCGTTGTATTTGCTGATGATTGCCAGCGCTTTCCTTGTGAAGGGGTTCCTGCTCGGGCGCTTGGCTATCTGACTGAACACCGTCGGATTGGACGATTCGTATATCATGCCCATCCCGTCGGTGGAGAAAGGCTCGATCGCTATGGTCTGGCCTTCGGTCAGTTGGGTCGGGTCTCCAGTGTCGACGTTGGGTATGGTCGGAGCGCAGTGGATGTTGAACCTGTCCAGTCCGTGTCCGGACAGGTTCTTGACGGGCGAGAAGTTCAGGGCTGTAATCTCGTCCTGGATGGCCTTGCCGATCTCAGCCAGCGTCACTCCGGGCCGGATGGTCTTGATCGCGGCTGCGAGGGCGTTTTGCGAGGCCTTGACCAGGTCCCGGTGGTCTCCCAGGTCTATCGAGACGGCTGTGTCGCCGATAGCGCCGTTGATGTGCACCCCCAGGTCGAGCTTGACCAGATCGCCCTCCTTGATCCGGGTGTCGTCCTCAGGGCCCGGGCAGAAGTGGGCGGCCACCTCGTTTATCGATATCTGGGCCGGGAAGGCGGGAGCACCACCTAGCTCTGCTATCCTCTTCTCCACCTGGTCGAGGACTTCCCTCACCATCGCTCCGGGGACTATCAGCTTGCTACCGTAATCCCTGGCCTGGGCCGCTATCTTTCCTGCCTTTATCCAGTCATCCATTGCCAGTTGGAGACCGCGGGAGGTTTAAATAACTTTAGAAATCAGGCTTGTATTCGGGCTCATAGGATGCGATACTGGCCCGGATGTAAACATATTGAATCAGGATGCTCTCCTCGAGCCTCGCCTCTGGGAAGGTGAACTGGTCGATGCTGCTTACCGGAGCCGCATCCCATTCGACCCTTTCGATGATTTCCTTTCTGAGGTCTTTGGATTCTGCCATGCGCTCGCTTAGGTATCCCTTGAGCGTCTCTGGATCGACAGAAGCAGCTAGAGGTATCCTGCTCAGGTCGACGCTGACCCTGTAGCCGCCCTCAATGTAGTCGGGGACCGGGACGAACCGCCTGATTCCCCATGCTTCCGTGAGCCCGACGTCGTTGTCCCTGAGGATCTCTGATGATCCTTCGATGGTGTAGAGTTGCCCAGATAGAACTTTCTGGGTGATCTCATCGCAGATTTCCTCCTGTCGTTCGGTTGAAAGCGCCATATCGGCTATTATTCTCAGCCCATATTAAAATCTTTCGTTTTTTATTACTTAATAGTAGTTATAATATGCTAGCTTTCCAGAAAACCTTTTATATAAGGTTTTACTAATATTTCTAATGGGTAATCTGAGCCTGGAAGAAGCGATTGCTCTCGGCAAGAAATCATATGAGGAACATGACATCAAAGCCGAGAGGCAGGCGCTAAGCGCACTCCTCGGCCCAGCACAGTACTCCAATGTGACCAACTACATAACAAAAGGCCATACCCTATACTCAGACAAGGGCTATGCGGTCTTTGTCTATGGCAGGACGAACGATTCCAAAGTAGACCTCTCAGATATGCTAATCCTATACCTTAACGAAAAGCCAGTATTCGCCATCCAAGGGCCTCTCAAGATTGAGAAGGATGGATTTTTCCTGTTCGGCAAGAAGATCTGGGGCAAGTATGTAATCGATATGAGCCGGATTGAGGAGGTCGCACTCAGAGGACCTGAGGTCTTCGAATACCTGGGACAGGTCCTTCAACTCAATAAATGATGGCGACGACCACTCTTTCCACGTCGGAGAAACGGACCCTCCATGGGTCAGGCGAAGGGTTGTTGTCACCCTGGAAGACCGCGTACCAACCGTCCTCGTCCTGGCCGGTCTCGATTATCCTGTGGATGATGATCTCACCCTGAGGTGACTCATATGAGGCTATATCTCCTACCTTCAGTTCTGCAGGACTTTGCGGGACCAGCTCTATTGCGTTGGCTCCGTCGTCTATCACAGGGTCCATCGAGTTGGTGTCGGTAAAGGACGCCCATTCCGCATCCTTGATGTCCAGGACTATGCGGTCATCATATACGTGGATCTGGCTCTCCCCCACCCTGTCACCAGGGGAGTCGAGCTCGTTGTCCTGCTCGCCGAGAAGGGTGGTGATGATGGGCTGCTCAGATATTTTGACCCCGGTGGATACGAAACTATGCGCAAGGAATCCTAATAGGAAGATTGAGGCTATGAGGACGAATGTCAGCATGCGCATGTAACCACCGATATAATAGGGAGATGGACACCCTCTTTATAAATCTTTCGTTTTTTTATCACTATAGAGTAGTTAAATGAGTAAAGTTTATTAATCATAACTGAATGCCACAAATAACATGCTCAATTACGTAACGCTCATAGAGGACTACTTCGGCCAGAAATTTAAAAAAGCCCCAAGAGTCAGGAAGAATACTGATCTCACCAGATTCGTCGAGGCATTACGGGGTTTTCATAACAAAGTCACCTTTAGAGAATACGCAAATAACTCCCTAGGCAAGCTTGATTTCGCGATGAAAACAACAGAAAACGTTAAACTACCTTATTTGTACGTTCCAACCAACAGGATAATGCTCAGCTCCAGGACAAATGATATCACAATGCTTCACGAATACATACACGCCTTCTGCTACCCATTATTATCAAAAAAGAATCTGAAAGTGGAAGCCAACTTTCTTACCAAGTTCAGTAATGGAACCCTCAGCAGAAAGGATATAGAAGTCAATTTTTTCACAGATGCAATTAATGAGGGTATAGCTGAGTACGTCTCGCTGGAAATCGCAAAGGTAGCCGCAAAAAAAGAAGGTCGTGCGAGACTTCTCAAACAATGCTATATGCGGGAGAGCGAACTCTCGTCAAGCGGTTACGACATCCAGGACCATAGTCCAAGCCCTCTCACGCTGAACAGGAGAGCCTATGGTTACATCGAAACTGACGACATACTATCCCTCGTTTTCCAAGCCTACGAAAAAATAGAAAACAAAATCAGAGCACATGGAGAAATCTTTGATATCCTAAGGTCCATTAAATACGCTACAGGCTACCACCTCGTCAGATCAGCTGTAGAGATTTACGGACTCGAAAAGGAAAAACTTCCAGAGCTTATGAAGATAAAGCTCAACCTCCAAGATTATTCCTCCATTGTATTCCACAAGGAGAATAAAGAAGAAATAATCAAGTCCTTGGAAAAACAGAAGGAAATATTCAATGACAGAATCTTCTCAATACTAGAGACAATATTATTTCAGCCTGACCGTCTCTAGGTTGCGCGGAGCCACGGTCTCGAGCCTGTACTGCTTGTGTATCGACGACGCGAGGTCAAGGCATCTCGAGTTCTCGCCGTGGTTGATGATGACTTTCTTGGGCCTGGGATTTATGCGGTGTATGTAGTTCATCAGCTCCCGCCTGCTCGAGTGGCCTGTGAGGCCGTCGATGGTGAAGATGCCCATCTTGATTATCATCATTTCGGTCTTAGACGCGCCGTTGCGCATGCCGATCTCCCGTTCGCCCCGCTGTATCCTCCTGCCCAAAGAGCCGGGGCCCTGATAGCAGGTGAAAATCATCGAATTCTTGGGATTGTCAGAAAGCTCCTTGAGGTACTCGACCGACGCGCCGCCGACAAGCATTCCGCTCGTCGCTAGGACTATGCACGAGCCGCTCTCCTCGAGCAACTGCTGGCGCTCCTTCTTGGAGCCGACCCGCTTGAAGATATCGGAAAGGAAGGGGTTCTGGTTGCGGTGGAAGATAAGCTTCCTCACATGAGAGTTGAGGAACTCCGGATACGCCGTGTGGATGGCGGTAACATCCCACACCATGCCGTCGATGTACACCGGAACCTTAGGTATCTGGCCGTTCCTGACCATCTCCTCGACAATAAGGAGCACCTCCTGGGCCCTTCCAACACCGAGCACGGGCAAGAGAACCTTGCCACCATTCCTGATGGTCTCAGAGATTATCTGCGAGAACTCGCGATCGCACTCCTTCTTCGAAGGAAGTATATTGTCTTTCCCGCCGTAGGTGGACTCTATCATCAAAGTCTCTACGCGCGGAAAGTCGGCGGCAGCTGGGTCGAGCAGGTTGGACCTTCCGAACTTCATGTCAGCCGAGTAAACGAAGTTGTGCAGGCCGTTGCCTATGTGCATGTGCACTATGCTGCTGCCCAGTATGTGGCCGGCGTTGTAGAAAGTGATGCGCACGTCAGGGGTGATGTCAGTCACCTCGCCGTACTCGAGGGTTATGGTCTGCTTGACCATCTCCTTGACCTCCTCGCTAGTGTACAAGGGGTCTTTGCCCTCGGCTCTCTGAATCTTGACCAGGTCAAGCTGCAGAAGAGCGCTGACATCGCGGGTCGGGGCAGTGCAATAGATGGGTCCCTTGTATCCGAACTTGATCAGGTAAGGCAGGAATCCGCAGTGGTCGAGGTGGGAATGGGATATGATGATAGCATCGAGCTCGTCAATCTTAAATTCAGGTGCCTCGAGATAGGGATAGGCATGCTCGTCAGACGCGACATTGATCCCGCAGTCGAGCAGTATCCGAGACTCAGGGGTCTGGAGCAGAATGCAACTCCTGCCAACCTCCCTACCAGAGCCAAGCATGGTCAGCCTGACCCATTCCTGCTTCTTGCCCCTCACCCAACCGTCATAGATACGCTTGCCTGTCTTGTTGAGGAACTTGCGCCTGAAATCGTTGTTCTGATATAAAACCGCTCTTATGTTCTCGATGAGCTCTGAGCGTATGGCAGGCGTCCGCTTTATCAGAGGGACCCACATGGTCTTCTCCCTGATGTCGCGCAGGATGCTCCCCTGCTTGCCTATGACCAAGCCAGGCTTCTCAGCCTCGATTATGACCTGGGAGCGCTGGGGGTCGAACTGCACCTGCCCCACCTTAGCCTCCTCAGGTATGAACTCGCGGATAATCGTCTCGGCAGGCTCCATCTCCATCACGATTGAAGGGTCCGGTCGAAGCTCGATCCTCTTCTTGATACTGTTGACTATCTTCCTTATCATCCCCTGGTTGTCGAGGAAGAATTCCTTGTCCTTGGTATAGAGGACGATGTTGGCGCCCTCAAAACCAGCCTCGGATATCTTATCCTCTGGCAAGTTCTTTAATATTTCCTTTAATATTTCACTCATTGTTACATCAGAGAAATTACTTGTTCAGATCCACAGTGACTTCTTTCTTTTCCAAGAGCTTTAAGCCCTCTTTTGTGACAGCCACTATTTCTATACCGTCCCCGGATGCGGAGTCGTGCTTGAGCGCCGCGTTCACAGCCTTGATCGCCACTGTCTTAGCCTCTTCGATAGTGAGGTCAGGCTTGTAAAGCGTCTCCAGCACGCCGTAGGCTATTACGCTCCCGGATCCTGATGAAATGTACTCGGTTACCTCTGAGAGCGAACCGTCAGGGAAAACATCATACAGATGGAAGCCTTCCTCATCGGTCCCCCCAAAAAGGAAATGTGCAATTCCAGGGATCATGCTCATCTTGCGGATATTGGCGTATACCATCCCAGCGAGAAGGTTTGCTCCCTCTTTTATGGTCGACTCCCCACCGCCATTCCTTATACGTTTGAGACGCAGCTCGGCCTTCAGCAATTTCACGAGCAGCTGGGCGTCAGAGACGGTTCCCGCAATCGTCAGACAGGATGTGTCGGTCACGGGAAGGACCTTCCTCGCCCTCCGGTCGACAATGTAATTGCCGGCAGTCGCCCTGCGGTCTGCGGCAAACAGCACGCCATCTTTGCATAAGATACCTATCGTGGTAGTTCCAGTTTTCAGAGTTTCATCGCTCATTGCTATCCCCTTAGCTTGCGGAATAAGCCCCTAAGCAGAAAAAATTTCAAGTATGAGGAATGGCAAGTAATATATAAAATTTTCTAATTATGTCTCCACGTCGGAATTGCACCGTCATACAGGTCACCCAGAAAACTTTATTAATCACCATCCATTCCAAGGCTCCAATGGTCAAGGCGCGTTCGCGCAAATCGCGTAGGAAGAGGGGGGGTAAACAGGTCTTTCAAACCGCCCCCGAAGCGGCACCTGTTCAGAAGGCAAAGCCGAGCAGGAACATCTTTGACAGGATTTATGACACGCACTACAAGAAGCTGCTCATAATCCCTGTTGTCATCTTTCTCGTCGCCGTTTCGCTGATAGGGTGGAAACTGGCAGCCACCGGCGACTTCATGAATAGGGGGGTGTCTCTGAAGGGGGGAATCACCCTGACAGTCACCCGGACAGGTGATTTTGACCTGGTGACCCTCGGGAACAAGCTATCCTCCGTTCTTCCAGGGGCAGACATATCAGTGAGAGGACTCAAGAGCGGCACCGAATCGATAGGATTCATAATCGACGCGGACTTCACAGACGAGCAATCAGTCGACCTGCTAATTGCAACCGTCAGGGAAGAGCTCGGTGACTTGAACGAAGACGACTACACCATCGAGACTATTGGGTCATCCCTCGGGCAGAGTTTCTTCAGGGAGACCTTCACAGCCCTCATAATAGCATTCATCCTCATGAGCATACTCGTGTTCCTCTTCTTCAGGGTGGCAGTCCCGTCACTCGCGGTCATCCTCGCAGCAGTATCGGACATAATTGTCACATTAGCCATCGTAAACTTGATCGGCATGAAGATATCCACTGCAGGCATCGCCGCGTTCCTCATGCTCATCGGCTACTCGATCGACACCGACATACTGCTCTCCACGCGCGTCCTTAAACGCAAGGAGGGCACTGTCTATGACAGGGTGAAAGGAGCCCTATTGACAGGAGGTACGATGACCATCACAACCCTCGTCGCAGTGACCGTCGCCTTGATATTTGCCGAATCAGACGTCCTGTCACAGATAATGGCAATCCTCCTCATCGGGCTGCTCGTAGACCTGGTATACACCTGGCTCATGAACGCCGGACTACTCAGACTTTACATGCACAGGGTGAAACATGATTAAGCAAATCTTCACCAAACCGAGAATCATCATCCTTATAGTTTTCCTGCTCCTCGCACTCGTGGCAATACATCCGAACTTCTCAAATGAAGGCGTGGTCGTAAGGAATGTCTTGCGCAATAGCTCAGCCAGCCTCGCAGGAATCGAAAGCCCGACGCCAACGACAACTCCGATGGCTCGGGAGAGGATAACCTCAATTAACAATGTCGTGATAAAAGACATGGACGACTATTACGAAGCCGTTGAGGGCATGCAGTACAACAGGACATACAAGTTCTCCACAACAAAAGGGGTGTACTACATCACGCCAAAGCCCATCACCGATGTTGAGGAATTGAACGAGACCGAGAATATCACGAGGCCCGTGGTGGTGCAAGAGAACGTATCGGTGAACGGCACCTGGACGCTGATGAACGTAACCAAGAACGAGACTGTTGAGGTGCCCAAAACCATCACCCACATCCTGGGCACAGCGGACATAGGCCTGCGCGTCTCGGAAGCACCCACGACCAACCTCCGGAAAGGCCTTGACCTGCAGGGAGGAACAAGAGTTCTCCTCCAGCCTGAAGAGGAGGTCAGCCCTGAAGACATGTCCCTAATAATAAGCAACCTCCAGGAGAGGCTCAACGTCTACGGCCTGAGCGACGTCGTAGTGAGGGAGTCGGGAGACCTTTCGGGCAACTCCTACATATTGGTTGAGATAGCCGGGGCGAACGACGAGGAGATTAGGGAGCTGCTGGCCAAGCAGGGCAAGTTCGAGGCGACAATCGGAAACCAGACAGTGTTCAAAGGAGGCGAGGACATCACCTACGTCTGCAGGTCAGCGGAATGCTCAGGTATAGATCCGCAGAGGGGATGCGGCCAGGCCTCTGCAGACCAGTGGTCCTGCAGGTTCAGGTTCAGCATATCACTGACACCTGCTGCAGCCGCGAGGCAGGCTGACTTGACCAAGGACCTGACTGTGGAAACCGACGATTCTGGCTACGGCTACCTGTCTCAGAGCCTCGACCTTTATCTCGATGACAGCCTCGTAGACAGCCTCAGGATAGCAGAAGACCTTAAAGGTGTCGCTGCAACCGAGATATCCATCACAGGCTCAGGCATAGGCCCGTCGCGGGAGGCAGCGGTCTTCGACGCACTGAACAACATGAAAAGGCTGCAGACCATACTCGTCACAGGAAGCCTGCCGGTAAGCCTTGACGTGGTCAAGAGCGACTCCATCTCACCAGTTCTCGGCGAAGAGTTCCTCAAGAACTCCCTGCTCATCGGGCTGCTTGCCATACTCAGCGTCAGCGTGGTCGTAAGCGTCAGGTACCGCAACCTGAAGATAACCCTGCCCATAATTATCACCATGATGTCAGAGGTCATCCTCCTCCTAGGCCTCGCAGCCCTTATAGGATGGAACCTGGACCTCGCGGCCATCGCGGGAATCATCATCGCAGTCGGCACAGGGGTCGACGACCAGATCGTGATAACTGACGAGACGCTCAAGGGAGAGAAGTCCACATCCAGCAACTGGAAGGCCAGGTTCAAGAAAGCTTTCTTCATAATCATGGCAGCCTACGCCACGACAGTAGCGGCCATGCTGCCGTTGTGGTTCGCCGGTGCAGGCCTCCTCAAAGGCTTTGCCATCACGACCATCTTCGGAGTGACATTCGGAGTGTTCATAACTAGGCCAGCCTTCGCAGTGATGATCGAACAGCTGCTGAGGGACTGACCTTGACCAAGCTTTGGGCTATCGGGCTGGTCATCTTCTGCACTCTGCTGACGTCAGCTGCCCAAGTCTTTCTGAAGGTAGCATCCAAATCCCTGTCACTTTCCGTCATCGCGCTCATCACAAATGTGCCACTTGTTGTGGGCATGCTTCTATATGTCACGGCAGGGGTGCTCCTGGTAATTGCCTTGAGGGGAGGGGAACTATCGGTCCTCTACCCCTTGATTGCGACGAGCTTCATCTGGGTCACGCTGCTTTCGGCCCACTTCTTCGGAGAGCCTTTGTCCTTCTTGAAGTGGATGGGGGTCGTTAGCATTCTGGGTGGCGTCACGCTGATCGGTATAGGCAGTCAGGTAAGCGGGAGGAGTACAGCATGAATGCGGAACCTTGGGCGATTTTGCTCATCGTGCTCGCCACGATAGTCGCAGCAGTTGGATCGGTCCTCTTAAAGATAGGTGCAGGTAAGCTCAAGAAGAGCCTCACCGCCATCATCAAGAACTGGCAGGTCCTGCTCGGATTCTGCTTCTACGGCACGGGTTCGATAATGTTCGTCCCAGCCCTCAGGGGAGGCGACCTATCTGTCTTGTTCCCTATCACATCGCTCACTTACATATGGACAGTACTGCTCTCAAAGAAGGTCTTAAACGAGACCATCAACTCATGGAAATGGATCGGGATAGCCCTTATTATGGTAGGGGTCATCCTGATCGCTAGGTGATATCGTGAAATGGGTAATATCTGTCGGAGGTTCCCTCATCGTGCCTGAGGACGGTAGGATAGACACCGAATTCATCCGACAGCTGGCCGCTCTGGTCAGGGAAAGGGTGAATGAAGGGGACAGCTTTGTACTCGTGGCAGGAGGAGGCAGGACCTGCAGAATCTACCATGACGCTGCCAAGAGGCTCTCCAGCAACGTGCCCGAGGAGGGACTCGACAAGATCGGCATAATGGCCACAAGGCTGAATGCGATGCTACTCGTGGAATCCCTATCAGACATCGCCCATCCTGACATAATCCTTGATCCGACACAGCCCATGCCTGAAACCAAGGTGGTCGTGGCGGGGGGCTGGAAGCCTGGGTGGTCTACGGACTACGTGAGCGTAATCCTTTTCGGTAAAAGCCATGCAGATCGGCTTCTGAACCTGAGCAACATTGATTATGTCTATGACAAGGACCCGGCACTTTCAAAGGACGCGAAGGCCATAAAGGAGCTGGATTGGGATGAGCTCATGGAGATGATAGGCCCGTGGAAGCCTGGACTGCACTTCCCATTCGATCCGAAAGCCTGCGAGAAGGCCAAGGAGCTGGACCTCAAACTGGCCATAATGAGCGGCAAAGATATTGCCTTGGTAGCCGGATATCTTGCTGGAAATCCTCTGAAAGGCACTAAAGTTGTGCCCCGAAAGGTTTAAATACACTATCGCATTCCACAGAACCACTTTTGGGGCTGTGGGGTAGCTTGGTCCATCCTTTCTGGTTTGGGGCCAGATGACCCCGGTTCGAAAGCATCATCAGATGCCGGCAATCCGGGCAGCCCCATCTTACGGTTGATAAAATGGCAAAGAAAAGCGGCGCAGGCTCTACGAAAAGGTTCGGTGCGAGGTATGGACGCACAATAAGGAACAAGCTCGGGAAGATCGAGGCAGACAAGAGGAGCGGAACCAAATGCCCATACTGCCATGCTGAAGGTGTCAGGCGTAAAGCATCGGGGATATGGCACTGCACCAAGTGCAACGCGACTTTCACTGGTAAGGCTTATGTGCCTGAAACCACAAAACTCAAGCTTGAAGAGGGAGCAGAATGAGTGATATAAAATGCTTTTTTTGCAACAAGAGCATCTCAGAGAACCTGCTCAGGAAGAAGGTCCGCTGCCCATACTGCGGCAGCAAGATCCTATTCAAACCACGGGCCGTCTCAACGAAAGTTGAGGCGATTTAATGGAGCTTTCAAGCATCATCAGCATCAAGGGTGACGCAAAGGCTTTATTGGATGCGATGCGTCCGGGACTCGAAAAATCGACTGAGCGGGTCGAAGTTAAGCACGAGCTCCATGGCAATGAGCTCGTTTTCAAAATCAAAGCAAAGGATCCGACCGCCCTCAAGGCGGCATGCACATCAGTCATTAATCTCATCACGGTTTACCAGAAGGTGAAAGATATTGGAGAAAGAGACTGAACAGAAGCTTAATCAGCTCCAGATGATGGAACAAAGCATGCAGAATTTCCTCATGCAGAAGCAGAACCTGCAGGCCCAGCTGATTGAGGTGGAGTCTGCCCTGAGCGAGCTCAAAGGCACAGACACTTCATACAAGATAATAGGCAACATAATGGTCAAGGCAAAGAAAGAGGACCTGAAGAAAGACCTTGAGCACAGGAAGGAGATAGTTGAGCTCAAGATAAAGAGCCTTGAGAAGCAGGAAGAGAGCATAAAGGCAAAGGCAAAAAAGACGCAGACCGAAGTTCTTGAAGAGATGAACAGATAAGATGGCAG
>CAZPJY010000039.1:0-11885 GCA_964587045.1 uncultured Methanosarcinales archaeon
GTTCTTTGTACGTCTCGAACCAAAGCCGTACGAAGTCCTCCCGGGGTACACCACCACCATCGCCATGTCCGCCAGGACGCTTTCGTAGCTGGCCCGCGAGAAGTTGTCCACCAGCGTCCCGAACAGGTCGAACAGTACCGCTTTATATTTCATCTTCTCGAAGAAGAACGAACCTATCATCAGGCTCAGAAGCGAGAAAGCGACCATGCCCAGGATTTGCCAAATCTCGGGAATGTTTCCATAAACCAGGAGTTCTCTTGCAGATGAGATGTAATAGAACATAGGATTGGCTAGATTGAACAGGAGCAGTTTCCATTGTCCGCCTATCTGGTAAAAAATCGGTGTTGCGAACCATAGCAGACGAGAGAAAAACTGCCACAGATTATCGATATCCGTAATGAATAAAGTTAGCACTGAGATAATCAATGACAGACCAAGAATGAAGGTTGTCATCAACAAAAGTATGATGGGATACCATATAAGGTTAATCAAAGAGGCGTCAAGGTATATCATCAGAATGCTAAAAACAAGCATCTCAAAGAAGTGCGACAGCAATGTGCGGATGATAATCGATGCTATTATTGCTTCCAATGTATGCGGAACACTCTTTAGGATAAACTCGTTCGCGTGGAGTGCTCTTGCAGCGTCATTGGTGCATTGGATAAAGAAGTTGAACATGACGATTCCGAGCATGAGGTAGAGAGGATACCGGGGGATATCGTTCCCGAACCGATTGGAAAAAATCAAAAGGAGGAGGATGAACAATAAGATTGGGTTGAGGAGGTACCATATTATCCCCAAATATGATCCTTCGTTCTTTAGCTTAAAATCAGCAAGCGCTATTGCTAGGCTTGACCTAATGAAAGTCATCATAGGTCACGCCTCCTGAATCCACAGGCTATTGATCCATTCTTCAGCTCAATTTGGAATTCCTCATAAGCATCTTTGAATTTATCAGTAGTGGTGATGTTACGGTACACAAGTTCCATGACATGGTTGGTGTGGCAGCCATCCTCTTCATTGATCAAACGCTCACAAGGGAAGAAATAGTCTGGTTGTCTTTTATAGAATATATCTTCGTTGAAAGCTCCATGGTTGGTGTAGATTGAAAAGAGCTTGTCCTTTTCGGCATGCGCAATCTCTTTGTCGTTCAAGCCCAAGACGTCGACAACTTCCCTGTCAGCGAAGTAGGGAAGCGCACCAGAGCAACCGACCGCGATGATATCATAATTAGGCGTGTTTTCCCGTACATACTCTCCGATGAACTTCCCTTCCTCTACTATAATATGATCTATGCGCGATTGACTTGCTGCTAGAGCTAAGGGCGTTGCTGTGTAGCCTACCGCCAAAAGAACTGCTCCCACAGCAAGGATAGGTATATGTTTTACGCCAATACGCTGGAGGATCCTTATCAGGTAGTAGACTGAAAGGATCGCAATAAGGGGCAGTGCGTTTATTGCCCTGCGGAATAGGGTAAAATGATCCCCTCCGCTGAAGATGGTCGTCACCAGAAGAAGTGCAGCAAGGCCAGCAATCAGCAAAGGCTTGCGTCTCCTTACGAAGATGCAGCCGATTATAATAGGGATTACGAACAGGATGTGGACCCTCATGAATCTATAGATGTACATCCATCCCAGGACGAATGTCGTAGGATTGAGTATTGATACTTTTGCGTAGAATGTGTTTGGCAGAGGGTAGCCGAAATAGAGCAGCCTGAAGATAATGAAGGGAAGAAATAGTGCTGCATACAATCCAATTAACCCGGCCACCCTTCTTATATTAATCTTCCTTACAATAATGCTGTACGGTATCGCGAAAAGTAACATGACCAGACCTTCTGGTCTTGTTATAGCTACCAGCGCTGCGAGAATATAACTTACCTTGTCGAGTCCCTTGACCAGACAATAAGTCGTTGCAAGGATTAAGGTTATGAAAAGCGCATTATCCATGCCAGAGGTTGACACCCATATCACGAAAGCTGGATTGAGTGCTATGACCAAAGCGGCGAGCGATCCGGGGTAACTCTCTTTTAGGAGGTGCTTGGTTATCTTGTAGGTCAGCAGAATGGAGCAAACGCCGAAGATTATACCTAACAATCGTGAGGTGATGTCTAATGGGAGCCTCAATAGGGAGGCACCTGCAAGGACCATTGTCCAAGTGAAGCTTGAGAAGCCTTCGACCCGCGCCCCTCCTGGATTATAGACCAACCCGTCACCTGATGCTAAGTTGTCTGCGTACCTGTAGAAGATGTACGCGTCGTCAATCGAGCTGTTCCCAGTGTATGAGATGAGATATACTGTCATTGCCAGGAAGATGGCTACCACAAGCCATATGTTGATGTTGCTGACCAACCTGCTTATCCTGCTGACGGTCTTTCCAAAACTTGATGGGAGGAAGAGGAGGTGAATACCTGCGAACAAGAAAACGAGGTCAACAAAGACAATCATCACTCCCTTTATTGGATGATCAAGATGCTGATCAGGGCTGACGAAGTGCTCAAGGAGCCAAGGGTTGAGAAGTATCCCAACGAGTATCAGCACCAATCCCTTTGTCTTCGAACTCCCCCCGCCCATGGCCAGGGTCATATAACCGAGTATTTAATAAGGTTTCTAATGCCAACTTTCTGTTTGATTTATTAAGTTGGACACTGTTGGGAAGGAGTCGTTCATAAGTAGATTCTTCCTTGTTAGACTTTCAATGACTGAAGGCCCAAATCTTGAGTTGAAATCTCCTGAAGGATGACCATCCATTGGTATGATATCATCCTCCTCTGCCATGTAATCAGGGGAAATTACGGTCACCCCTTGCTCTTTAAGCATCCTCATTATTTTCACATAATATCTCTGTGAGGATACCGGATGCATGACAACCACGAAATCCCCATCAAACTGCTTTTGATACTCATTATCAATCTCTCGAATGATCGCTACTGTGAGTGATAGGTCAGCATCCGTTATTCTATCAGGATAGAGATTGAGAACGCGCAGAAGATATAGTCTGAATCTTAGATAATAAAATACCTTCCGGGCCAGTGAAGAAAGTGGTTTTTCTGAGTCGAAGGATCCGCTGCTTTTCGGCATCCCAGCTTTGTCTAGTGTAAAATATGGTGATGAACCCGACCAGCTTTCCCTTCCCTTGACCCTGTTGATATGGTCTTCAATGAAGAAGTAAAGCGCTATACCCTTGCTTTGTTTGACCTCTGCTGAGATGTTCCTTTTCCTAAACATGGCCAGGATGTTATTCGGCCCGTAACCGAAGATCCCATAGTTGTATGTTCTGTACTCCGGAAGGGCCTCACTGAAGTAGTGGTCAAGAGTCTCGTTATCCTCCAAACCCTCACCAAAGCTGTATGAACCTCCAAGTAGAAGAAGATGGTACATGTAATCGCCATCCTGCAAGCCAACTGTTCTCATGCCCAAGCTGTTTGTGCTCACATTATAACTATAAACAGGCGTTCCGTTAATGTTCCATCTTCTGAGCTCAGTATTCATGTTCGGCTTGAGGGTATACCCAACATTTCCGTCCTCCCTCACCATTAGCATGTTATTATCCCTCAAGTCCTGATAGTAATCGAACTTGCCTTGGCTTCGCAGCTGGATGTAGGACACTATCTCAATTATAATCAATAAAACCAAAATTGTTGAGATGAGAATTGCTAAATTCATCACCCAATTGGCCTTTCTTGGACGCTTCTTGTAGAAAGAATATCCCACAAACGCCAAGAGTAACTCCATAAGGATGATGATTACATAATAGTACAGGAAATCAAGTTGCCTGTCCGGGCTGAAAAGGAATTCAATTATCCAAGGGTTGAGAACCACCGCTAACGCCATAAAGAACAGACCAAGTCTTTTCCTGAGCCTCCTTTTCAGCCACGCCATTTGTTCTTGACATCTCACCCTTACTCTTATTTTTTTCGTTGAGGAAACGTAGGAAGACACTTATTTTCTCGAGTCGGATGATCCCCTAGCTATTAAACCGTTATACTCAAGGCAGCTCTCGAGCAGATTTACCATGTACTGGTTTCCTGCAGGAGTGAAGTGTATACCATCTTCTAACATAAGGGAGGCACGTTTCTCAAAGGATAATTTTTCGAATTCTGCTTTCGCATCGCATAGGACAGTTACGGTTGAAGCCGCGACAGACCTAACCGCGTCTGCATACTCATTATGGATGCTTACGAGCTGGCTGAGGTTAGACATCCACCTTTCGGAGAGGTATTCTGGTTCGTACCCCTCCCTATGTGTCGTAGGTGCTGTGATTAGGACTGGCGTGATGTTCCTTGATCTTGTGTAGCAGATCATGTTTTGCAGGTTCTCCTTGAACTCATCGATGGGCACCCTCAGGGTGTCGCTCCGTTTGGAGACTGCCTTGAGGATGAGCTGTCCAAGCCGGTATTTAGCAAGCGGCTGATGGATCATCGAAACTACCTGCCGGTCGCTCATGCCGAAGCCTTGCCAATGATCGTTCCATCTGTAGTAGAATGTTATGATTTTTGGTTTGAGCGGTGCTATGTCTCTGACCAGCTGGATGAGACCTTGATATGAGGTGTAGCCTACTACTCCTGCGTTGATGAATGAGACGTTCATCTGCGATGCGAACCTTGCGGGAATATCACTTATCTGTATGCATGAGTCGCCCATGAATACGATGAAGGGAACTTGGACTGCAAGTCTGCGTTCGTACTCTGCTGGAACCCATATGAGATCGGGATCGGATTCATATTCTGGGGCGAGAGACGCGGGATTGGGGAAGCCGAATTGAACCCGCTCAGGATAGATGGACAGCCCCTCCCCAACTACGTAAAGCATGGCCTCAAGGGCTGCAAAGGTTAGGATGATGGAGACGATGAGCAGAAATGAACCTTGTATGAGTTTTTTAATTTTCATCCCTTAAGCTTTTTTGCCTTGCAATATTAAAGATTAATGATTTTATTTGCACACTTTTGGAAACACATTTATATCGAGTTGACATTCATCGCTTGATGTTCGATATCAAGAAGAGCGAGGGCTCAAGCCGTCAGGGGCTTCTCGGGACCTCGCACGGCCAGGTACAGACCCCCTGCTTCATGCCTGTCGCAACGAAGGGCGCTGTCAAGCACATGACTACTCCTGAGCTGGAAGCCATAGGAACTGACTGCCTAATCTCCAACTCCTTTCTGCTCTACCTGCAGCCCGGATTGAGCGTCATTGAGGAACACGGAGGACTGCACCGCTTCATGGGTTGGGACAAGGCTTTATTCACCGACAACGGCGCTTTCCAGATGCTCCGCAGTTTCTACGAGGGATACAACAGCATGGGCATCAGGTTCAAGAGCCCCTTCGACGGCAAGAGGCATCTCCTCTCACCGAGGCTTTCCATGGAGATCCAGGGGAAGCTCGGGAGCGACGTTGCGATGGCGCTTGATTGCGTCGTGCCAAACGACAGCGGCAGGAAGGTGTTTGAGGATGCGGTTAAGCATTCCACCAAGTGGGGCGCGGAGAGCCTCAAGTACAGGAACGAAGACCAGCTGGTCTTCGGCATCGCTCATGGTGGGATAGTCCCGGACCTCAGGGAGAAGCATGCGAAGGAGATGTCAGCGATGGACTTCGACGGCTTCGCCCTCGGCGGCCTGTGCATAGGCGAGTCGAAGGGAGATATGTACAGCGCGATAGATGCCTCGGTGCACCTTTTGCCTCCTGATAAACCCCGCTACCTGATGGGTGTAGGCACCCCTGTGGACATCCTGGAGTGCGTTGCCCGCGGTATCGACATCTTCGATTCGGTCTTCCCCACGCAGACTGCGCGGCACAACCTCCTCTTCACCCGCGACGGGCCGCTGAAGCTCACCCAGGCCAAGTACAGGGAGGATACGTCCCCTGTGGACCCTGAATGCAGCTGCCCTGTCTGCAAGAGGTACTCCAGGGCTTCCCTCTCGTACCTTACACGTCTGAAAGAGCCCATAGCCTGGCAGCTCAAGACGTACCACAACCTCTTCTTCGTCCAGCAGCTAATGGCTGACATCAGGACTGCTATCAAAGAGGGGCAGTTCTTCGACTACAAGGAGAGCTTCCTCAAGCGTTATCTGAAGAAGGAGTAGGACGAACGGGTATGGAGGGTTCAGGGAGAGTGAGGGGGGTTCCCTAATGAGAATGATCCTCCATACCCATTCGGTGATTATAAGGCTGTGTCTCCTAAGAGGAGCCTGTCCAGCTCCTCGTCTGTTATGTCTTTCTGGCTCAAGGCCTCTGAAAAAGTTTTGGACTGCCTCTTCCTCTGGGCCCTGTTGCTCTTGAGAGTCCTGGACAGCGCCAAGTCTTCGTCATAATGAATATCTTCCATTTTATCTCTTTAGGTACTCTTCAAACTCGGCCTCGTAAAGCTCTTTTTTGGCGCGCCTGTCTATGCGCTCCTTTTCCGCTATCTCGTCGAGTTTTTCCATCTTGTTTGTGATTGGTGTTGTCTGATGTTGGTGGTCATTTTGGTATATATAAATCTTTCCATTTTTTACCACTTTAGAGTAGTTATTAATCTGTTTTGGCAAAAACTATTTATAGCCCCGAAATGACAGGAATATCATGACCCCTGAGATAGACATCCTGATCAAGCTTGGCCTCTCCATCCTCCTCGGCGGCCTTCTGGGCGTCGAAAGGGAGAAGGACCACAAGCCGGCAGGTGTCAGGACATACATCCTGGTGTGCATGGGCACGACCCTGCTCATATCCATCGTGGCTGATACCTTCGGACCCACAGACGCCTTGTCAAGGGTGATACAGGGACTTATCACAGGCTTGGGATTCATCGGCGCGGGTGCGATAATGAGAACTGACACCCACCATGTCCACGGGCTCACCACAGCGGCGTCAATCTGGACCGTGGCCATGATAGGCATCGCAGTTGGTCTGGGCTATTTCTGGATCTCGGTCATAGCGACCCTGCTTATACTGCTGCTCCTGAAGATGAAGCTGCTTTGGAGCGGACCCCCGCCAGACGACAACTAAGGCTTCGCCACTCCCCAGAGCAGTTTGAAATGCTGTTTGTAGCTGTCAGATATGCCCTTGTTCTTGATAAGGATGGCCAAGGGCTCCTCAGTCCAGAGCGTGATGCAGACCTTATCCCCATAGACTGAGGTGGTAGCGGGCGAGTTGTACTCCTCAGGGAGGTAACGGTACTTGATCAGCTTGGACTTGGGGTGCTTGCCCCTCTGGCTCTCGTCGAAGATTATCGAGATGGGTATGCCCTTCTCCTCCCTTACGCGGGTGTACCTCTCGAAATAGTAGCCCATCATCTCAGTCGCCTTGCCTGAAGCGCCGAAAACTAGTATCTCTTTCCCCGTCTCGAGCTGGTCGTCGTATGCGGTCTTGACGCCCTGGTGGCCCTTGTAGAAGACCGTGACCTGCTTGTCCTGGCTGAAGTTGTACATGGCCTCGAGCTTCGGCAGGTGCTCCTTTATCACGCCCTCCTTCTCCTTGACCAGCTCGAGCAGCCGGTCGGGATGCGCGGCCTGGTACCACCTCCTGTTGTTCCGCTTGATGTAAGAAACAAGCCCCTTCTCGATCAGGCGCTCCATGACGTCATAGACCGACCTCCTGTGGACGCCGCTCTGTCTCGAGAGCGTACCGGCAAGAGCGCTCCCCAGCTTGAGGAGGGTCAGGTAGACCTTGGCCTCGACCTCGGTCAGCCCTGCCTCCTGTAGGTAGAAATGCTCGACCATGGCCCATTTCAAGTCGGAGCGATATTTAACCTTTTGCATAAGACTTTAATAGATTTGGAGAAGTCGATTGTGGATGCATATTGAAAAGAACCTTAAGCTCGCCATCGGCTTGACGTTCATATTCTTCCTAGTCGAGGTCGCCGGAAGCCTGGTCTCCGGGTCCCTCTCCTTGCTAAGCGATGCCGGCCACATGTTCAGGGACGTGTTCGCGCTGCTGCTGACCCTGTCGGCGATAGTGATATCAAGGCAGCTTCCGACCGAGCAGAGGACATTTGGGACCCACAGGGTGGAGATACTCGCTGCCCTGCTCAACGGTGTTATCCTACTGGGCATAAGCCTGCTGATAATGTGGGAGGCAGTCCACCTCCTGGCGCAGCCCAGGCCGGTCAGGAGCGGGGTCATGCTGGTGGTCGCCATCGTTGGGTTTGCCGTCAACCTCTTCATAGCTTTCAGGCTCCACGGCAGCCATGACATCAACGTGAAATCCGCTTTCCTGCACGTCTTGACAGACACGCTCTCATCTGTTGCGGTGATAGTGGCGGCGGTGATAATCTTCTTCACAGGATTCGTGCTCGTAGACCCGATACTCTCCTTGGTTATATCCTTTGTAATCCTGGTCTCGGCAGCATTGCTCATCCGCGACTCTGCAAGGATACTGCTGGAATTTACGCCGAAGGGGACGGATCCCAAAAAGATAGCCAAGGATATAGAAGCGGTGGAAGGCGTTGAGGGCGTCCACAACATGCACATCTGGAGCCTGTGCTCGAACATCAACGCCCTTGACGCGCACATCCTGACCAAGCAGGACTCGATGGAAAAGGTGGAGCATATCAAGTCTGAGATCAAGAAGAAGCTGGAAAGGCATGGGATAAGCCATTCAACGCTTGAGTTCGAGTGCAGGGAGTGTATGGTCAATGGAGCTTTGGCGAGGCTTGATCATTAGGGGTTTTTCCTTGTCGAACTTCTCCTTGCTCCTCTTAAATAAGATCTCACCGTACTTCTTCAGCACGGTGTCGTCGTCGAGGTAGGGCAGCGACTGAGCGATGGCGTCGACTACCTTAATGTAGTTCGACGAGCGGTTGTAGGCCCAGATGGCGAACCAGTTGCCGTCCCTCTCCTCGATGGGCATGCCGTTGAACTCAGGGTTCCACTGGCAGGAGACGTAGATGGCCCTCTCCCTGTCCAGGGGATACATCGCTGTGTTGTATCTGTAGTGGTGGGCCGCCGAGTATAGGTTGTCCTTCAAGTCCCAGATGTCTGCGCCCTTGAAGTTCCAGTTCTTTCCGACGAAATGCTGCTCTGCAGTTGTCACAAGCCACTGGCCCGGCCCGAAACAACCCTGTTCTGAGCATGAGATGTCATTGATGCGATCGGCTTCGATACCCCACTTCTTGCTGAGCCTGAGCATGGCGGACAGCTGGTTTATTGCCCTTTCCTGCTTGCGCGGCACATCGATGTACATCGATGCGAAGGTGTTTACGAAGAGGTGCCTTCCGAGGTTTTTGCTGTCCCCGAGCTTGGTCTCGAAAACGAGGCCTGCGTAGGGGTACCTCTCATCGACACCTGAAAGCATCCTGGTAACGACCAGGTCCTCGAAATACTTGTCATAGTTGCCCCTCGCGATCTTGATCAGGCCTTCAAGGTCTATAATCTCAGCGAAGTCCTCCCAAGCCACCTCGCCGCGGTCGGCCCTCTCTATCAGGTTGTCGTCCTCAAGCTCTCCTATCCTGGAATCGTATCCGAAGTTCTCGTTGGAGAACATGTCGATGACCCTCTTGGGATCATGTCCCAGTCCGATGAGCTTACCCATCAGCTCGTTTATCAGGGCCTGCTGCTCCCTTGTAGGTTTCTGCGTGTGTTCCACAGCTGTCTGTATCGCTGGCGGGATGTATTGGATTAAAGCTGAGTCGTGGCTGAAGGAAGGTGATGCGGTCAGCAATATGCTTGTCAGGAGGAGCGTAAGGCTGCGTTTCATGATGATAGTTGTTCTTCCTTTACTTAAAAAGTTTTTTATACATCACCCTCACCATGATAGGATATGTGCGGACGCTTCGCTCTCACCATACACGAACCGGACCTCATGGAGAGGTTCAACGTGGTTTCCAACGAGAAGGTCAAGCCCAGGTACAACATCGCCCCCACCCAGGATGCTGCAGTGATCCTGAGCCAGTCCCCGGGCGAGATCAGCATGCTGAAGTGGGGGCTGGTACCCCACTGGGCGAGTGATGCGAGGGTCGGGCAGAAGATGATTAACGCCAGGGCAGAGACAGTCGATGAAAAGCCTGCCTTCAAACAGCCCTTCGAAAGGAAGAGGTGCCTCGTGCTCGCAGACTCGTTCTACGAGTGGAAGAAGGTGGGGACCAGGAAGGCGCCCTACAGGGTTATGATGAAAAGCGCGGAGGCCTTCGCCTTCGCGGGCATCTGGGATGAGTGGCACGGCGGGCTCAGAACGTTTTCCATAATCACCGTCGAGCCAAACGACCTGGTAATCCCAATACACAACAGGATGCCGGCCATCCTTCCGAGGGCTTCCGAGAGGGATTACCTGTCCGCGAACGTTGATGATGCCAAGGCGATGCTCAGGCCGTTCCCTTCAGAGCTGATGAAGGCGTACGCACTGACCTCAGCCATCAACTCGCCTGAGAACGACTCGCCTGAAGTGATAAGGCCTGCCACCACGCTCAGCTCTTTTTGACCGAAAGGGTTAAATAACTGTTTCCGGGACCCGCTTTTAAATGTTTCACGATGTAATAAGCGGCAGGCCAGAGGAGGGCGGGTGGCTTCGAGTATCGATTGTGGATGAGCCGAGATGCGTTGTGGCCGTCCCGCACGGCGGAGGATTCATCCCGAAAGCTGCCATGGATGTGCTTGACGTAAAGAACCCTTGTCTGGTTGATGACGTGGATCATCATGCATTGGAAATCTATGACGTTCGGGAGAGCGCGGATATGGTCACCACCAGAATCCACCGCCACGTCGTTGACTGCAACCGCGATAGGGGTGAGGCGGCCTTCCGGAACAACTCTTTCAGCGGAGAGTCGCTTCATGTCACCCCTCCATCAGCGCAGCTTGAGGAGGTGATGCTCTCAAGCTATTATGACCCGTTCGTCAATGCGGTCGAAACCGCCCTGAAAGAGATTAGGGATGAGACCGGGGCCGCATTTCTGCTGAATGCCCACACCATGGGCATGACGCCTCCGGCCGCGCTTGATGAGAAATGCGAAAGGCCTGCCTTTTGCATAGGCACCAACGGCTGCACTTCTGCTGACCCGGGCTTCATCTGGCGTTTCCATGATTCGCTACACGAACATGCGTATGATTTTAGGAGGGTCTTTGAAAACTTCATCAGGCTCGACGACCCTTACAGGGGAAGGGGACTGACCCGGATGTTTAGCCAAAAGGGCTACAACTCTCTACTACTTGAAGTGAATGAGGGCCTGTACATCGATCCCGACAGTTCAGCCCAGGAAGAGAAGATAGCCCTCATTAGGGATGCGATTGGAAACGTGATAGAGGACCTTTTCTAGAGAAGCGTGGAAATCAGCCGCCTGTAGTTCTCGAGTCCCGACAGGGAGCCGGTCTCGATGTTGGAGTGATAATTTAGGACTGGCAGCTGGACGGTGGCACCGTTGTAGGCTCCGCCGGTCTCCTTGTGCAGCTTGCCAAGCTCTGTGAGGCCGTACTTTCCTGATTCCATCTTTTCCTTGCTTGAGGTCTCAGCCGGAGGCCCACTGGCTCCCTGCTTGAGAAGCGCCAGGTACTCCTCGTCGGAGATGTCAGGCTTGCTCTCCCATTTCGTTTTTACGTACTCATCCTTAATCTCATACGGTATGCTGAGGCTTTCGCATGCTGCGCGCAGCTTGCCGACGATGCTTGGGTTGAAGGTGGCATACTTGTCCCTGTTTCGCAGGATGATGATGCCTTGGTCTACTGCGTCCCGCCTCTCGTCTGGATAGGGAGAGACGTCGATGCATATGAGCTCGTCTGTGCTTGGGAGGTAGTCTGCGATGTGCTTCCAGCTCCGCCCAATCTCCTCTTCTGTTGGGAAGATTATTGTGCCCTCAAAACCATCCCTCACCAAGTCATGGAGGACGGCTACGCTCAGTACGTTGTCGAGCTGGGAGCTCAGGAGCCCGTCCTTGATTTCCAGCTTCGGCTTGTAGGCCAGGGGGGTGTTCGGCGGAATTTCGGG
>CAZPJY010000040.1:0-11510 GCA_964587045.1 uncultured Methanosarcinales archaeon
GACCTGCTGAAATCTGAATGGATACTGAAAGATAATGACCAACCTCCAGTAGTCAAGGTAGCTCTCAGGAATATCAAGGACTTTGCAAAGCCGATAGAGGTTAAGCACAAGGAACAGGTCTTCCTTTTCTGGAAGTGGCATACAGTCACAAATGAGGAAGCCCAGAGGATAATAACGCAGATAATATCTCCTGAACAAGAAAAACCTCCCGAACAACCTATAGAACCTGCGCCGAAACCGCAGAAGAAGCCAAAATCTGTCAAGAAGCCAGAACCAAAACCGCCTCCAGCAGTTCCCCCGGAGCAGGACAAACTGGCAATCGACCTTTCCGGGTTCACAGACCCCCTGATCAAGAAGATGGCTGTTTACTGCAGCACTTATAAGATCAAGGTCTATAACCTAAAAGTGGTTAGGGCCAAGACAGAGGCGGACGCTGAGGTCGGACTGCCCTCCTCCGTAGGAAGGCTCAGGTATTTCTGCAAGGTTAAAGGCAAACAAAAAATCACTCACGGAGACTTAAGCTCAGTATTTGTACAAGGTCAGATAAAGAAACTACCTGTGCTATTGTTGACGACTGGTAAGCTCACAAAGAAAGCAAAGGAGATGCTTGAATCGGAATTTTCCAACATGAAAGTGAGGAAGATATAATTGGGCATCAACTTCCGGGATATAATCAACCGTAAGGATATAGAGTTTTCGCAGCTGAACGGCAAGCATCTTGCCATCGACTCTTTCAACATTATCTACCAGTTCCTCGCGACGATACGTCAAAGGGACGGAAGTCTCCTCACAGACTCGAAGGGGAGGGTGACGAGCCACCTTACAGGTCTCTTCTCAAGGACGACCAAGCTGATGGGCTACGGAATGAAACTTGTCTTCGTTTTCGATGGGGAACCGCCCAAACTCAAGTTTCAGGAAAGGGAACGTCGCAGGGCCATCAAGGAGGAAGCGCAAGAAAAATATGAAGAGGCAAAAGACAGGGAAGATTTGGACAGCATGAAGAAGTACGCTCAGAGAACGTCTAAACTCACACCGCAGATGATAGAGGACGCAAAGCAGCTTCTCGATGCTCTCGGAATCCCAATCGTGCAAGCCCCATCGGAGGGTGAAGCGCAGGCTGCCCACATGGCACAGAAAGGAGATCTTTATGCCACAGTCTCCCAGGATTATGATTCGCTTCTCTTCAGGACCCCGCGATTGATACAGAACCTCACGATTTCGCAGAGGAGGCACCTTCCTGGACAGGTCACATCCCAAAATGTCTCACCCAAGATGATCACCCTTGAGGAAGTATACGCAGATCTGGGTGTGACTCACGAGCAGCTCATCGCTCTGGGCATACTAATCGGAACCGACTTCAACCCCGGAGGCGTAAAGGGTATAGGCCCAAAGAAGGCAGTCCAGTTGGTGAAGAAACACGGTAAGGATTTAGCAGGACTATTTTCTGAGGTCGGTCTAGACGGATGGAAGGAGATTTTCGAAGTTTTTACCAACATACCAGTAGACGACAAATACAGTCTTGAATGGAATGCCCCTGATAAGGATAAGATTAGGGCGCTCCTCGTTGACAAGCATGATTTCTCGGAAGAGAGGGTTATGTCCACGATAGAAAGCATATCGACGACAGCAGCCCAAAAGGGTTTGGGGGAATATTTCTGATGCTGGCAGTGAAGGTATCCAAGAAGAATGGCCAGAAGGCAAGGGAATGGCTGTCCAGAAAAGGCGTATTGGCCAAGGCCAAGGTGATGAAAGAGGCAGATCACATCTTCTTCCCGGTCAAGAGACGATTAAAACCACCCTTCGAATCGTCTTTCGTCCACAGAAAGAGTCAGGGGTTCCAACGAAAGCCGCCCAACCTCAAGGCCGCAGTCAAGCCGTACTTGAACGATGAGGAGATATCCCACCTCAAGACTGCTTACGATGTTATAGGTGACGTGGCGATACTCGAAATAGACAAAGAACTAATCAAGAAGCAGAAGGCAATAGCAAAGGCGCTCCTAGAACTGCATCCGTCCATAAAGACCGTTCTTAAGAAAGGCGGCGTGCATGAGGGAGAGTTCAGGACCCAAAGGATGGTATGGATTGGCGGAAAGCGCACTAAAGAGGCAACATGCAAGGAAAATGGGGTCTCTTTGACCCTAGATGTCGAGAAGGTCTACTTCTCGGTCAGACTCGCAACGGAAAGGAAGAGGATATCAGCCCTCGTTCGGCCCGGCGAGAGGGTGCTGATCATGTTCTCAGGATGCGCACCATACCCTGTGGTGATTTCGAAGAACACAGAAGCAAGAGAAATCATAGGAATCGAGATAAACCCAGTCGCTCACGCATACGGCCTGATAAACTGCAAGGACAACAAGGCAGACAATGTGACCCTCCTCTTGGGTGATGTGAGAAAAGTAAAAGCGAGAGGGACCTTCGACAGGATTGTGATGCCTCTTCCAAAGACAGGGGAAGAGTTCCTCCCGCTGGCGATCAAGTACGCCCACAAGGGGACAGTCATCCACTACTACGCGTTCGTGAAGGAAGAGGAGATAAAAGCTTACGGAAAGAAAGTTGAGGGAATGTGTAAGCGTTGCAGGGTCAAGCGCAAGGTGAAATGCGGACAGCACGCCCCCAGGGTTTTCCGGGTCTGCTACGATATCGAGGTGGATAGATGACACTGAACAGGTCGCACCACCATCTCAAGCACTTCCTACACCCAAAGATCTCAATAAAGGAACACGAGCAGTTCACTGTTGACATCCTCATGGTGATGTTCGGCTTCATAGTGCCAGTCCTCCTCTGGTTCCTGCCACTACACCTTGACGCCATTGGCATACCCGGTTGGCAGATAGGGATTCTGTTTTCGCTCAGCACCATATTCGGCCTATTGGCGGCCGTGGAGTTCGGCATACTGAACGACATATTCTCCTCCAAATTCCTGATAATTGTCAGCCTGATGATTCTTGCACTCGCGACCGCCGGGTTCGTTTTCGCGCAGAGGATTTGGCTGCTGGCATTCATCTTCATGCTCCTAGGTCTGGGAAGAACCCTTTTTTCCGAATCCATGAACTCATTCGAATTCAGAAAACTCAGGCAGAACAAGGGAATCAATATGGGAGCGTACTTCTCATCCGAGGCTATTGGTGTCGGGCTGGGGCTTTTTGCCTTTGGGTATATACTGTCCCTGCTTAACTTCAACAAATTATTCATAATATGTGCTCTTGGGCTGTTGGCGCTTCCGCTCTTGCTGATAAAGTTCACCAATACGAAAGGCATATCAGCCCCGATGAAAGTCTACCTGAACGATTTCCATAAGTTCGACGTTTTGGTGTTCCTGGCCACTATTTTCCTGTTTACCCTGCATTGGGGGGCCGAATCAACTTCGTATGCCCTCTTCCTAAAGTACAACATATCCCTCAACTTGTTCCACGTGGGGGTGTTCATGGCCATCCCGTTCTTCCCCTTGGGTCTGTCAGCTGTTGGGACCGGGTGGCTTGTAGACCGCGGATGGGATATAAAGAAGCTGTTCATAGGAAGCGCTTTGCTTTCCGGTTTGGGATACTTTGCGATGAGCCTGTCGACCAACCCGCTGGTGGCCCAGCTTTGGAGGATTGTGCACGAATTGGGCGACGGCGCTTTCGGTGTCTTTCTCCTCATAGGGGTGATGAAACTGTTCTCAAGGGAGAGGATGGGGGGAGATGCGGGGATGGTCTATTTCGTCGCGACGCTCGGGGCGTTTGTCGGCGCATTGGTCTTTGGGGCTCTTGGCGACTGGTACGGCTATAGGATTCCTGGTATAGTTTCCGGTGCCATAGCGATATTCGTCGGCTTGCTCTGGATTCCACTTCTGAGAAGAAAGAATTTTAAATTGTGAGAGAAGCCCCCTTATTGGTGTGCGATGATTTGGTGAACACCCAATGAGGCTTCGGCCGATGATTAACGGAAGTAACTGATGAGCACACCACCCTTTTTTATATTAATGATTCTCCCCAGCCCGACTATGCGATTCAAGGAACTTTTAATCATTGGAGGGGCCGTAGTGGTCGGAGCCCTCGGTCCACTCTTCGTCATCACCGAAGGTAGCAATATGTACCAAGCATGGGAAGCTGAGCAATTTGAGGAAAGAGCCTACGTCTCCCAAATCGCTGACAGCCTAGGTCTCGACCGTAACCTAGTGCTTGCGGTAATCAAGGTTGAATCCAACTTCGATTCACATGCGATCTCCTATAAGGGTGCGAAGGGGCTCATGCAGCTGTGTGATGGTACCGCAAGAGAAGTTGGAGTCGACGATGCGTTCGACCCCCAACAGAATATACGAGGGGGGTCAGCCTACCTCGCAGGACTTTTGCAGCGTTTTAGCACACTTGACGAGGCGCTTGCGGCTTATAATGCTGGCCCTGAGCGGTTGAAGGAGTATGGTGGGGTGCCGCCGTTCCCGCGGACCAATTCTTTTCTGAAAGATGTCAAGAGATTCAAGAAACTCTATGCTGAGAGGGTCGACTGGGATTAACCAAACATGCCGAGGTAGTCCTTGCCTTCGAGCCTTTCTTCTTCCTTGACCTTGTCAATTGACTTCAACAGGTCCTTTTCGAAGATCTTGGTTCTGTTCGCCCTGATGGCGAAATACCCAGCTTCGGTGCATACGGCCTTTATCTCAGCTCCTGAGAAACCGTCCATCTGTTCTAGGATTTTCTTGGTGTTTATCTTAGAATCGAGAGTCATGTACTTGGTGTGTATGTTGAATATCTCCTTCCTACCGTCGAAATCCGGTACGGGCACGTAGATGAGCCTGTCGAGCCTTCCCGGCCTGATGATAGCCGGGTCCAGGATGTCCTTTCTGTTGGTGCATCCGATGACTTTGACATTATCGAGAGGCTCAAAGCCGTCGAGCTCCGCCAGGAACTGCATGAAGGTCCGCTGGACCTCCCTCTCTCCTGAGGTGCCTATCTCGATTCTCGTGGCCGCGATGGCATCCAGCTCGTCGATGAATACGATTGAGGGTGCTTTTTCCCTTGCGAGCTCGAACACCTCCTTTACTAGCTTAGCCCCTTCACCAATGAACTTCTGGACCAGCTCTGATCCGACGAGCTCTATGAATGTAGACTTGGTCGAGGAAGCGACAGCTTTGGCAAGCAGGGTCTTGCCGGTCCCAGGTGGGCCGTGCAGGAGGATTCCCTTCGGCGGCGTGATGCCTATCCTCTTGAATAGCTCCGGTTTCTTCAGCGGCAGCTCGATCACTTCCTTGATTTCCTCCGTCTGCTTCTTCAGCCCACCGATTTGGCTCCATTTGGTCTTTGGGTTCTCAAGGATTACGAACTTTTCGACGTTGTATTTCTTTGTATTGTTAATCACCCTGACTATGTTCAGGTTCTTTTGGTCGCACAGGACGGCATCACCGACTGAGAGCTTCTCTAGCTCGGGAGATATTTCAACATAGAACATATTCCCGTTTGGAACCTTTATCACGGCCTTATCTTCGTATACCTCAGCCACATCGCATACCATCAAAGGAGGGCGTGTCATGCGCTCAAGAGCGTCCTTTAGCTTGGAGACCGTCTCCTTGAGTACCCTGTTCTCCTCCTCGATGTCGTCAGGGTCATATGTGTAGTTGTAGACTATTTCCTTGATTTTCTTGTCCCTTATGCTCATGACCGTCGGGAAGGCACAGGCTATTTAAAAAGGTTTGGTAGAAGGTTAAAAAATTAGGCGCAAGGCGTCAGTGGCAAGCCCGCCCGTATAAATCCCCATGCGCTGCTCGACATCCTTTCCAATCGAGAGCACATTGTTGAGTACGTCAATCACCTTGCCAGATATCATGAACTCCTTTACTGCACTCCCCTTCAGCCAGTAGGCGCAGTCCACCTTAAGCGAGAAGTCCGTGGTTATGGGGTTGGCGGTGTGGGCTCCGATGACTGAGTCGATGACGAGGGCTTCATCGAGATTGCGATGCTTGCCTTCGATAATGATGTTGTTGAAGTCGATTCCATCATGGTCCGCGTTTCCCGTGCTGTCAAGGCCGGCGTGCTTTGCGGTGTTGAAGTCGTATATGAATCTCTTCAATACCCCTTTCTTTATGATCGTGTTCACCTGTTTAGGGGTTCCCTCGTAGTCGAACCTGCTGCTCCTCACCCCGTTGTCCATCAGACCGTCATCTGTTACGGTCAGGTCTGGTGAGATTATGATTTCACCCTTCTTCTCATCGAAGATGGTCTTCTTCTTCTCAAGGTTCTTGCCGTTGAGGTTGTCGAAGAAGGAATAGGTGAGCATGTTGGCGATCACCATGGGAGTCAGGATTACCACTTTCGGAGTGGTCGCTTTCACCCGCTTCTGGCATCGCAGGGTCTTGTCCTTCACCTCCCTGGTTAGCCTCTCGATGTCCACCATCGAAGTGCCCGTTATATAGTCCCATGCAGATGAAGTCTCGCCCTTATGGTATACCATTGATACAGATGCTTGGGTGTGGGTCTCCCTGTCAGTTCCGACGACTCCGTTTGAGTTGGCCATGGAGATTGATGCAAGGGTCCGGCTGATGTTGCCCTCTGCGAGGGTCACGCCTTCGCTTGCTTTAATCATCTCCTTGGCCTTTTGGATGAGGGAGTCAACATCCAGCGCCGCAACCTCTTTTTCGAAGACCTTGACGTTTGGGTATCTGCTCTTTTCTGGAAGTCCGTAGAAGTATTCGCTCTTCGGAGCGCACTTGGCCATCTTTATGGCCCTGTCAACCACTTCCTTGCCTATCTTGTTGGAGAAAGAGAATCCCTCCTTGCCATCTATCACTGCGCGGACCATCACTGTATTAGCTATGCTGGAGTCGAAAGAGCTTATCTGCCCGTTCTTGACCTCAAGCCCCATCTCATCGATGGTAGTTAGGCTGACTTGGACGCAATCGGCCTCCTTATCGCCGTGTTTCACCATCCGTAGGACTTCGTCTTCCATCTACTTGCCTCCGACTGTGGCTTCCCTGAGCAGGATATGGGGGTTGTTTCCGATCACGGGAACCCTCTGACCCCCTTTGCCGCAGTAGCCGGGGAGTCCTGTATCATACTTGTTGCTGATCCTCACGATATTGTTCAGCGTGGCCAGGGTGTTCCCTCCTAAGGACAGGCCCCTCAACCTTTTGGTTATCTCACCCTTCTCGATAAGGAAACCTTCCTGTGCCGAGAACTGGAACGTACCCTTGGCCGGATCCACCTGGCCTCCTTTGCTTCCCTTGAGGTAGAAACCGAGCTTGATGCCCTCAAACAGTTCATCCTTCTCGTACGTTCCCTTCTTGATGTAAGTGTTTGACATCCTGACCTGCGGCTGGAAGTTTATCCCTTCGCTCCTGCCATTGCCCGTCGGCTTGCTGCCGAACTGGGCTGCCGTTTCCCTGCTGTGTATGAATCCTTTGAGCATTCCCTTCTCGATGAGCACGGTCTTCTGGGCAGGTATGCCTTCCTGGTCGAAATAGTAGGAGCCCCAATTACCCTCGATGGTTGCGTCGTCTATGACCGTTACGGACTCAGGGGCTATCTGCTCGCCCATTCTGCCGTCCAGGATTGACTCTTTCTGGATGACGTGGTCAGCCTCTGCTGCATGCCCTAAAGCCTCATGAATGAAGACATCTGCGAGTTGGGCATCGCACACAACCGGGAACCTTCCCCCTTTTGGGATGATTGCGTTTAGGAGGGATTTGGCCTTCTCAGTGGCTGTATCTACGACGCCGGGCAGGAGCTTGAGGAGCTCGTAGCCCCCGAGGCGCCCAATCCTGTGGTCATAGGTCTCGACGAAGCCCTTCTTTGCGGTCGCAGATGACCCGACGAACACGTAGGTCAGCTTCTCCCGGATATCGGAGCCTTCGGAATTCAGGAAATGCATGGTCCTGATGACGTCGGTCACGGCTGCCTCGACGCTCTTAATCACGCCGCCTAGACGCTCCTTGGACAGTTTGAGTACCAGGTCTTTCCTCTCCTCGAAAGATATGTCCTCTGCCGCAATCCTGCACTTGTTCTCCTTTTCGCCGGAAATCTGCTTGAAAGGTGCAAACGACCTCTTGGAGGAGTGGGCGTCCATGGCCCTTGCGATCTTCAAGGCCCTCTTTGCCGAAGATACTATATCATCCTTCTCAGAAGAAACGAAGCCCAGACCGTTTCCTGACAGAACACGCACCGAGTGACCTCCCCTCTCCCCGGTGTGGAAGGTCTTTATCTCCCCGTTCCAGGCGACCACTGAGTTGTTCTGGATGCAGCCTTCCCTGAAATCCCAATACCGGACTTCCGGCACATCGAGGACCCTTCTAAGCTTTTCCATCCCACAACGAAATATATTCGTCTTTAAAAATATACCTTAATTCCGACGCTGCTTCGACAATGTTTATATACGCAGGCGGGCTCCTGGGTTTCATGCTGTCTGTTACGATGCTCACCGGATTCCTCTACTGCAGACGGAAGCTCTACCTCGAGAGGGTGCTCGGCTTGAAGGTAGAAGTGCCGCCGCAGCAGGTGCTGGAAGGCACGATAATACACGCCGCGATTGAATACACCAACGTCACGGAAAGGGATTTGGTCTGCTCTATTGACAAGCTCGAGACCAAGGAAGCGCTCGAGGACAAGTACAAGAGGTGGTCCATGGAGCTGCTCAGGAAAGCCATCCTCCTCAATAGGAGGGAAGCATCAGAGCTCGGCCTGGAGCTACTCAAACTCTTCCGCGGGCTGTGGCCCGCGCTGGAGATGCACGCTCTGGACAGGGCACACAACCTCTTCGAGTTCCAGTCCCAAACCAAACTGATTGGAGAGGGCCTGTGGGAAGCGTTGACCCCCAAGATCAGAGCCGAAGTGAAAGTGAAGGCACAGAAGCTCGGGCTGGTAGGTGTGATTGACTGGCTGGAAAAGGAGGGGGAAGAATACACCCCGCATGAGTTGAAGAACGCCACTGCTCCGAGGGAGGGGGTCTGGCATGATCACATGATCCAGGTCGCGGCCTATGCCATGATACTTTCGGAGGCCCACGGGAAAGTTGTGGGGAAGGGATATGTGCATTACCTGAAGAACGGCGCTCTGCGGCCTGTGGTCGTCAACGCTTTCCTTAGGGATGAGGTGGAAAGGCTCATCCGCCAGGTGGGAGATCTCGTATCCGGCAGCCAGATTCCGCCGTATGTTGAAAACAAGAAAAAGTGTGAAAAATGTCCGCACAAGGCGATTTGCTACGACGGGGAAGCAATTAGGAAGCTCCTCAATGAGCACCAAAACATTTAAATACAAGCTGAATATCATGTATTTATCGATTATAAGGGTGGACATTCATGGCTGAAGAAGATAAAAAGTTCTCTCGGCAACTCATCGGAAAGACGGTGGTAAGCAAGACCGGAAAGCGATTCGGAGAGGTAGGGGATATAGTCTTCGAGACGCGCTCAGGCGAGCTGATACACCTAGTGCTTGACAATCCGACCTCCTACACGATGAAACTCGAGCTTGAGAAGGATAAGACCGGCAACATTCTTATCCCATTCAGTGCAGTCATCGCCATAGGAGACTTCATGGTGATTGCCGAAGAAGACATAATTTAATTCTACATACTTTTTTATATGACCTCGCTTTCTCCTGACCTATGACTTCAGAGCTAACCATGGTCTGGACAGAGAAGTATAGGCCATCTGAATTTTCCGAGATCAAAGGCCAAAACGAGGTCGTCAAGAGGGTGAAGGCCTTTGTCAAGAACAAGAACATGCCACACCTCCTGTTCGCCGGGCCCGCAGGTACGGGGAAGACAACGATTTCTCTGGTGATTGCAAAGCAGCTCTTCAAAGACACTTGGCGCCGGAACATGCTCGAGCTGAACGCGAGCGACGAGCGCGGAATCGATGTGGTAAGGAACAAGGTTAAGGATTTCGCACGCACGCGGGCGATAGGGAACGTGCCTTTCAAGATAATCTACCTTGACGAGTGTGACGCTCTGACCAAGGAGGCGCAGCAGGCTCTGAGGAGGACCATGGAAAATTACACCCAGACTTGCAGGTTCATCCTAAGCTGCAACTACCTCTCGAAGATCATCGATCCGATCCAGAGCAGGTGTGCGGTCTTTCGGTTCCAGCCGCTCCCAAAAGAGGACATTTTCACCATCATCGATTCGATCACCAAGTCCGAGAAGCTGCAGATTGATACCAAAGGCAAGGAGGCGCTTTACGAGATAAGTGGAGGGGACTGCAGAAGGGTAGAGAACCTGCTACAGTCCTGTGCGGCCATCACCGACAAGATTGGTGAGGATACAATATTCTCCATGGCGTCAATTGCGAGGCCGAAAGAGCTGAGGTCAGTCCTTGAGGCAGCGCTCAAGGGCGATTTCGAGATGGCGAGGAACTCGCTGCTCGACCTGATGCTCAAATACGGGCTGTCCGGACTCGATATAATCCGCCAGATCCAGAGGGAGATTTGGTCGCTCGACATACCTGACAGGAAGAAGGTGGGGCTGATCGACGCTTGCGGCGAGTTCGAGTTCCGCATGACCGAAGGCAGTGACGAGTACATCCAGATGGAGGCTCTCTTGGCCAGATTCGTCTGACAAAACATTATTATACGAGTGAAAACACTTCTTTCTCTGTGGACGACAAGGATTCTATTCGGAAACTCCTCAACCAGGTTCTGGAGGAGAACAAGCGTGTGGCTAAGGCCAACGAGAAGCTGAAAGAAGAGATGCACAGGATCCTCTCTGCTGATATGGTCAGCGTGGCTGAGGTGGAGCGCAGGGACCGGGTGATTGACTCCCTAAGGAGGCTTCTCATCGCTAACGAAAAGGAGATGGCAGAGGTGCTCAAGCGTGCGCCATCCCCTGACGATATAAGGAACCTCAAGGAGCACATAAAGGGCATCGAGAAGAAGGTCGACGGCAGGGAGGACCTCACTCAGCTCAAGGAGGAACTTCGCAGGAGGGACAAGGTCATCGGCGACTTGAGGCAGCTGCTCCTCCGGAAGGCGCCCAAACCCAAGAGTCCTAAGAAGGGCTCGAAAAAGGAGGTTGAGCTGCCTACAGACGATGCTTCTGAAGAGGTCGATAAGCTGCGCAGCGAAATTCGCGCTAAGGATAGTATCATAGGTGATATGAGGAAGCTCCTCTCGAAGAGCGAAGGCGACCTGACAAGGGCCCTGGAGGGCACGTCCAAGGACAAGAGGAAGGTAAGAGTCCTGATTGAGGAGCTGAAAGGGGCGCAGGTCTCGCTTGACAAGACCGCGCTTTATGAGGACAAAGAGCTCGTCAAGATGCAAGAGGAACTGCGCACCCGCGATATGGTCATAGCCGACCTCAAACGCGCCCTCAACCAGCGTACTAAGATGTTCGAGGCCAAGATGGTCCCGCTGATAAACACCCTCCAGCAGCAGAGGGACCAGCTTGAGCATCTCGAGAAGCGGATAATTGCAGTCAACGCAAAAGCCCACGATGCAACGGGCGCAATCGATGCCTACAAGGCCCAACTGGTCCACGCGTTTGCTAAGCAGGAGAGGGAGAAGACCAAGAAGAGGGGCCTCCGTGAGGTCTTCGCGGCCAAGCTTGAAGAG
>CAZPJY010000041.1:0-9931 GCA_964587045.1 uncultured Methanosarcinales archaeon
TGAGCTTGATTCCGAGCTTCTTTTCCACCTTAAGCTCGGTCGGCAGCCCGTGCATGTCATAGCCTGCCCGGTCCCAAACGTCGTAGCCCCGCATGCGTTTGTACCGCAGAATCATGTCTTTTAAGGCCTTGTTCCAGGCGGTACCTATGTGTACCCTGCCTGAGGTGTAGGGAGGGCCGTCCAGGAAATACCATTTCTGCTTGCCTTCGTTGGCTTTCTTTGCCTTTTGGTAGGTGCCTTCCTTGGCCCACACCTTCAGGATTTCCTTTTCAACGTTTTGGCTGTCATAGGAATGCTGTTTCATGGGGATTGCAGTATTGGTGGTATGTATTTAAAGTTTTTCAAAGGGCTCCCGTGATGAGAAAAAGAAAATATTTATATATGAGTATATTGATTAGTATACCAAGAGAGGCTATGATATACCAATCTTTCTTTGAGAGGGAGCACCTGGTGCTTGAAAAAGCGATGCTTCTCGAAGAGCTTTCACAGATCCTGACGCGCCCGACGATTGAGAGAAAGATTGAGATACTCACCCTGTTAAACTAAAGCTCTGTGCCGCAGTTGTTGCATATGTGCACTTCCTTTTTCTCGTCGAAAGTGGTTGATATTCCATACTCTATCTTGCAATTGCATTTAGGGCATCTCGGCTCTAGCGCCTGCATGGATTGGAATATGCTTGGTCCTACGAACATTCTACCACCTACGCGAAATACATTCCCCCCAATCCTATATCTGGCACCTCATATTTATAAAATTTATGGAATAAACGTGTCAAGACGGGCTTGGTCGTCCCCAAAGGCCGGCAATTCGAAACCGCCGACCTCCGACAGCCTGCGCAGCATTGGTATGAGCTGGTGTTGGATGTAGTATTCAGCGTCGTAGTCGCTTGGGCTAATCTCGATGGCAAGCCTCACCCTGTTGGGCAGGGAATCATCACCCTCCATGACAACATATTCCACTCGTCCAACCGTGTTGCCCGCCATCCCCAAGGAGTTCATCCTTCTGGCCGCGGCGACAGCAGGGGTGACTGTTTCGTAGGTGTCCAGCGGCTTTGTCACCACGCTCGATATCACCATATTCTCTATAGGCATCTCATGGTTCACCACCCTTTCGACCACCTTCTCAAGATACGCGGTGATCTCTTCTGCTGGCAGCCGGTTAAGCAAGGCCTTCAGGGTCCAATCGACGGCGCCCTGCACGAAACGTGCTATGCCTGACCGCCTCTGAACCCCCCGGGTCAGGAGCGTACCATCAGCTGTTACAAGCGCATACTCGTGATGGCCCTCAACCTCAGGCATAAAGAAACCATGAGGGAAAGGCCCAGCGATTGAGGTGTCACCCCAGACGGTGGACTTCAGCCTTTCTTTGAAAGACCTCACATCACCATCAGAAAACATGAGTATTCCCCTCCCTTGGTAAAGGAGGGTCGATTCATCCAGGAGGTCCTTTACCTCCTGCACAAAAGATGTCCTGGCCCTGCGCAGCATGGTCAAGTAATCCTTCGAATGCCATCTGGCCCTCGCGTCCGCAAGATAGGTTGGAACCTGCTGGAGGAGGATCGACAGCGCAGTCAGGCGCATGGCCAGCTTCAGGCCTGGCCGCCTTTGCATGATGTCCCTAATCCTGTCCCGGCGGTCCAAAAGGGCATCCAGCATGATGAGTATGAAATCCTTCTTCTTCGAGCAGGTCCAGAACTCCTCCCCCAGATGCTCCGACGCACAGCATGAGCACCTGACCGTGCCAGGCGAAATGTTCTTTTCCACCATAATCTTGGGAAGGATCACTCTGGAGTCAAGGATGTAGACTTCATCAAAGACTCCCCTCTTAGGCATGAAGACAGGCGATTTGGGCTCTTCGGCCTGCTTTCCCTTCCTCCTCGCAGGCACCAACTCGCCAGCAGCCATTGAGTAACGCACGAGGATCGCATCGATGATCCTGTGCATGTCCATCCTTATGATCTCCTGCGGCGAGAGGCTCGTGAGCTTCATCAATTCAATAAGGAGCGGCAACACGGCGTTGAATACCTCATCCAGGCTGTTTACCGACGAGCTGATGTACTCCTCGAGTTTGGTCTGGTAATCGCGCTCTTCCTCTTTCAGCGTGGCTGTGGGTATGGTCCTAAGGGAGGTTATCAAATGGGCCAATCCGTGCCTTGTGAAAATCTCAGGTGTCTCGACGGAAGTCTGGCGCAGAAGGTGAATGTATCTCGGCATGAAGGATCTCATGAAGTGCGCGAGATCAAGATGGCAAATCCCGTTGATGATTGCCTGGTTGTAGAGCCCTTTGGTGATGAACACCTCAGAGTAGTCAAGCCCCAATTCGAGGTTGATGCCGTACTTCCTTGCCCTCGACTTGAGGTGGGCCCAGTCGTATTGGTCTGAGAGGTATCCAACTATGACATCTGGGTCATAGGTCCTTATCGTGTGCACTGCCCGGGTTATCAGTTCTGCTTCGCCCATGACCATCTCCCTGTTGGGGTTTTGTGATGAGGACCTCTTCCAGCAGTAGAGCTTGTCGATCCCGTCCCCCTTGAGCATGATGGACGTTATCGGCTCTTCGGAAGACTCTTCTGTCCTCCTGGCATAAGAGCCCATTACCATTAAGCTAAGGACTTTCAGGTTGGTGCTGTACTCATCGGTCCTTGTTATCCTCTCAGCCCGCACGATGACCCTTGCCCTGAACCTACGCTCAACTTGCTCGCCCTCGACCTCATGCCAGACGAAAAGTGTTATGTCCTTGCTGTTGAGATACTTCCTAATGAAGGGGATGTCATCCTCATAGACTCCGCTCACTGATTCCAGGTTTTTGATGTATGAGGCTATGTGCCCAACCGCCCAAGTCGAATTGACTGTGACCTTGAACCTGTGGAGTGAACCCTCATGGGTCTCGCCTACCTCCTCGAGCCTGATTACCTCATAAGAGCCTTTGTCACCCTTGATGTTTAAGGATTCGGTCTTTTCGAGGAAGGAGGATGTGTTGGTCACGGTGACTAGGAAGGATGGGCTGAAGGATGAATCTATTACGACCATCCTTTCCCCGAGTTGGTTTCGGCCGTACAGCGAGACAAGTACGGTGTTGTCTGCGTTTCTATACCTAATATCGGTAGGAACGAACCTGAAGGTTGGCATTCTATCCATCTCACAAAAATCTTTGTGGCTTACCCCCTGCGAGAGACCTTATGCCGCCATCGATATAAAAAGTTTCCGCTTAGATTCTACACCGATACTTTTTTATAGTGGGTGTGATTTCCATTTTCACAACCAAAGGGGAACACATCATGATATACGAAACGATCATAATCGGGGCAGGATTTGCAGGTTACACAGCAGCAATCTACGCAGCACGCTATACTCTCAAGACACTGCTGATTGCAAAGACTCCCGGAGGCACGATCCTTGACGCCCACAACGTGGAGAATTATCCTGGGTTTCCGTCAATCAGTGGTTTTGAGCTGATGCAAAACTTCAAGAAGCACACCGAGAAATTCAACATCCCGATGGTAATCGATGAGGTCAAAAAGATAGAAAAGCAGGGCAAGCTGTTCAGTGTTAAAACCGAAAAGGGTGAATACAGCACCAAGACAGTAATATTTGCAATGGGAAGCAGGCGCAGGAAACTGAACCTTCCTGACGAAGGGAAATACATCGGCAGGGGTTTGGCCTACTGCGCGACCTGCGACGCGCCTTTCTTCAAAGACAAGGTCGTGGGCGTGGTCGGAGGATCGGACGCCGCAGTCCAGGCAGCCCTCCTGCTTTCGCAGTACGCCAAGAGGGTGTATGTCATATACCGCCGCGACAAGCTCAGAGCTGAGCCAATAACCGTAAAACAGCTGGAATCCCTGCCAAAAGTCGGTTACATATTCAACACCAACGTGGTGGGGCTGGAAGGCGATCCTGTCTTGAAAAAGGTCCATTTCGATACAGGGAAATCGTTAGAGCTCGATGGGCTCTTCATAGAGATAGGCTCTGTTCCGAGCACAGATTTGGCCAAGTCGCTGGGTGTTAAGCTCAACGAAGCCAACGAAATCATCGTCGACGAGCTGAGCAGGACCAATGTTAAGGGAGTATACGCCGCAGGGGACGTGACAGACCGGCCGCTCAAGCAGGGCGTGGCAGCAGCTGGATACGGCGCGACAGCGGCATATGCAGCATACAACTATATTAAGAAAGGGGATTGATATGGACAGGCATAATGAACAAAGGGTCGGCGTCTTCGCCGATGTGCAAAACATGTATTATTCCGGCAAGCAGCTGTACAACTGCAAGGTGAACTTCGCAGAGATTCTCAAGCTGGCGGTCGGCAACAGGAGGCTCGTCAGAGCGATAGCCTATGTGATCAAGGCTGACATGGAGGACGAGAAAAACTTCCACGACGCGCTGAATAGGGCAGGATTCGAAGTCAGATCCAAGGACCTCCAGGTATTCTTCGGAGGGGCCAAGAAGGGGGACTGGGATGTGGGAATCGCAATGGACATCATGCGCCTAGCGCCCAAGCTGGATGTGGTAGTGCTCGTCAGCGGCGACGGCGACTTCGTAGACCTGCTGGAGCACGTGCAGTCGATGGGATGCAGAACAGAGGTCATATCGTTCAAAAAAACCGCGAGCGCGAAGCTTATAGTCACATCGCACCAGTTCATTGAACTGGACAAGTACAAGAACCTGAGGATTCCTATAGGCAAAAACTCATCACGCTCGGCCAGGAAACCTCCTATAAAAGCCAGCCAAAAACCGGCCACGGTGAGGAGGACAAACCAGAGAAGGCCCCCCATGAGGAGCCCAAGGCCAAAGACCTCGAGAAGGGAACTTCCGAGTAACAGCCAGACCAGCGAAATCGATGCAATAAATTCGGTGTTAGATTAATGACCTCACTCAACTTCGCCTGCAAGACGATTGAGATGAAGGATGTCTTGATATGCGGACTGGGCCTTTCTAAGACAGAGTATTACGCTCTGGCATACCTTCTGAGGCAAAAGGAGGCCAAGTCAGTCACAGAGATCTCGGATTCTTTGGGCAAGGAGAGAAGCACTGTACAAAAGGCCATCGGCAAGCTTCTGGAAAAGGAGCTTATCCAAAGGTACCAGCACAACATATCCTCAGGCGGCTACGTCTTTACATATGTCATACGCGACAAGCCCAGAATAAAAAAGCAGATACTATCCAACCTGGAAGGCTGGGTAAAGATGGTCCAGTCTGAGCTCAACGATTGGTGAGTGTGAAATTTTTCGGCCGCACGCTCACAACTCCGGAAGGGATATTAAAGACACAACCTAACCCGGCTCATGGTGATAAAATGTCAGTTAACGTGATTAACGATTCATCATTTGAGCAGGAAGTCATCAACAGCGAGAAGCCTGTACTCGTCGATTTCTACGCGGACTGGTGCGCGCCGTGCAGGATGCTCAGTCCGATAATCGACGAGCTCTCGGGTGAAATCGACAACGTAAAATTTGTAAAGATGAACATAGATGCCAACAGGCAGACCCCAAGCCAGTTCGGAATCATGAGCATCCCGACACTCATCTTCTTTAAGGGTGGAAAAGCTGTGGATACCTTCATAGGGGTTCAGCCCAAAGAGGCCCTGCGCCAGAGGATTATACAGCACACCAGCTAGTCCTTCTCCAAGAGCACGATAGTCTCGACATGGTTAGTCTGCGGGAACATATCGAAGGCTGAAGCCTCAGAAACGTGATATCTTGCCTTCAGCAGGCTAAGTTCCCTTGACATGCTAGACGGGTTGCATGAGACGTAGAATATCCTCTTAGGCACCGCGTGGAGGAGGAAAGCCAAGGTCCTTTGGTGCATTCCGCCCCTGGGAGGGTCTGTGACTACAGTGACATCATCGGAATCGAACAGATCTGCATGCCGGTATATCCTTGCCGCATCCTCAAGGTAGGCATCGCAATTCTCAGCGCTGACCTTGGAAATATTTACTATGGCTGCCTGAATGCTCTCTTTGGAAGACTCGATGATTGCGGTCCTATCGAAGCGCTCATGCAATGATAGTCCAAACAGCCCCACCCCGCCGTACAGGTCGACGAGCTGCGAGCCGCCATCAGTCCTCGAGTCCACCCATCCCACCATCTTTTCCGCAACAGCTGTGTTTGACTGGAAGAAGCCCTGGATTGAGAAACGCAGCTCAAGCTTGCCTATCCTCTCAGTTAGCAGCTTATCGCCCTTGACCATGAAGAAATCTTCAGAAACGCTCTGGTCCTCTCTTTTCGGGACATAAGTGACAGCCATATTCGTTGCGCTGGTGTTCCAATCCCTAATTTTCTGCACGACCTCGCTCGTCTGATGGGAGTCAGGGTTGACCACGAAGGATATAGACGTGGAGCCGGTCCGTGAGGAACCCCGGATGACCGCATATCGGAGGGTGCCTTTCCCCTTCCTCACGTCGAATGCCTGGGCCGGGTCATGCCACTGCCTGACCTCGCTCAAGAGTTTGTTGACGTGCTTTTCAGCTATCGGGCATTGGTCAACGCTCACTATATGGTCATACCTGCCCTTCTCTCTGTGCCCCAACCCTCTGCTGGCGAAGACAAAATCCATCCTGTTCCTGTACCCAAAGGGGTTGCTCTTGACAATGTCGACCGGCCCATTCAGTTTTATTCCCGACTTAGCCAGTTCCCTCCTGACCCGGTCAAGCTTCTGGGATGCCTGCGATTCGTATGGAACGTGCTGGAGCGTGCAGCCTCCACATCTTGGGAAAAATTTGCATATTTGAGCCATCAACTGGACAAACCGTTCGGACTATAAAATCCTTACCGATAATTTTATATTCCTATAACACAAACCAGATGCTTATGGTTTCAAGAAGATTCAAGACTTATTTTGTCACAGGTCTGCTGGCCTTTCTTCCTATAATATTTACCGTGTACATCATCCGGGTATTGATAGTGGTGACTAATAACATGCTGGTCTGGATCCCGCTTTCACCCACCAAGCTGTGGTACATTGACCTCGTTATCAAAATCTTCATCATAATGCTGCTAATACTTCTCATAGGTTTCCTTGTCTCCAACCTGATAACCAGAAGGTATTTTGTCGTCGGCGAGAGGCTTGTAAATCACATACCGTTCATCAAAACACTTTACGGCGCGTCAAAGAAGTTCCTAGAGGCTTTAACAATACAGAGGAAAGGCTCGTTCTCTTCAGTGGTCATGCTTGAATACCCGCGTAAGGGCGTATACACCCTCGGGTTGGCTACCAAGTCCATCCAGCAATCGGACCCGTTCAGCATATTTCCCAAGGATATTCATAAGAAGGAGCTCGTCAGCGTCTTCATCCCCACAGTTCCGGTCCCTGCTTCAGGGCTCCTGATTCTTGTCCCCAAGAAGGAACTAATATATCTTGACGTAACTGTCGAAGAAGGCATCAAAATGATCGTCTCAGGCGGGGTCCTCGAGGCGAAAAAGAGGAAAAGTCTATAATTGTCGTCGATTCTATGACGTGGGTATCGTCGGAAATTAGAAAAGTTTAAATAGGACGATTTACTGGTATGCTTACATAAAATAGAGGGGGGATTTCCCAAAATGGCACAGAAAGTAGCAAAAGTCGGTGTAAAGAAAAAGAAAGGCTATCTCTATTTTGTCGACAAAAAGGGCGACGTTTCGCGATCGGAGATGGCCAGGGGCGGCAGAAAGAAAGGCCGCAAGAAGCAAGAAAAGGTTGCCAAAGTCGGTGTCAAGAAGGAAGGCGGATTCCTTTACTTCGTTGACAAGACTGGCGACATCTCACGAGCCAAGATGGCCAGAGGGGGCCGCAAGAAGAAAAAGAAGAGGCGATAATTTCTCATTTTTCTTTTTTGTTCTCATTCTTCAATGCTAAATAAACCTTTTATAGATGGATAGGTGCTGATGCTTCCGGGGGAATTGATGATAAAAAAACTCCTAGACAAGATGTTCAAGAAAAAAAAATCTGGGGACATCCCAAAACCCACCAGGCCAGAAGCTCTGAAGGAGCTTCCAAAGGAGGTCAGCGCTGAGGATCTCCTCAGCCAGTTAAGCAAGCAAGGGCCTCCCTCTCAGGTGAAGGAGCCTGCCCCAGTTCTTGCAAAGGGACAGCCGCCAGCAGAAGCCAAGCAGTCTGAGATTCCCCAACCTGCAGAAAATCCTACTCAAGGAGGGAAAAAAATGGATGCGCCACTAGATGTACCGAAGCCTCCAGTCGAACACGGCATTTTTGACAAGGGCGACAAAAGTGTGACAGGGATCATAATTGACCTCGGGGACAACATCAGCCTCAACGTACCAATCAAGAAGAGGATGACCCTTGAGGAGTTCCTCAGCGTCGCAGAGAAAGTCAGGAGCCTGGAGCGCCTGGATACCTATGAAGGATAATCACTTTCTCCTTTCTCGAGCGATAACCCTCTCAAGTTGATCAATCCTTTTCAGAAGCCTTATCTTTTCGCGCTCCCTTTTGTCGATAGCAGAGTCAAATCGTGAGAGTGAGAAATCTGAAGCCTTCAGCTCTTTGGATATATCCGTAAACTTCCTGATATCCTCGGCGGCTTTGTGAAGGTAATTGCTGACCGCCCCGATCTCATTCTTGAGCTTGTTGTAGGCTGTGACATCAGTTTTGACCTGGGACGAGAGTCCGGATATCTCCGTCCTGAAGGCATCCATTATCCTTTTTTGGGTCTGGGACCTGATCACTTTGAAGCTGGCCAATTCAGTTTCCAGCTCCACCAAGCTTGATTTGATCCCCCTTTTCGATGAAGCAAGCTCGGAGCGTGCCTCCCTTACAAGCCCGAGGATTTCCTCCTGGGCAGCCTTCATGAATGCGGACTGTTTTCTGACTGATGCCTTTAGGCTATTAATCTCAAATGAAAGCTCGTGTATGTCCTTTCGGATCTCCTTGAAGTCCTCATTGATGCCGAGGACCTTGTTCAATCTTTCACCCATCCGGAGCGTGATTCGGTCATTTCTTAATAAAGCTTCCCAAATGCAGTTTTCATTTCGCGATAATAACAAAATATTTTAAATGCCACCGACGTTATAACGAGGACAAGGGGGAACATGAGCGGACTTTTCCATAGAGAGGTGCATCCGGAATACCATTTCATTACAAAGAGTGGCCATAGGCTTAAGAGTCTAAAGGACCTTTATGACATGCTTGACAGCATGGATGATGATACCTACAACCACCATGTTACTCCAGACAATAACGATTTCGCAAACTGGGTGAGGGACGTGATGAAAAACCCGAAAATGGCAGAAAAAATCAATAAATCGCAATCGAAAGAAGAACTCAAAAAGATATTGTCGGAAGGGGACCTCCCCGAGCCTCCAGCTCCAAAAGATGGTGAGAGGGAACCGCTCCCAGAGCCTCCAAAGCTCGCTGATGTGGAGAAGAAAGAGCACCTAGACGAATTGGATGAGCCGCCAAAGATAAAGGATGTGAAACCCAAGGACATGAAGAAGCCCAAAATTGAGGATCTTCCTGATCTTACAGGCCTCCCTGACCTAGGAATCGACACAGAACTTGAGAAGGCTCTTGAGGACACCACCCCTAAAGAAGAGCCGCACAAGGGATCGTTCTTTTCATCCCTTATAAAGAAAGTCACCAAGCACGAAAAGAAGGAGGCTGTTGAGCCCGAGCCTCCGAAGCTCCCTCCTATCAAGCCTGAAAAAAAGGAGCTTCCAAAGGTTCCCGCAGCACCCAAGAAGGAGGTCAAACCAAAAGTAGCCGCACCCAAGGCCGCTCCGAAGAAGGCTGCTCCAAAAGCCCATCCTAAAAAGAGAGTCAAAAAAGTTGTGGAGAAAGAGCCCGCGAAGCCTGCCAAGAAGCCTTTGGAGCTTCCCGTACTGCCTGACATCGACACGCTCCCAAAAACCTCAAAGAAGCCGGCAAAAAAGAAGAGCAAGAAGAAGTCTGCAAAGAAGGTGGCGAAAAAGCCGGCGCACAAGGAAACTGTCCCGAAGAAACCAATG
>CAZPJY010000042.1:0-9120 GCA_964587045.1 uncultured Methanosarcinales archaeon
AAACAAGCCTTGTATCAGGGCAAGCATTATGAACACACCCTTCATCGAGAGCATCCACGCCTTGGCAGAATCTATGAAGGCGGCTGGCGAAGAGAAGTCAAAAGAGACCTCCTGCTCCACACCCAGGCCTGACTGGGCCTGCTCTTCGGCCAGCAGCAGGGGGTCTGTGGTCTCGCCGAAGCTGGTCGTCCCCTGGTTCATCTGGCCCATGTAGGGCACGAGCATGTTGTTGATAACGATCATGACGCCCAAGAAAACGAAGAATATGACGTAGCTCTGCATCACCTGAGCGTGCACTGATGCTGCCCGCTCCTGCTTGATCTTCTTGATAGTCATCAGGGAGTCCGTCATGCGCTGCAGGACATCCTCGAGGTTTCCGCCAGACTGCTCTGCTTCAATTACCGTGTCCACGGCCCGGTTGATGACGTCAGACCCCGTATCCTCGGCAAAGTTCTTGAGCGCCTTGTGGACCGGTATGGCCCACTCGACTTGGTGGGAGAGCTTCTTTACATGCGGGGTCAAGGATCCGAAGTCTCCGTCGGATGTGATAATGATTGCCCTAGAGACCGGCATTCCGCTCTTGACCGCACCCACCAGGTTGCGCACGAAATCGAGGAAACGCGTCTCGTACTCCTTCCTTTGGCGCACATCCATGAAGTAGTCGGCCCAGAACTTGGCCCATCCGATAGTGACCCCTAGGATTATGGATGGCACTAGGAAGTTGGTGCCGCGGAGGAAGTATACAGCCAGGACTATAATTGCCGCGCCGATTGCCGCATTGATTGTGTATACCTTCTTCCAAACTATCTTCATCTTATACCTCCGGCTGGCTCAGCTCGAGGAACACCATGAATGCAATGTTCAGGAGCGGGATGACTACATACGTCCCCAGCCCTATCAGCGCCTCGACGGACATGCCGCCTATCGCGCCTCCCAGCATGCTGACCAGGGACAGGCTGGACACGAAGAACAGTGGCGCTGCGATCAGGACTCCTGTGTAGATGTCCGAGTAGGTCGAAAGCGACTCCACATACTTCTGCCGCTCGAGCTTGTAGGTCAGCGTGGCCTCTTCGGCCTTCTGCTCCAGGTAGTTGTTCAGGTCGCCGCCGGACTCGACGGTCGCCACGATTCCCTCGAAGAACTCCCTGAGCACCTGGGAGGGCAGGTGTTCTGACACAGCCTTGATGGCAGTGAGGAAGTCGTAGCCGAAGACCTCAGTGTAGTCGACGACCTTGCCTATCTCAACCGATATCTCCCCATACTCCTTGGACTGGCCAAGCAGCGCGAACATCTTCGCGGGCGGCACGCCTGACGACGCCACGGCCGACATGTGGTTTATTGCAAAGGGGAGGTTTGTGTTTATGCTTCTCCTCCTGGTCTTAATCTTGCCCGCCGGGTATCTCGAGAACCCGATGAAGGTTATGCCGCCTCCGAGGATCATCGCAGCAAGTGCGCGGCCGAGGACGAAAGGAGGCGGCAGTCCCTGGATCAGGTAGAACGGCACGACCAACACGCCGGTGGTTATGCTGACGATAATAGTCATCAGGAACATGATGTTTATGTAGGTGTTCGACAGGATCTTGAGGTTAGACAGCCTGATGTCGTTGTAAAGGTTCCTGAAGAAGTCCGGGAAGTTGTTGATGAAGTACAGCGCAAGCCTCCTCACAGTCATGTTGGCTATGTAGCCGATGGATGAGGGCTTGTACGCCTTGATCTTCTTCTTCTCGAACAGTCTCCTGATGCCTGCGGCGTGCCTCAGCATCGTCGTGTCGACCTCAAGCTCGCCCTCGGTGAGGATCTGCTTGCGTGCCTTCACAATCTTGAGTATGGACGGCGAGACTTGGGTCTCGTCCGCTAGGAAGCTCTCCTGCTTCTTGAACTTCTTGAATATGCCTGCGAACCACTCAGTGATGCTGTGCGTGCCCACTTTCTCGCCCTGCAGCTCCTCAGGCATCTCGGTGGTGGCCTCCTCGATCTTTTCGAACAGGGTCTTTTGCCTGAAGACGTGGGCCAGGAAGTTCAGGGCCTTCTGCCAGAGGGTCAGCTCCCTTACAAGCTTGGGTCTCGGAAGCTTCAGCTCCTTCCTGACCGGCACCGGGACATCAAGCTCTCCCACCTCAGTGGTGGGGAGCGGTATGGCCATGGTCTGAGCAGCCTCGGTCACCTCGGTCTCTGGGACCGGCGTGCCTTCGATAGTCGATGGCTTGGGAACCTCGACGCTCTCGCCGAGCAAATGCTCAGGAACCGGGACCGGCACATCTTCCAGGTGGCCAGGCCTGGGGATTGCAAGCTTCCTCTCTGCCAGCGGCTTGGGAGACTCAGGAATGCTTTCCATCTGCTTCCGGTGGAGAGCATGCTGGAACCATTCGTTGAGATCGTGCGCCTTGCCTACAATCCAATCAACCAGCCTCGCAAACCAACCTTTCTGCTCAACGTGCGCAGGCTCCGGGACGGGAGTCTCAGCCTGCTTCATCTTGGGCGTCTCGAGCGAGACCAGCTGGAGCTGCATGTAGCCCCTGTCCTTGCTTATCATGGAGAAGAGGACGTCGTTGAGCTTTGATATCTGCTCGGCCTTGGTCTTGATTATCATGTCGAAGCGCTGCAGCATATCGCTCTCGGAAGCGCCCTGCATCAGCTGCTCCTGCAGCTGGCTGTAACGGGCGTAATCCATCCCTCCTGCCAGGTAGTCCTGGTTCAGGCTCCTGACTGTGCGGGAGAAGCGCTCCCTCTTGGATTGTATCTCCTTTATCTCCGCTGCCTGTCTCTTAATCTGCCTGGTGAGCAGTCGTATCTGCGTGTCCATTTAGTCTCCTTCAAGCGCTTTCTTGACGTAAAACGTGATCTTTAGCATCTGCTGCTGTGCGAACCTCATCTTCGCAGCAGTGTTCATGAGCTCGGCCTCAGTCTTCAGGGGCGAGATGGCCAGCTCGTCGTATATGTCGAGAGCTGCCTCCATCTGCTCTGCCGCCATGATGATCGCGTCAGGGTTCATTTCCTGCCTCCTGCTTTCTTGCCGGGCTTCTTTGCTGCCTTCTGCTTGGCCCTCTCAGTCTTCTCCTTATCCGCCATCATTGTCGCCTGGTCCTTCTCGACCCTCTCCTGATCCATGACGAAGCCCTTCCACAGGTTGTTTTTCTCAATATCGTCCATTATCGCATGCACGTTGATGCCGAACTTCTCGAGCACCTGGTCCGGGTCCTGGTAGTACGCCTTCACGACGGTCCCGAAGTCGGCGAAGTTCGTGATGTTCCTCTCCGCGAGCTTTTTCAGCAGCTCGACCCTTATCTTGAACTCGGTGAAAATCTTCTTCGGCGAGATGCCAGTCCTCTTGATCACCCTCTTGAAAATGCTCGAGTGGGCGTTGAAGGTCTGGATATCCTGGATTGGGTCCCAGTCGAAAATCGGATTCACCTCTGTCTTGCCCAGTTCCTGATGGACCTGCAGGATCTCATCAACCTCCTGTATGCGCCTGATGTTCCGGTCCCTCAGCTTGGCGTGCACAGCTATGCATACGATGTCTAGCGACGCTACGAGGGATGCTGACAGGTTGATCGGAGGGGTCTCTAGCCTCCTGACCAGCGTCTCGACGCTGCCCGCGTGGAAGGTGCCAAACGAGGGATGGCCTGAAGCCATGCCCTGGAAAAGCACCGACGCTTCCGCGCCCCTGACCTCTCCCACGATCACGTAGTCCGGGTTCTGCCTGAAGGACTCCCTCAGCAGGTCGAACAGCGTGACGCCGCCGTACTGGGTGCCAAGGATGTTGGGTATGCCGAAACCCATCCTGGAAACAGACGGAAGCCAGTTGTCGTGCATCAGGTTCAGCTCCCTCGTGTCCTCGATGGAGCAGATGCGCGCGTCGAACGGGATGAAGTCCACTATGGCGTTTAGGAAGGTGGTCTTTCCTGAGGCGGTCTCGCCGATCACCATGACGTTGAACTTGTGCTCGATAGCGAGCCACATGAAGGCGAAGATCTCCGCGTTCGCGGTGCCGATCTTGATAAGGTGCGTAGGCGTCCAAGGCTCCTTGGTGAACTTGCGCACGGTGAAGGTGGGGCCGCGGGTCGTGACGTCATCAGAGTAGGTTGCGTTCACACGAGAGCCGTCTGGAAGGGAGCCATCAAGGAGGGGCTTTGCGTAAGAGACATATCGCCCGGCGCGCTGGGCGAGCTTCTCAACAAAGTCGGTCCCCTCCTTGAGGTCCTTAAGCATGATGTTGGTGCGCATGTTCTCGTACTTGCGGTGAACGATGTAGATGGGGAAGCCGACGCCGTTGCACTCTATATCCTCTATGTAGTAATCGTTAAGCAGCGGCTCGACCTGGTTCAGGCCGACCGAGTCCCGGTAGATGTAGTACATGAGGTTGAAGTAGGTCCTGCGGGAGACCTTGGTCCCAAGCTCGATGAGGATGGACTGGACGTTCTTTTCCAGGTACTCGATCAGCTTCCCAGTGCCCTGGTTCTTGACGAAGCTGATGTTGATCATCTCCTCGAGGCCGAGCTGTATGAGCTTCAGCACCTCCTTTTCCACCTCGGTAAGCACAGGCTCCTCCACAAAGTAGGCCAGCTCGTTCTCCTTTTCGTCCCAGAATATGTGCGCGAAAGCATACGGCGGTATGAGGGGGTAGCGGACGTTGATCTTCTTGTGTTCCTTGATGTCTGGCAGTGTTATGAGCCTGGGCCTCGTGTCGATCTCGAACTTGGCCTGGCTCTCCTGTTCCGGTTTCGCTGTCTGGAATAGCCTGAATGCCATCTTTAGTTCGCTCTGAAGTTCGTCACTTTCGTTGTTATGAAGTCGCCGTAGCTTTCCAGGGTGAACACCAGGTCGTACTGTCCGACGCTCGAGTTCACATGTGTGGTGTAGACCGCCCTGCCCAGGTTGGTTCCAAGGGCGTCGACGCTCGTGTAGCCGGTGCCAACAGTGGAGGCCGGGTCGTCGTTTACCACGAAGCTGAAGTTCCCCTCGAGCCTGTTACCTCCTATCTCTATCCAGTTGATCAGCTGGCTCGTGTTCAGCGCGCTCCATGAATCCTCGCAGCACACCCGCGTAAGGTTGATGACGATGCGGGAGTTGGACAGCAGGTAGTAGTCGCCGTACCTCTGCGATGAGATGTCTGCGTTGGAGCTTATCTGGAGGTTGCCGTAGCTAAGTGAGGTCCGGGGCTCGATCAGTTTTGTGTCGGTCTCGAACTCCCATCTGAGCTTGTTGTCGACCACCTTGAGCTCGCCTGCACGGATCTCGATGGGGATCACGCGCTGGCTGCCGATGCCCTCGCTAGCCAGGTCCTCTATGTGCTGGTCCAGCGCTAGCATCATCTCCCTCTGCCTTGAGAAGCTGGTGCGGTCCTTCATCCTGTCTATTATCGGGACCCCCGCCCGCAGGATGAGCACTACCGCAAGCGAGGCTATTAATATGTAGAGAATTGCAGATATCCAAACCTGTGCGCGCCTATTCAACTTGAATCACTGAAGCCCGATCTTCTTTTTGAAGGTGAAAATCCCGGTTTCGGGATCCTGGACGTACTCTTTCCTGTACGGGAAGCAGGTGTCAGGGTAGGCCGTGATGCTGCCGTTCGCGACCTCGAAGCCCTCCAGAGTCACTGTCCTCTCCATGCCCGGCTCGAATAAGGTGAAGTTCACCTTCTTGCGGTTCATTCCCGAAGTGAACACGAAAGCTGGGATGGGGTGGTCTGAGTACTGCTCATTGACCACGGTGACGGTCGTCCGCTCGCCATCAAGGCTGATGTCTTTTAGGGAAAACACGATTCCGAGGCAGTCCAATGCGGGCTGCGTCGCTTCGTCAGTGTAGTCCCTCCCTGAGCTGAACGCCCCCCAGCCCCATGTTACTATCATGATGATGACGAATCCCGCAAGAGCCCAGAGGAATATTTTGAGGGGTAGGTTGTCCTTCTTCCCTTCCGAGAGATCCTGCATTGATACCATTATTCGCACTCGAAGAGCAGGTTGCTGTCGATGACAAGGCTGTTCTTCGTGCACATGACTGGCTGCTGGTGGCCTTCAACGTCAATCTTAGGAGTGAACTGGATCTGCTCCAGGTCCCCGAAGTCAGAGGTGAGGGTGACATTGCCCTTGGCAACGCTGCCTGCGTCGATGGACATGTTCAGCTCGGTCACGTTGATGTTGTCTCCCTCTCCGATTATGAGCATCCTGAAGCCCTCAATGTTTGCCCTTCCTGTGTTTTCGAGTATGAAAGAGATGGAGGTGGTGGTGCCTGAGTTGTAGCAAATCTTCTTCTCTCCGCCTATCTCCAGCACGCCTAGCCCGATGTCCATCTGGCATGTGATGTCGACATTGCTCTTGTCTTCAGCCTGGGAGGCTTGGGTCTCGACATATCCCTTGCCCCAGTTCATGACTACAGCCCCCAGGGCGACAGCGAAAGCTATGAGCAGAACGGTTGCAATGAGTGGAGAAACAGCCTTCTTCGACCCAGCTAGCTTACCCATTGCCCTTCACCTCTTTTTACCTCCCTCAACAAAATTGGACGTCTTCTGAGACGACCTTTGCGTTCTCGCACAGCACGCGGCCATCCTCCCCCAGCACTGCAGGGACGAACTCGACGTGCCGTGTTATTCCCTGCTTGAGGATGCTAAGTTGCAACGTCTCTTCAGGGTCAATCGTAACATTACGGGTTTTTGTCTGTGGATTGTCGTAAATGTCGTATATCCGGATGACAATTTGGTCTATCCGGACATTATGTCTATTTGATATATTAGTATATAAAGTTTGTGTATTTTGGCAGACATTATCTATACTAATACCGATATCTTCACATATGATTTGATAGTCGGTGCGGGTCTGCATCTCATCGGTCTGCTGGCCGGTGTAATCGGACATCCACTCATACATGAACAGGCCCAAAGCGGTCATGAAAGCTGTCAATAGAACCCATGACAGCCATATCGACACGCCTTTCTTGCCAATCATCTTTCTTCGAACCTCATGAGCAGCTTGACCTGAATGTCCGGGGTCGGGGTGATGTTGTACTCGTAGTCCCGGCCTCCTACGCTCAGGGAAAACGAATCTGGAGTTCCTATGGTGAGGCTATCATCCTCGTCCAGAGCAGTCTCATTGCCTCCAACCACGACAATGAGCTGTTCGTTTAATAAATTAACGATTCGCGTGGTGTTCTCCCGCGAGATCGCGTAAGCAATCAGGAACCTGAGGTTGCGCGACTTCACATAGTCGATGTAGTCGGCGACGAAGGTGTCGAACCGCTCATCGACCTCCTCATCGGCGACGAAGGCCTGGTTGATAACCTGGCGGCTCTCGTACACGAAATTGTCCTGCAGCTGCCTGACAGCAGGGTCTGGCGTGTCAACCCGCGAGTAGGCGCCTAGCAGCGTGACCGCCAGTATGCACAGGATCACCGCGGCGAATATGTACATCTGGCCCTTCTTCATCTTCTCACCCGTACTTGAAATAGTCCTCATCCCTCTCCTCCTGGCTGACAGAGGTGGTCACCCTGACCGTCTTCTTGCCATCAGGGTTGGGGTACCTTATGTTCTCCAGGAGCAGGTTGTGCTTGCCTGGCGGGATGGTCTCGTTGCCGAATATCAGTATGTGGGGGTAGGTAAGCTCAGCAAGTATGAGGTACTCCTTGAGGTCTGTGTAGCCGAAAGAAGGGTTGTTCAGCTCCCCGAACTCGCCGTTTGATAGCGAGACGTCAACCTTCTGGAATGTCACACCAGCCCTCGTGACCATAACGTAGGCCTCCTCATCCATTCCTCTAACCTCCAAGGACAGCCAGGAGCCCGCTGACGTCAGGGTGAAGTCGTCACCCATGGTGGCCAGGCCGAAGGTGTAGAGCGGGAAAGGGCAGTACTCCATCTTGGACAGCCTCGATACGTTGCCGGCACCTATCTGCGGATTGGTGTAGTTGATGAGCAGGGTCACCCTTGAGACGTTGATGTCCATGCTGTCAGAGGCTGAGTCTACAGCGGCAGACAGGGTGTACCCGCCCACCTCACCAGGGCATTCGAACGAGATGGAATAGTTGCCTCCGCCGTAGTCCTCGACACTGACATCGAGCTCCTCCCCGTCAAGAGCGACAGACCACCTGCTCAGGTCCAACTCCCCAAGCCCGTTTGCGACCTGCAGGCCGGCATCGCATATCGTGCCCGACAGGTAGGGAGCAACAGGCGAAAGGGAGACCGAGCTGGCCTGCGCCGAGGAGTAGTTGAACAGCATGTTCTGCGTGGCAGCGTTGCCCAGCGAGTCCGAGCACCTCACGTCGTAGCTGTACTGCGACGTGTTGGTGGGTAGCACGACGAGGGTCCTGTGCTGCCTTGCGCTGGTGTAGGAGAACCCGGACCATGAGGGCCCTCCGCTCGCCTGGTACTCGCATGAGGCAGCTTCGTCAGTCACGACCCAAAAGAAAGGCGTCCTAGACCCGATAGTCCCGAAAGGCTTCATGAACTCCATCACCGGAGGCTCGGTGTCGACGACCTGCTCAACCTCTCCCGACCAGGCTGAGTACAGGCCGACCCCGTTCTCGGACCTGACCCGAGCGTAGTATGTGGTGTCTCCGGCGACCGGGACCGTCGCGTACGTCAGGTTCCCGACGCTCTGGTTGAAGATCGTGGAGTTGGCGTCGAACGCTGTCGAGTTGGAGACCTGCAGGAAGTAGGCAGAGACCCCTGTGTGCTGGTCGATCGCCGAGGTCCAGTTGAAGGTCAGGTTGGTCTCGTCAGTGAACTGCTCCGGGTTGAACATTTCAGGAACTGTCGGACCGCTGAGGTCCAGCCATATGGTAAAATGAAGGGGCGAGCCGCTGTTACCGGCGACGTCCAGGGGCTTGACGTGGAACCAGAAGACGCCGCTGCCCGGATCGTCATAGGTTGTGTTGAGCTTCTGGTCGAGCTTGCCAAGCACTCCTTCAGGTATGTTGTCCGGTACAGTGTCGTTGGTCCGGTCAAGGATGTAGCTGTAGCCGAGAATTCCGCTCAGCGCGTCGCTTCCCTGCCAGGCAAGGTACACGCTCTCCGTGCCGTACCACTGGCCCTGGTTGGGGTTGGTCGTGGAGTTGAGCCAGCTCATGGTGGGCTCAACAGTGTCGATGGTGATGCCGTCGGACTCGGTGGTGGTGGTGAGCCACGCGGAATTG
>CAZPJY010000043.1:0-8237 GCA_964587045.1 uncultured Methanosarcinales archaeon
GTCGTCCTGAAGCCGAGGCCGGTCTCAGCGAGGCGGACGAAGTACTCGATGTAGTCGCATGTGTTGGCTAGAAAGTAATAGGCGTCAATGAAACCCTTCACGCCGTCTGAGACTATCCACGCGCTCTGCGCATCCTTGATGTGGTCCACCATCTCCTGATCAGGCCTGCCTATGGACGCGGCCACCAGGTTTACCCTGAAGGTGACATCATCGCGCTCAGGCTGGCTGTAGATGTCGCTTCCGACCTTCAGGTAGGTCTTGATCTCGCACGACACCTCGAAGTCGCCGACCTTGTCCATCTCCTTGTCGCGGTGGTCTGCGAAGTTGAACTCCAAGCGGTTGACGTTTGGGTCCGCAACCTTCGGTTTGCTTATCGGCTGAACCCTGTCCTTGTCCATCAAGGGCAGGTCCAGGAAGTAGTCCTCGTAAAGCTCCTCTCCGGACTCCTCTGATACCACCTGGCAGTCCTCGACATCGAGCGCCAGCACCTGTGCCCCTCCACCCTTGCTCTTCAGGTAGAAGGGCACTGAAAGAGGCAGCCCCGGAGGCGACAGCAACGAAAGCGTTAGCCTGCTGACAGTCCTGGGCCTGATCTGCTCCGTCCATACCACGAAATCGAAGAAGTCCGGCGCTTCCTCCCCAATGACTCCGAACACCTCGACCCTGTCGCTCTCATCCACCACTGAGTTGCCGGCGTGGTCTGTCACGTTGAGCGTCACCTTGGGCCTGAAGTATCCTGTGCCGTGTATGGGCTCGTTTGCGTTGAACGAGCAGTTGTATATTCCGCTCTCGCTCGACTCGCAGCTGCCTGGCACCCTCGCGTAGCCTTCGCCCAGCAGCTCGGTCATGTCTGCGTACGCCTCGTATATGCCGCTCGGATCGTAGTAATCAGCGGTGACCGTGAAGATGTCTCCAACCTTGAGGTCGATTAGCGGGTCGGCGTGGTGGAACCTTATGCCCGGGTACTCGTAAAGGTCAGGCGGGGTGTTGTCATAGTACACGACCGCCTGCGTCTCTGAATTCATGTCCAGGGGGTTGCCCGCGTCATCCGAAGTCGGGGGTATTACTGAGAAGAAAAGGAGCTCGAAAGCGTCGGAGCTGCGCTGGACGTTGATCGGCGCATAGCAGACCCAGCTGTTGCCGCCGGTCGGCTGGCACCTGTAGTTGGGGTCGTCGGGTATGCGCTTGGGCTCAGCGTACAGGTCGGGATTGAACTCGTAGGCGTTGACTATCACGTTGTTCCTGTACAGTCCAGCACCTTCCTCTTTCATCTCGATCTCGAAGACGTGCCAGCCCTCGTTTACATAGAGGTTGCCCTCCTCGTCCTGCTTGGGCGTCGTGATCGACACCACACGCGGGCCTGTGTTGTCCTCGAGCAGCGAGCCTGGGCAGGTCTGGGTTACCCTGTTGCCGTAGATATCCTCTGCCGTCACTTCTATGCTAAAATCGCCGCTGAGTATGTCGATGGTGATCCCGCCTGTGGTCCTGCACCGCCAATCGTCACCGCTGACGCGGTCGCACATCAGCGCCTGCTGGACAGCAGTGCTGTTCAGGTTCCACCTCAGGTTCCTGTACTGCACCTGGAATGAGGGGTTGTAGTTCAGCGCTGACATGTCTGCGGTGACCCTGGTCAGGTACTGCTCGCTGATGGAGAACCTGACCTCTGTGTCCTCGAGCATGCTTCCCGCTCCTTGCGTCCTTATGTAGCCCAGCTCGATGCCGTCCTGGGAGTAGACGCCGAGGTCGCACGTGACTGTCGGCTCGGTGGCGTCAACGGTGAGCTCGTCAATCAGCACCTGATCATTCTGGTTCCCCAGCATGTCGACGGATACGGCCCTCAAGGTGTAGTTGCCGTTGTCGAGGTCTGTTAGCACCACTGTGTCTGTGTAGGTGCAATCCCCAGGGTCTGATTCTATATCGACTGATTCCTCAAGGCTGTTATCCATGTAGAAGTCGACGCTATTGATCCCTGAGCACCTGTTAGGATAGGTATTGGATGCCCTGTCCCCTACTTGGAACTCGACAGAGTATCCTTCGTCAGTTGGCCCGTACGCGCCCAAGCTCACGTCTGGAGGCAGCCTGTCCACATAGAGCGAAGCGGACGCGCTGGTGCCAGGTATTATATTTCCTGCCGGGTCTGTCTCATAGAAGGTGTAGGATGAGGTGTCTGTTGTGACTGTGGAAGTGCCGCTGAGCGGGTCGCGGAAAAGGCAGTAGTAGCTCGTGTTGGTTATCTGGCTGCACGCGGATGCCATGGTGACTCCCGGGTCTCCGGCGTAGACCAGGAAGGTGGACACGAAATCGACCGTCGCGTTGAGCTCCACTGTGCTCTGGTCATCCTCAGCCCTGTAGCCCTCAATCTCGTCTACGCCGTATGAGCGGTAGATGTTGATGGAAGCGAGCGCGACCGCAGTCTGGACTGGGAGCAGGACGACCAGGATTATCATGAGCAACGCTGCTGACTTCCTCATCTGAACGCCACCGCCTGTATGCACGTGAATTTGTAGAAGTCGCTCTCGATCCTGGAGCAGGCATCGAGCAGCTGGTCTGTCTGGCCCCCTGACTTGGTCGCTAGCACGAGGTAGCAGACGTCGGCCTCGGCCTGTCCCTTCTTGCCGCAGAGGTAGAGCGAGTGCGAGTAGAGCTTGCCCTGCAGGTCGACTGAGACTGCCTGCGCGGTCTCGACTGTCTGCTGGAAGAAGCTCAGGCCGACTATTAGGAGCATGAGGAATATGAGTATCCAGAAGACCGACACCCCGTACAAGAAGAGCTTGTCCTTGACCTGGACCCTCCTTATCCTGAATTCCTTGTCCTTGAAGTAGTTCCTCTCAGAGAACAGGTACCATATGATCACCCCGTTGATGAACAGGGTCATGACGAAAGAGAGCAGCGCGAGGTCGTGCACCACCTCGTAGTCGACCACCTCCAAGAACAGGACGGCGAACAGGGAGTTGAGGATGCCGAACAGGAACCATGCGAGGGACAGCTCCCACGCCCAGGCCTTCCGCTTCAGCATGCCGTAGATGATGGCGGCGAGCACACCGGTAATGACCAGGTTTGCGAGCAGCGCGGCAGGCCCTTGGACGATCCGGCCGAAGAGCAGGGTGGTTGGAAGCGCGAGCCCGAAGAGGAGGTAGAGCAGGTAGAAGACGCCGAGGAGCACGCAGTACACTGCCAGCACCTTTATGCCCAATGGCACGTAGAATCGGTCGTGCTTGTGAAGGACGTGCTTGCGAATGGTATGATGGGTCTTCTGATATGGCGTGTGATGTTTCTTCTCCACCCTATACTACCTCGATTGGGAATTTTAACGAGAATATCCTTTATAAATGTTGTGGTTTTGCTGGATGAATATGGAGAAGTATTCCTGGAGAGTGGAGACACCCTCACCTGATCTTCGATCCGTCAGGGGCGTCGGCAATAATCTCTTCCTGTGGGGAGCGCAGAGCCCTGCCTTTGTATAAAGCCTTTCCTCCCCTCACCTCGAGGCCAAGCTTGGAAAATTCCCTGATATCAAGCTTGGGAGCTGGCTTGCACTCCAAACCTTCGGCGCTGACGGCCTCGCCCGGCTCGGTGCCAGGCGCCTCGAGCAGCACAACCTTTTTGCCGTCATCTGCGGCGAGCAGCATGCCCCGGCTCTCCTTGCCCCTGAGTACCGCGGGCTTCAGGTTCGAGACTATGATGATGTGCTTGCCCTTGATCTCATCCTTGGAGAGGTGGCCCTTGAGGCCTGCGACCAGCTGCCGGACGCCGTCGCTGCCCACATCTATCTGCAGCACATAGAGCTTCTCGGCTTCCGGGTGGTCCTCTACCTTGAGCACCTTTGCAACCCTGAGGTCGACCTTCGAGAAGGGGTCCTCAAGCTCAGCAGTCTCGGTTATCTTGGCAAAGAGGATTTCTCCCCTCTTCACCCTCCCCTTAGTGGTAAGCCTGAAGGCGAGACCCTGCCTGCCCTCGTTAGCCTGGCCGATCTGCTCGAAAATCTTTTCCGCGGTCGCGGGCATGAGGGGGCTGATGTAGTGCGCCATCACCCTCACCGCCTCAATCGCGTGGTAAAGCACCGTGCCGAGACGTTCCCCATCCTTTATCTTCCAGGGCTCGGTCTCAGTCAGGTACTTGTTCGTGTCGCGCACGAACTGCCAGAGCCTCTCCAGAGCGCGCGGAAAGTCGAAGCGCTGCATTGACGAGTCGAACTCCTTGAAGAAGTCGGCTTTGCTGGCTAGCTCTTCATCGGGCTTCTCACGTTTGACAGGTTTTGGAATATTGCTGTCAAAGTTCTTCTCAATCAGCACTGTCGCACGCCTGACCAGGTTGCCCAGAGTGTTGGCCAGATCTCCGTTCACAGACTCGATGAGCAGCTCCTCCGAGTAGTCGCCGTCCTCGTAGCTGGGCAGCTCCTTTAGCAGGTAGAACCGCACGGCCTCGACCCCGAACTTCTCAATCTGCTCATAAGGGCTGATCACGTTGCCCAAAGACTTGCTCATCTTCTGGCCGGCAGCGTTGACGAAGCCGTGGACGAAGATGCATTTCGGGAGGGGAACCCCAGCCGACAGGTGCATGGCAGGCCAGATGGCCGCGTGGAACCTGAGTATGTCCTTTCCGATTATGTGGACGTCGGCAGGCCAGAACTTCTTGTAAAGCGGGCCCTCGTTTGCGTAGTCCAGAGCGCTGATGTAGTTGGTCAGCGCGTCGCACCACACGTACATGACCTGGTCCGGATCGCCGGGCACGGGGACGCCCCATGGAAGGGCCTTCTTGTTCCTCGAAAAAGAGACGTCCTTGACGTCCCCTGCGAGGAAGCTGAGTATCTCGTTTTTCCTGGACTGGGGGATGATGAGCAGCTCGTCCCCCTTGATGAGGTCGTGCACCTTGCCAGCGTACTTGGAGAGCCTGAAGAAGTAGTTCTCCTCCTGGATCTCCTTGGGCGGCTTGCCGTGGTAGGGGCAGTTCCCGTCGGCGTCGAGCTCCTTTTCGGTTATGAACTTCTCGCATCCGACGCAGTAGAGCCCTGTGTACTTCTTCTTGTATATGTCGCCGTTCGCGGCGAGCGTCTTCCACATCCTGACGACGGACGGCCAGTGCTTCTTTTGGTCAGACGTCCTGATGAAGTCGTCGTTGGACAGGTTGAGCAAGCGCGTGAAATCCTGGAATATCCCGGCGTTCTTGTCAACCAAATCCTTTGTGGCGACGCCCTGCGCCTTGGCTGTCTCGACGATCTTTTGCCCGTGCTCGTCGGTTCCTGTAAGGAAATACACCTCATCCCCGACGAGCCTGTGATACCTAGCCACGAGGTCGGCCTGCAGGAACTCCAGCATGTGGCCCATGTGCGGCCTGCCGTTCACATAGGCTATCGCGGTCGTAACATAGTATTTTGTCATGGGCTCCGAGGAGGCTACCATACTATATATAATTTGTGCAGGAGATAGCTTTAAATAAAGATTATTTTTGCATGCCTTGAAAATGGCAGATAATCTCGAAGAAACAGTAAAAAAGGAAGGGGTCGGAGCCGGATTGGCAGAAGGGTTGATGATATCTTTCGACCCCATCGGCGCAGTCGCCCAGTACGTGGGAAACAGGATGGGGTACGACATTAAGACTATCGGAGGATTGAGTCTCTTCGGCACCGAAGGCGGTACCAAGATTAATCGCAAGGAGCTAGGCGCCTCAAGCTGGTTCGGGAAAGGCATCGGTTTGGCCTGCCCAGCCAACATGTGGCTGAACCCTTTGGCCTGGCCGTACCTGATTGGAACCGAGGCAGTCCTCACTGTTGTAAACATTAGCGGCAACATGGTTCGCTACCACAAGCAAGGCAACCTGCGACTGGATGAGTAAGGGCGACCTCCCGCTATACCGTTCCATTTTTTCTTGCTAGGATAAAGGAAAAATTTAAGAATTTGCATGTAACATTCATTCAATGGTCAAGCTCCACCACTTCGCCAGCAGGAGCATAATCGCTCTCATTCTGAACCAGCCTGACATCCAGGAGCACTTCGACGAGCTCAGGCGGATCAGGTACTTCGGCCACGGCGTAAGGGTCGCAGAGCTCTCCGTCGACGTGGCGATCGACAACGGCATCACGCAAAGGGAGCTGCTGTCCACCGCGTATGCAGGCCTGCTCCACGACCTGGGCAAGGCTGACCTGCCCAGGTGGCTCATCCAGAAGAGGGGCGCCCTGAGCGAGGCTGAGAGGTCGAAGATGAGGCAGCACGTCAGGAACGGCGCCGAGCGGCTGAAGGGCTTCGACATCGACCTGACCAGGAAGGTCATCCTCGCGCACCACGAGTACAAGACCAACGACCCCTATCCGAGGAAAAACGGTGACGCACGCATCGAAGGCGACAGGCGAAAGGAGGACCCCAGGGTCGCTCCGCTTGCCCAGATCGTTGCCGTTTCAGACATCTACGACTCGCTAGCCCACAGGAGGGTGTACAAGGAGGCCATGCCACCGCTCGAGGTGATGCGCATGCTCTACAGGGAGTTCAGCGGCGACCAGAAATATGTAGAGCAGGTCGTCCGAAGGCTCACTTCCCCTTCAGTGTCTTGAGCTTCTTGGTGATGGGTATCTTGGCCTTGCACTTGCCGCACTCGAACACGTAGGCGTCGACGCCCTGGAACTTCTTCCTCTTGTAGGGTATGGAGGTCTCGGCTGAGTGGCCGCACTCCGGGCAGGTGTACACGATATCGAGGTGAAGGCTCTCCTCGTGCTCCTTCTTCTCCTCCCTGTACCCGCAGTCTGCGCACACGAAGAACGGCGATTTCTTGTCAGGCTTGCCTGTGGCCTTCATCGGCAGTCCCATCGGCGCCTTGCATTTGGGGCAGTCCTTGCGGAACACCCATGCTCGTACGCTTCCGTTTCCTATGGTCCTATTGGTGTAATAGAGGCACTCCTCCATTGATTTGGGCTCTTTCATCACTTCACACCTCTTTCAAGAACTGTTAGTCTCGTTGTTGGGTCCTTCGGGGAACCAGTCCATTGCGATCATGTATCCCACAGCGTTCTTGACGTTGCCGCCAATCTGGAGCACCCACCTGGCGAACTCCCACACAAAGGTGGTGCGGTCCTCATCCTTCTTGTAGTTCAGGTCGTAGGACGTCTTTATGAGGTACGCTCCCACGAGCAGGAACAGGACGACGAATATCGTTATCTTTCCCATAATCTGACAACATATGATTGATATTTATTAACTTTTTGGCAACGTTTTTATACAGCCTTGCAGTGCCTTCCAGGCATGGATTATTACAGCGGCATAGCTGAGGGGTACGACCGCCTCCACGGCGATGAGCAGATTAGGAAGATGGCAAAGGTGCTGCCTTTCTTAAACCTCGGGCCTGAAGATAGGGCTCTTGATGTCGGGTGCGGGACCGGCTTGGCAAGCGAGATGATCCCCTGCAAGGTCATGGGAATCGAGCCTTCCGAAAAGATGGTCGAGCAGGCCAAGAGGAGGATAGAGGCGGTGCAAGGCAGGGGGGAAGACCTCCCTTTCGACGACAACGGGTTCGACGCGGTCTTCTCGATCACTGCGCTCCATAACTATGACGACCCGCTGAAGGGCGTGGACGAGATACGACGCGTCACCAAGGGAATGGCCGTCTTCTCCTTGCTCAAGCGTAGCAAGGCCCACGACTCGATTGTCAGGAGGATAAGGGAGGGCTTCAGGATAACCAAAACACTCGAGGACGGGCACGACACGATTCTGATAGCCCAAAAGATATAAATACGAGTTTGACCAAATCCAAAGGGATGCTGCCCAATTTCGTCCAAACCCTGCTGAAGAGCCTGAACCCCAACGCGTACCCGGGACTTGCCGCGCGCAAATACCCCTCTGTGATGGGCTATTTCTTCTCGATCGTCTTCGTCGCCTTCCTGATCGGCGTCCTGGTCAGGCTGCCGGCAGTGGCATCGCTCCCCTCAGGCATCGAGGAGCAGCTGAGCGAGTTCGACACGTTCAACGCGACGATCAACATCAAGACCGAAGGCCCGGTAATCCTTGGGGATGAGGTTGATGGCATAATAATTGACACAAGCGGCGAGTACACCAACTCTTCTGGCAAGAATGTAGTGATCACTGAAGAGTACATATCATATCCGTTCATCGGCGGGGTCAGGTCCAAGGACGTCATCGAACTCTCTGACTTCCTGGCGCTCAAGGAGGGCATATCAAAGGGCGTCACCATACTCCTCCTCGTCAGGGAAATCATAATCCTCTTCGTCATAAGTTGCGACATATGCTGGGCGC
>CAZPJY010000044.1:0-7700 GCA_964587045.1 uncultured Methanosarcinales archaeon
ATGCACAGACGACCACTGCGAGGACGGCTCGGTGTGGTACGATTATAATGAGGCGTTCTCTCCTGACCTCACGGACTGCCCTGATGACGCGTGCGACGGCACCGACTGGGTCGACTATCCTGATGATGGTTATGCTCAATGCTTCGAAGGCGAGCTGATGGGCTACAGCTGTGAAGAGGTCTCAAGGGAGTACAGCGAAGCGTGCGACAGCGATTCAGATGAGGACGGGATACCTGACCATCTGGACAACTGCCCGACGGTCTACAACCCAGACCAGGTCGATACTGACGGAGACGGCTTGGGTGACGCGTGCGATGGCGACGACGATGACGACGGGTACGACGATGAAGAGGACTGCTCGCCCCTGGACGATGAGGTCTACCCGGGAGCTGTGGAGGTCTGTGACGGCAAGGACAACGACTGCGACGGGGTCGTCGATGAGGGGTGCTCCTGTGTGGACGGGACCTTCAGGGAATGCGGTTCGAGTGTAGGGCTGTGCAGGTCTGGCCGGCAGGAATGCGTTGGGGGCGCTTGGACCGCATGCGTTGCCGGGACAGGGCCTGAGGATGAGGTGTGCGACGGATGGGACAACGACTGCGATGGTATCGTGGATGAGGGGTGTGAGGCTTCCTCTGGGGGAGGCATAAGGCTGCTGTCTGTGGAGCTCCTGGAGCCCTACGTCGAGGAGGGGGGAGAGCTAGGGGTCCGTTTCGAGGTTGAGAACCGGGGGAGCAGGACGGCAAGGGACGTTTCGGTGAGCGCTTACATACCGGAGCTGGCTGTGCAGGCACAGATTGCCAGCTTCGACGTTCAGAGTAGGAGGAAAGAGGTCCGCATCATGTACATCGACGTTCCAAGAGGCGTCGAGAAGGGCATGTACGACCTAAAGCTTGCAGCGTACTATTCAGGCGACAGCTTCGTTGAGTACAGGCAGTTCACGATATGCGAGATTGCCGACACCGCGGGTTGCGTTGCGCAAGGGGCTGAGCCTGTGCATGAAATCCAGATAGAAAAGATTTTCACAAATCATATAGAGCCTGAGCCACTCCCGTGGTGGAAGAGGTTGCTCATATGGCTCTTCGCATGGTAATCACTAAAAAATGGTCACGGTATTTAACTACTGCGACATACTAAACAGCGAAATATTTATATATGAGTAGAAGTTAAATTTTCCCACCTATCGACGGATGGGGATACAATCACAACCAAATTATGGGGGGTAACTACCATGGTAAGGAAGTTCAGCGGCATGTTAGCGATTTTGATTGTCTGCATGCTTGCCCTAACCGGCATCGCAGCAGCGGTCCCGGTGGACATAGATAAAGTGAAGATCAACGGCGATGAAGTTGATCCTGAAGGTGCTACAATAAGGGATATCGAGCGGGGCGACAGCCTTGAGATAAGGGTCGAGATCACAGCCACAGGCGACGCCAACGATGTCGAAGTGACTGCTTTCATCTCCGGCTACGACCATGATGACCGGATAATCGACACGACTGACGTGTTCGACATGGATGAAGGCGTCACCTACGTCAAGAAGCTCAACGTCGTGCTTCCCGACAGGATGGACAAGGATGAGTACAAGCTCAGGATCATAGTGACCGACAGGGCAGGGGACCTGACCCAGTCCAACTACGACCTGATAGTAAGCTCGCCCAGACACGCCCTGGACATCAGGGACGTCGTGTTCAGCCCTGACAACACGGTCATCGCCGGACGCGCTCTACTCGCAATCGTCCGCCTCAAGAACGTGGGCGACAAGCTCGAAGAGTCAATCAAGGTCAAGGTCTCGATCCCTGAGCTGGGCGTATCTGACACGGACTACATCGATGAGCTCGATGAGGGAGACTCCATCTCGAGCGAGGAGCTCTACCTTAGGATACCTCAGTGCGCGCCGACAGGCAAGTACATCGTCAACGTCGAGGTAACATACGACGACGGCGACGAGGTAATCAGCGAGGACTACCTGCTCAACGTCCTGGAGTCAGACACCTGCGAGGCGGCCTCAACATCAGGGCAGGCCCAGGAGGACAAGACCATCCTGACAGTTCCGGGCGTCCAGAAGCTAAAGATCGGAGGGGCTGTAGTGTCCTACCCGGTCATGATAACCAACGCGGCGGGAAGCGACAAGACCTACACCATCTCGGTCAGCGGCATGGGCCAGTGGGGCACCTACGCGGTCGACCCAAGCACGGTCGTGCTCGTGAGGTCCGGCCAGTCTGAGACCGCGAACGTGATGGTCAAGGCCAGCGACGACGCATCACCAGGAGAGAAGGTCTTCCTGCTCACCATCAAGAGCGGCGATGACCAAAAGCAGATTCCGTTGACGGCCAGCCTGGAAGCAGGAGCAGAGCCTGCAGACGCATCAAGCTGGACCAGGGTCAAGAAGGGTCTCGAGATCGGTCTCGTCATCCTCGTGGTTCTGCTGGTTATCCTGGGGCTCATCATCGGGTTCAACAAGCTGAAGGGGGACAGCGAGCCTGATGACGAAGCAGGGCAAACCTATTATTAATTTTTTTTAACTCTTTTTTTCGGGGGTTCAAGGCATGAAGAATGCCCTTTGGTTACTACTACTGTTGATTTTAGTAATTGTACCCTCACAAGTTTCGGCCGATTTCTTCTTTGCGACCGCAAGGACGGACATCGATGTCTGCTCATGCGCAAGCGTAGAGCAGGACCTTATCCTGAAAAACAACGATTTGCCCGGCATCTTCACATTCGACCTGTCGGGCGGGGCTGCTGACTGGGCTCAGATAACACCATCTTCAGTCGCCCTTGGCACTGGGGAAAAAGCAACACCTGTGCTCAGCTTGAGCGTCCCCTGCGATGCGAGAGGTGTAAAGGATCTCTACGTTACTGCTGAGATGAACGGCGTAGCGCAGAGGCTTGTCTTCAACGTCATAGCCGGAAAGTGCGCAACGGTGTTCCTGGCCACGCGGGAGACAGAGATGACAGAGTGCAACGGCCGTGAGCTGGACTACTCGCTGATCCTGCGCAACAAGGCGCAGTTCGACGATTCGTTCGTAATCAGCATGGACAAATTCGTCGATGCTGCCACGCTTTCGGCAAACCCTGTGGGCATCGCAGCCGGACAGGAAAAGACGGTAAGGCTGAACATGACCTTCCCTCCGGAGAAATTCGGTGTCGGCAACTTCACTGTGTTCGCCACATCAGAGGAGACTGGGGAGAAGGTCGGCCTGCCGCTCTCGTTCGTTCTGGAGCCGTGCTACGATTTCGACGTGCGCCTGGAGCCGCCGAGTCCGCTCTGCAGCTGGGCCACATCGTACATACCCTTGCAGATACAAAACAAGGACCAGCTCGCCAACAACTTCGACGTTATGCTCGAAGGCCCCCCATGGATGTCCCTGGTCAATTCGAGCATCGAGCTGGAAGCTTCCAGGAAGGGTTACCTCCTCATCGAGGCCACACCGCCGCGGAACCTGACAGGGAAGGTCAACATAACCATCCACCTCAAGTCGTCCTTGGGAGCGCTGACCAGGCAGATCAACGAGACCCTCAATGTGGAATCCTGCTATGATCCCCAGATCTCATTTTCCGAGGCTTCAGGCTCGTTCTGTTCAGGCCCTATTGAGCTTCCAGTGGAGATATCAAACCTCGGGGAGGACAGGGAGGATTTCGATCTGGCAGTGACGCACTACAGCTGGGTCAGGGTGCCGGCAGAGATACTACGGCTGAATGAGGGCGAGAAGCTGCCCGTCCTGCTGGACATCGACGTCCCTTCCATGGACAAGACCTTCAACATCACAGCCGAGCTCTCGCTAAAGGGCCACCCGGAGGTCGCGGTGGCGGACACATACATGCTCACATCCATTTCCGACTGGGAGTGCTACAAGGCAGTCGTCCTCACCAACGTCAGCAACACGATTAACTACTCATACCACGCTTTCGAGATCCCCATCGAGAATGAGGGCTACAGGGACGCAATCTACGATGTCGTGTTCGACGCCGGGGACTGGGTGACTCTGGAGCCGAGGATCATGTTCCTCGAGCCGGGGCAGAAATCCAGCCTGAAGCTGGTGATGGACCCCAGCAGGGACGTGCCCCAGGGCAAGTATGCCATAACCTTCAAGCTGGTGCCTAGGGGGACAGAGGCGGTGTACGACAAGTCCTTCGTGGTCAAGCTGACAGAGCCGCTGGACACCCTGAAGCTGCTCAAGATCTCAATGCTGGGCCTGACCTTGCTTTTGATAGCGCTGATATTCATGCTCGCATTGAGCATAAGGAGGAAGAAGGACCGGAAGAAGCGCTCGATGTCAATCCAGTGGATCTTCCTTATCCTGTTCTTTGCGCTGCTGGTGGTGTTCATCGTGTTCGCCTACGGCACCCTGTTCAGGGGGCCGGCTGAGCTCAACGAGATCAACATGACCGGATTCAATGAATCGTTGAGAAACACCTTCCTCTACCAGGAGATAAGTAGCGGAGAGAAGCTGGTGATCAACCTGAGCCAGCATTTCTACGACCCTGATGGGGACAAGCTCACCTACCTCGTCACAGTCGACCCGCAGTTCATCAACTACACCCTGGACGGAGACATCCTGACCCTGCAGTCAACCCCCAACTTCTCGGGCGGCGCCTACATGACAATAATAGCGAGGGATGTCCAGGATGCAGAGGTGGTGAGCCCAGAGATCATGATAAAGGTCAACCCGAAATCAACCTTCGGAATCATTGAGAGCACGGAATATGTCTATCAGGGGCTCAAGAGCTGGGCCCAGAACAACCCCAACGCGTTGATCTTCATCATCATAGTCCTGGTCGTGGTCATCATATTCCTCAACATCTCTGGCAAGTCCAAGAAGACCGTCGTGGTCAGGAAAAAGAAAAAATAAATAAGTAAGGCGTGCTTCTGGGAGTGGTATGGGAAAGGCTGAGGAGGTGACGATTCTAGGCATAATCCTTAACCTCATACTGTTCGCTGCCAAGCTGTTCGCCGGCCTCATGTCAGGCAGTCTGGCCATCCTTTCTGACGCTTCCAACTCCTTGATGGATGCTCTTGCTTCCGTGGGTATATTCCTCGCGGTCAAGATATCAAGGAAGCGTGCGGACCACGCCTACCCTTTCGGGCACCACCGCGCAGAGCCCATAGCTGGCCTGCTGGTCGCGATCTTTGCGGGGATGCTCGCCTATGAGGTCGTCAGCACCGGCGTGATGGGGCTCATCAATCCTACCCGATATGAGATAACGACAACAACCGTCGCTATTTTGGTCGGTGTCCTCGCGGTGAAGGGCTTCATGTCGTACTACTTCATCAGGACCGGCAATAGGATCAACAGCCCTGCCATCAGGGCTAGCGGCGTCGACTCCCGCAATGACGTTTTTGTCACCTCGGCAGTTCTAATAAGCGTCGCTGCGGTTTACTTCGGCTTCCGCTTCGTCGACAGCGTCGCCGCCATCCTGGTCGGGCTGTTCATAGCCTACTCCGGCTACTCGATAGGCAAGGAGAACGTCGGCTTCCTGATGGGCCACTCGCCTCCTGACAGCTACATCCGCAGCCTGAAGGCCCTGGCCAAGCAGGTGGAGGGGGTGAAGGGCATCAACATGGTCCGCGCGCATTACGTCGGGAACTTCGTGCAGGTGCACATCCACATTGATGTGGACGGAGAGATCTCGACTCATAAGTCGCACGATATCAGCAAGGAGGTCAGCACGAGGCTGGAGAAACTGACATACGTGGACCGCGCGTTCGTGCACATCGACCCAGTCTAGTCAAGATGCCTTGAGAAGAGCTGGTCGTAAAGCAGCTTAACGTTCTCTTGGGTGTTCCTGAATTCAGGGAAGCCCTTGTAGCCTTCAGCTTCGGAGACGTCCTTGGCCAGGTTCAGCTTGTTTTGCTGCACTGAGTGGAACCAGTTATTCTTTTCGTACCACTTGCTCAGGTACTCCTGCTCAGGCTGGCCAGGCGTCGGTATGAAGAGGCCGCGCTTCTTGTCAAGCTCCGCCACTTCCATCATGGTGGTGTAGCCTGAGCGTGTGATTATGAACCTGGCCCTATTCATGTAGTCGGCCATCTCCTCGCGGTTGGCGTGGTCCTTTAGGAAAAGGTCCTTGGCATTCCTCGTCTTGTTGGACTGGGGCAGACCCAGCACGACGACCTTCTTCCCCTCAAGATGTTTCATCTGGGGCAAGACGGTTTTCTCGAGCAGGGTGCGCTGCGGCTCCGGACCTGAGATGCTGATCAAGTAGTCGATGTCCTCTTTTGACCTTGTCTTGGAGACGCTTGAGAGGATGCCTGCGTAGAAGAGTTTCTTCCTTATGCCTTCAATCTTTGTCTTGGCAATACCACCTGCCAATCCCTTCTTCAGATTCTGGTCCGGGACTATCACGCGGTTGAAGTTTGAGAAATTGTACTCATTGAAGCGCGCCATGGCGTACTCAACGGCACGACCCAGCGGCAGGTCGAACGATATCTGGTGGTTGATGAGGTATGAGGGCACCCATTCTGAGTAGAAACCGAACCTGCTGTCGCTTATGATGAGGTCGAAAGACTCCTTCTCAAGGAGCCTGTGGAGGTCCCTGTTCTCCCTATTGTATGAGAGCAGGACTTTTGGGATCTCCCGGACGAACTCTGTGATGAAGAACTTGGTCCTGCCGTACCTGACCTTCGGACCCGGCATGGTCAAAAACCTGCATTCCGGAACCTCCTGCTTGAGCAATGATAGGGCGCGACTCCCGGTTGCGACAGTCACCTCGTGGCCCCTGCGCTGCAGCTCCCTGATGATAGGTATGTCCCTTGTCGAGTGGCCGAGCCCCCAGTCTGTCGGCGCGACGATTACCTTTGCCATGATGAACGGGTAAGATAAGGTGTATATAAATCATGCGTGTCTTTCAAAGAATAACTTTCTGGCTGTCGAGGTCGAATACTTCCACTATGTGGATAAGTATCGCGCACTTCACCTCAGGGCCTTCGTTGCGCTCCTTTGCGAGCCTCATAACCTCTCTGTCAGCAGCCACTTCTGCTTGGCCCCTGATGCGGTAGTACTCGCCGTCGCCCATGGCTACCACTGCCACTTGAGGGTTCTTCCTGATGTTTTCCAGAGTAGAGACCATCTGGCACGCGTTGATGAGCAGCCTGTCTCCTACGAAGCCCTGGCTGATCACGACCACAGCGTTGGGCTTGCCACCACTTGATGTGGCGAGAACTAGTTCCTTTCCCTGTTCGAGCAAGCTCTTCCATGCCATGGTGAAAAAGTGGGGACGCGGGGATTCGAACCCCGATCTGCTGGTCTCTTCCTTGAAGCGACATGCCTCAACAGACCAATGGCTTTAATCATCGCCGCGGTATTCTGCGGCTCATCGCTCCATGACTGGAGCCAGCCATTCTAGCCAGGTTATACTACGTCCCCTCGGGCCACGACGAAGGAAGGGTTTTATGTATATAAAAGTTCTGATAATTGCATTTGAGGAATATTTAAAAAAACCAGTTCGTTAGCTATTGAGAATGAGTCGTTCAAGGAGAAGGCAATATAACCAATTTGATCCAGAAGAGAGTTTTAATGAAAAAGCTGCTATCATACTCCTTTCTCTCATTGCAATTTTCTTAATCTTGAATCATTTTGGATGGATTAAATATTGGCCGTTAATTACAGATTTGGGAACAAGCCTTGTTGTTTCGTTTGCATTAACAGCGATAGCTCAAACTATTATCATGAGATTTTCTGGGGATTATTTCCGACGAAAAC
>CAZPJY010000045.1:0-7685 GCA_964587045.1 uncultured Methanosarcinales archaeon
GCATCAGGTTCGAACACGACGATCTTCCTTACGACGAACTGCCAGAACACATGAGGGCCCACGGAGACGGGAGGGTCCACGTGACCTGCATGGACGACGTGCCCCATGCGCTGAAACTGATAAGGCTAGCATACAGGGTGAACAAGGATGAGTGACTACGTGACAGGAAGCGACCTGTATGAATACTTCGAATGCTGGAGGAGGCTTTGGAACAACTCCAACCTGGACCCAGAAATCAAACAGGCAATCCAGAACGAAGAAAGTGAGTTCATGAAGAGGCTCAAAGAGGAGGGTATCCGATTCGAGGCAGAAGCAGTACATGCCATCCAAGCAATGGTGACGGAAACCAAGGACGATTTCTTGGCAAAGGAACCGATTGACGCCCTCGATCGCATTGAGAAGGTGGAGGGCCATTCCCAGGAGTATAAGGCAGAAAAGACGCTTGAGCTGATGAAAAAAGGAGTCAAATACATCCAGCAAGGTGTCATCATAGACGAGAAGAACGGCCTTGAAGGAATGCCGGATCTTCTTATCAGGAGCGATCAGGGCAAGAGTAAGTTCGGCAGCTACCAGTACCATCCAGCGGATTTCAAGAGCTCGCACGAGCCTGAAGGAGAGCAGATTGCGCAGGTCGTCCACTACAGGAAGATACTTGCCAGTTTCCAGGGCGCAGAGCCAATCAACGCGTACGTCCTAAACCAGAGCAGGAATCTGAGCAGAACCTTCGAGGCGAACGCATTCGTCCCGGAACAAAACGAACTCGACGATAAGAAAACGCTAGAAGAGCTGAAGGAACTCGACAAAGATCAAAAAGAGGCAGTGAGAAAGACTGATGATGAGATTAGTGTCCTTGAATCTGTGATTGAAGAGATGAGAGGCATCAAGGAAAGGGATAAGGGATACTATGACAAGCGCAAAAGCCTCAGGAAGCAGATGATTGGGAAGCGCAACGAACTGGACGAGCTTGAAGACGACAAGAAAAGATACGAGGCAAAGATCAAGATCGTCAAGAAGAGCAAGGAAATCACAGACGACTACGACAACCTCATAGCAGATGTCAAATCCCTCAAGCAAGGGAAGAAGAAACCTTCCCCGACCATATGCAGCGTGTGCGGGATGTGCGAGTACCACAACCACTGCAAGGACATAGCCTACAAGGACAGGGACATATCCCTGATACAGGGACTCGCCAAGACGAAAAAGAGGCTCATCGAACCCATGATGCAAGAAGCAGGATTAGAAGCAACGATCGAAAACATACTAGAACACAAGGAACTCCTGCTGGAAAAAGGAATGTCAAAGGCATCAGTCGAAAAATACGTGACCTCTGCGCTGGCATACAGGGAATGCCATTCTCTAAGCGACGAGGAAATCGATTTCATTATGGAGCACGGCGACCCGCAGGTCGACGGTTCCTTGCTTGATAAGGTGCCCAAGCACCTCAAACAATCCATAATGAAGAAGAGGGTGCTGACATACAAGGACAATGACCTCATCGAAGAAGAGGGAGGCAAACTCCTGAAACAACCACTCATTCCAGAACACAGCGTGGAAACCCAGTTGGATTTCGAGGCCGACGAGACAGGTAAGTACATCACACTGATTGGGCTAAACGTCAGGAAGGAAAGTGAGAGCTTCCACAAGGCGTTTTTCGCAGAATCGGCAGAAGGTGAGTCCAAGATACTTGGAGATTTCCTGGAGTACTATGACAGCCTGGGCGATGGCGTTTTGCTCCTCCACTACTGGCATTATGAGAAGACCAACTTCAAGAGGATGCTAGACGCACATCACGAGAAGCTGCTCAAGCGTTTCGATTGGCGGCTTTTCGACATCGAGGACAAGCTCTGGAAGAACCTCACCGACCAGGGCGAATATGTCAGGCACTGCTTAGCCACGCCTGCCCACTCCCTTTCCATCAAAACCCTGCTTCCGAAATCCTTCGGTTTCAGGTGGAGGGTCGATACGGATGTGGGTAAGATGGACGGGGCCAAGTGTGAGGTAGTGTATGGCAGGTTCAGGGAAGAGAAGGACCCCAAGAGGAAGGAGCAATTAAAGAGAGTCATCATCGACTACAACGAGGACGACGTAATCGGTCCCTGGCGGCTCTGGGACAAAATCAAAGAGCTGGCAAAAGGTTCTTAAATTACATTTTATGCACCACCCAAAATGCTATTTTTCAAGAGAAAGGCGGAAGTGACAGAAGCTTTCTTTAATTACTGCGATAAGGGGAGCATCAATGTAGACAATCTCACGGATAACTATGAGTTCTTGGAAAAATGCTTGCATAGGATCGGAAAGAAGACAAAACTCCGTCAGGAGGTTCTAAGGCACATCTTCAACCTCAATCATAACGAACTTAGTAAGACCTACATTCTCGAAAAGCTAAAGGGGCACATAGATAAGGATTACCCAAACGCCAAGCATGTGTTGAGGATTCAAGGACCTATCTCACAAGAGGATTACTCAAGATACACCCACAACAAGGAGGTCCTGAACAAGTTGAGATGGCATCTGATCGGGCGCAAAGTCATTTTGGAAGAGGGATTGGAGGGGCTGCTTGTGGATAGGGAAAAACTGAGCCTCCACCAGGCACAAGACCTCATAAGGGGCGTGAAATTTGCGGAGCTTTTCAACTTGTCTGCTTGGCAGCTTTCGCGCATATTCGGATTTATCACAGGCCATCAGGACCTCAACAGCACTTACCAGCTGTACACTGATATCACCAACAGCGAGAAGCTTTCGGTTGAGATGCCGTTTAATGACATGCCGAACACAAATGAGTATCTCACCCGGCTGTTCAGCAAGAGCAAATCAATCCCACCACCCTTCATTGAGGCCATGATTGGAGCGGTTATCAGCGATAAGGGCCTGTTCAGGAAGGTTATTTGCGGGCTGCTTACCAGAGAAAATATCATCGCTAGTCTTCCCCAGCATGTTATCAGTGACTCAGACAGGTCGCGATTAGAAGAGATTATTGAAGAGGTCGATGAGGGATTCCACCAGTTCCTGCATCAAATACACATTCAACAGAACAAAAGCAGGAACCTTACGTATTCCATTTCTTTCTACACCGGAAATTTATTTACCTTGTCACGCAAAGAAATGAATGCGATCAAAGAAAAAGCGAAGGGGCCTGACCTCCTTACAAAGATATACTTGAATGAGAAGGATTACAGAAGCGAAAAGAGCGTCTTTCGCATCCTCGATGAGCATAACATCAGGAAACCTGAAATATTCTATGAAGGCAAATTCGACGAACACGACTTCATATTGAGGGAATACATAAAAGGTCACACTCTTCTTGAAATACTCGAGGAAAATCTTAGATTTGCCAATACAGTGAATATTTTATTACATGATTCTAAGAGGTTATCAAAACACATTCCCAACAAGAAAATATTCAGGCAGGTCAGCATGGCTGATGTCCAGAACACCAAAATGTACATAATGGACATCTTCAGAGTCATACTAAAGCAGCTCGCCGCATTCCACTCTGAATTTTCCCTCGAAGGCACCCAGCCCAAGGAATTTGCAATTGATGACAACAGCTTTGGGCACCTTGGAAAGTATCTTCTCGACCAGGATATCGCGGTTTACAAAGACTCAAACCTAAAAAACTGGATCATGAGGGATGATGACATAATACCCTTGGATTTCGAGCTCTCCTGGAACCGTCCCCGCACCCATGACGTAGTAAAAGTCCTCAACCAGCTTAACATCTTCTCAGATGAAAGCAAAAGGCACCTTATCTCAACGTATCTGTCAGAAAGCGAGAGATTGGGTTCGCCGATTGATACGGAACGGTTCCTCTTCAATTTTGCCTTGAACGAGACCGTCTATTTCGCGACGAGAGCGGGATTCTACAAGGATGTTTACAGTAAGAGAAGGGATTATGGGAATATCGTGCATTCCTGGAATTGCATTTTGGAGAATTTCGGATCCCAAGCAAGCGCCCTTCCAAGAGAGGTGAAGGACTCCGTATCCGAGCACCTCACCCACTTAGCTGAATATTTACTCGAAGGGGAACGAGAAGAACCAAAAGTCATTTGGGAGCCCTTCAGCAGCGGCAGCTACTACGACATCTTCCTCGTCACTAGATATAGGGGCGAGGACTGGTATGACTGGATAAACTAGAGCATGAACCCTATCATGTGGTTAATCGAGAACACCAGATACCTCATGTCTGTCAGGAGCTGGAGGTCAGTGCGCGAGAGCCCGCCGGTCTGCAGCTGCTTTTGAATGGATGATCTTATCTCCTCCCTCATGTTCCGTATCTTCTCCCTTTTCCCTACGCTGAACGTGTAGTAGAGGTGGTATGCCTGCTCGAAGTACCTTATGCATGACTGGAGCATGAACAAGGTGTCATTGCTGATTTCCCTGTTCTCCTTGGTGTAGTTGCATATGTCGCGGAAGATGTCGCCAACGTGGTCCAGTTCCTGTACCAGCCCGAAGGTGAAGCAGGTCTTATGGTGGTCTGTAGCGCCGAACTTGTTCATCAGCCTCTCAGAGTAGTTGACCAGCTTGTTGTTGTCCCGCTCATATGAGGCTATTAGCGGCAGAGCCTCATAGTCCTTGGTCATCAGGGCGTTGTAGAGCTCCCTCCCTTGCGAGAGCGTCAGTAGGAACAGGCGCCTTAGGATGTTGGGGAACTCCTCAGGATTGGCTTTTGCTATGGACTTAACGATGCAGTGGCTCTTTGAGATCTTGATAATCTCGTAGCCCATGAGCTGCTCTCGGATGAGCTCCCTTATCTTCTGGACCACTTTTTGGTCCTGGTAGTTGACTTTTATCTCATCCAGGCCGTACCTGTAGTATGTCTTTATGTCGCTGTAGACGAAGCGTTCCGGAACGCTGAGGGTGACTTCTACCGCATCGAAAGAGACTGGCTTGTCAATCGACAATATCAGTTCCCTGCCCCGCTGGATAAGCGAGAGCTCCTCCCCTTTCTTGACCTCATACCTCTTGATCCAATCGTTGGGCAGGGATATGACAAAGGTTCTCCCTGCTAGGCCGATCACCTTGCGCTTGGAGCCCATCATATCACCGAATTCATTATGCCCTTTAACGTGTAATAGCCCAAATTGTCGTCGAATGTGTAGACCATATCCCATTCTCCAGATTCCTGAGTGAAGCTAATGTACTCGAGGTTGGCCTCATACTGGTCGCAGAAGGCGTTAATCCAAGGCAGATCGGAAATATATCGCCTATCCCACTTCTCACGCTGTGGATTGTAGTGCAGCAGGTAATCCTCAATCCCGTCGATGGACAGCAGCTGCCTAACTATGCCGTTTTCCAGCAGGTCGATTAGGATGTCGCCGTGGCAGGCTTTCGGCTTGCACCAGCAACCGAGCACCTTTCCCTCCAGCTCACCAAGATCCCTCAAGAGGTCCTCGCGCCTGAGAATATACTTCTTGTACTCAAGCATGGAATCCTCCCTGGTGTACTGGCCTTTCCCAATCCTGTAGGGGTTGCCCCATTTGGTCTTCCTGTCGATCCTGACATCGAACTGCTTGGTATCCCGCATGTTGATTACGCCGCTCATCTTTTGCCGCCGAGCAAGTGCTTTCTTATAAGGCTTTTGGAGCAATCTTTAAAAATAGAGGTTTGCTCCTCGCCGACCATGGGAAAGGAACACTATCCTCTTCACGTTAAACGGCGTGAACTGTTGGCAAATAAAGTCAAAACGAACCATTTTTATGCAATCATGGATGAGAATCTTAATTTCGAATACTCCTCTGACACAATAGATGGGCTGGCGTGGAAAGTCCAAAGAAAGGTCGATCAGACAGTCCAGCTGGTATACGACCCACCTCTCAACAGCTATTTCATACGGAATAGAGAAAGCAGGATAATCATAAACTACACAAAGCTCTCCCCTTCGGACAGAGAGGAATTTGAGCAGGCGCTGCTTGGGATAAAGGGAGAAAAAGAATGAAATGGTCGCCCCTGATCTCAATAGGAATCCTTAGTTCCCTCCTTATAGGCGTGTCTCCACGCGTAAATGAAATGGAGAGGTATGTCGCTTCGAACGTTGATAGGTTAAACGACGAAGTAATCTTCCAAAAGCCAGACAGCTCATATGTGGTCTACAATCAGCATAGGGAAGACGACCCCTTCCTCAAGCTTGCTGATGGTGATACAGTTGTTGTTAGGGAGTATGTGAGCAAGACCCTGGCTGGAGTTCTTGTGGAGGCAATTGTCAAGGAGAGGGTGAAAAGCCTGGAGATCAGGCATGGGATCGAATACCTCATAATGGAGTGAAGATCACACCGGAAATTTTAAAAATAAGCTCAATAGGCTTTCAAATTATGAGATTATCAAAGCTTGTCCTGCCGCTGCTTGCAGCGTACACACTAGGTGTAGCTCCAATCAAGACCATCCAGCATGAGCCTGAGCAGTACCATATCCAAAAAGTCTTCTTCAGCCGGGACATCGTAGCATTCCAGGATCCTGAGAAAGGCGTATTCGTCAAGCGCCTGAAAGGCCCAAACGATGTCTTGTGGGATCTCAAGGAAGGGGACACCCTGACCGAGCAGAGGCAGTCCATCCAGAGCGGGCTGGGATTAATCATAGAGGGCATATCAGGAAGGCACGTCTCTGGTCTGGACTTCGAGGCCAACAGCATATATTACATCGAAAAAGAGAGGACCTACGCGCACGATAGCAGGCTGTGACATTTTCTCCTAGAGATCGTAATTTATCGCCACCTGTGCTGTAACCATATCCGCTGTAAGGCTTCAGCAAATGCCCAATATAATCTTCAGGTAAAAAGGGCTAATTTGAATTCAGGCCTAATTCCATGCCTTCCTCATTGGGCTCATTTGACTTGCTGGTATAGCTTCTCGACGCTGTCTGGGTCAAAGTACATGTCTGCAGGAGAACCGGGTCTGCACTTGGTCCCTGAAAGGATGTCGAAACGGCCCCATGACTGGCCAGGAACTGAGTAGAACTCACGGGCTGTAAAACTGTTTCCGAGCGAGTCCTTCACCGAAAGCACCCTGCTCTTGTTGTTCTCCCGGAGATGGATTTCCAGCCCCTTGTATGTGGTTTCCTTGATAGTGTCCCTGCTGTTGAAGGAGCATGATGCCATGCTTAGGCAAATCAGTGGCATGATCAGTTTGGTTGTGAGCTTCATGGTGGTTTCCTCCTGGATTTTGGGTAGGTGAGCTGATAATTTATAAAGTTTTCGATATTTTATCACTGGTGAGTGGTTAAAATAGAAAGGCTTAAATACCATGAATACATGACCGCACTCATGACGATAGATCACATCCTTAAGAAAATCGAAGAATACATCAGTATACCCTCAGTGATATGCCACGAGCAGCCGTTCATGAAAGCCCTAGCAGAAGATTTCGCCCTGCCGGGATACGAAGTCGACCTGCGCGATAGGATTCTCGCCATCAAGCGGAAAGGGAAGAGCGGCCTTGTGATAACAGCCCACATAGACCGCATGGGGCTGGTCATGGGCGAGGGAGAAGCAGCAGAGTACGCCAAGTACAGGGCCAAGAAGCATTTCTCCATACCGTTCAAGGAAAAGGAGCAGGTATTCAAGAAGAGCGGCGACAAGTACGTCGGAGAAGTGATGATCGCCTACTCACCTGACGGCACAGAGATTTGCGAGGTGGTACCAGAAAGCTACTCCTACGATTTCGAGTCTAAACTCGCCACCTGGGACCTCTCAG
>CAZPJY010000046.1:0-7274 GCA_964587045.1 uncultured Methanosarcinales archaeon
GGTTATGAAGTGAGTTCTTAGGCATAGTGACTTAGAGGAACGTCAATCCTCACACTTACAAACTGCCTGAGGGCCCTATCCAAGATGACGAGCGAACGACTGACACAGGAGAAGGTGAACAACCTCCTCATCGAGACTGTCGGTGAGGACTCGATTGAGGTAGTCAATTTTCTCAAGAAAAACAAGAACATCTCAGAGTTCAAGATAGCAGAGCAGCTGAAAATTGAGATCCACATCGTTCGCAACATCCTGTACAGGCTGCACGACAAGCACCTCGCTACCTACAAGCGCAAGAAGGACAAGAAGAAGGGATGGTACATAAGCTACTGGAACTTCAACCCGCCCAGGGTAAAGGAGCTGATAGAGCAGGTCAAGGCGGAGAAGCTGGACAGGTTCAAGTCGAGGCTGGACAAGGAGTTGGCGCATCAGGGCAATTTCTTCATGTGTGCCAACCGGTGCGTCAGGATGGATTTCGATAACGCCGTCGAATCAGAGTTCAAATGCCCTGAGTGCGGGGAGCTTATGCTCCAGCAGGACAACAACAGGACCATAGAACACCTTCAGGCTGAGATAGGGAAGCTTGAAAAGAGCCTGAAGAGGGCGTCTTAGCTACCGAAATTGTACCATTACTTCTCTGATGGTGTCGGCGAACGCTCATAAGATGCCATTCCTCGGAAAGCCCCTGGCATGATGGCAACCGCCCGGTCCGCATAGCTGTCCTCGTCAGAATCATACAGGATAAAGGAAGGCGCTTGTGGGCGTGAAAGAATTTTTCCGCCATCAGCCTCGACATTCTTCTGAAGGAGAAGTCCAGACAACACATTCAGCGCGAGCTCCCCTGTCACCGCCGCAACCAATAGCATTGAGTTCAGAGTATGTTTTTTGATGGAAAAAGTATAAGAAAAAATGTAATATAAAACATTTAGCATTGGCCCCCTGCAGGCGCAGGCGCAACCTCGACGTCAATCACGTCGTCGCAGGCAGCAGGGGCATCGGTGAACTTGGCGCAGATAGCCGCCTTGTATCCTTCAGCAGTCCTCCCGCCGGCGTACAGGTCACCGTCGAAGAACACGGTCGGAGAGCCTGAAACGCCCAGCTTGTCTCCCAGCACCTGGTTCTCACTTACTATTTCCAAGGCGTCGTTGTTGAAGCACTCCTGGACCGCAGCAGTATCGATGCCAAGGTCTCCTGCGACCCCCTCCCAGCAGCTGTCTGCGTTTTGGGCTGTGCACTCGGAGTTCATGGCGAGAGCGAAATCAAACCATGTGCCTATGCCGTAGATCCTGTTCACGCACTCCTCCCTGATGTCCTGGTTGAGCTCTTGGATACCATGCATGGAGCAGAACTGGTCGTTTTCGTCAATGCAGTAGGTGGGACCGCCCCCTCCATAATTGGGGTAGATGACATACCTGGGGTTGAAGTCAACATCATCGCCCAAAACGTCGAAGACCGGCTTGAGCAGTTCCTCTGCCTGGTTGCCGTAAGGGCAGTAGCTCATGACGAAGAAGTCTACCTGGGGCCTGTTGTCCCCAAGCTCAACCCCTATGTCCCTGTAGAAGGCCTGCCTGGCCTCCTCGTCGAGGAACCATGATGCGCCGGTCGCGCTGTCCTTGAGCTTGTAGTAGTCGCCGATCTTGTCGAAGAAGCCCGCCAGGCTTGGGTTGGTCTTCCAAGAATTGGTCTCTGTTATCGCATCTGAGAAGATGAACGCAGGAGCGAAGGTCAGACCGAACATGTCGATGAGGTTCTTTCCCTCATCAGAGGAAGCGTCGACCTCCGTGACCTTTATGCCTGGGAAGTACTGCTTGTTGACTGCCATGATGCTGGACGTGTCGCACGTGGTGCATTTCTCATCATTGAGCACGATGAGGTCGACCTCCACAGGCTTGGGGATGTCTGAACAAGCTGGGTGGTCCACCTCGTTGCACACGGCCCTCATGAAATCATCAGTCTGCCTTCCGCCGCTGTAGGGAACATCTGCAATGTAGATGGTCGGGCTGGCCCTGGCGCCGATCGCGTCAGACTTAGCAATGCTGTCAGCCAGCAGGTTCTGCCCCTCGTCGCCCTCGTAGCAGGCTTTTACTGTATCGACGTCGAGCCCGGCCTCGTCTGCGCAGTCCTCCCAGTTGCTTGGGATGTTGCCTGCGTTTTGGTTCATGCAGGTGATCATATCCACCCATTCATAACCTTGCGAGTACTTCATCCCGCACAGTTGGGCTATGTCCCCCTCTACCTCGTTGTTCCCGTGGAGGCTTGAGAATGATCCCGGACTGCCGGCCGCGATGAAATCAACGTTGAAGTCTATCGCGTCGCCCATCCTATCGATGACAGGGGCGAAGGCGTCCTCCACCTGCGTGCCGTAGGGGCACTGGCTCATGACGTAGAAGTCTACCTTGACCTTGCCTTCCATCGAGATCTCCTGGTTCACGTCCCCGGAACCGCTGCCCGATAGGGTATTAGCGGCGTCGCCCATCCTTGAGATGAGCTGTGTCTCTTGGGAGCCGCTCTTCACGTTGAATATCAGTATCAGGACGATGATGCCGAGAACCGCGACACCGACCTTCCATAAGGTGTTTTTCCTGATAGTTACCTCTTGTGGCTTACGGTGAGCCTTGTCCACTTTAACTTTCTTTTTCATTAGGGATTCACCTCTTGAGTAGGGCAATCTGTTATCTTGGCTAAGGTTTCCAAGTCCTGTGTTCCTGAGACTGTGTTGCCGTCAGGAAGGACCCATGTCGGCACAGCAGTGATTCCAGCCTCTGTGCAAAGGTCGCTCTCGATAGAGCAGTCATGGTAGGTGATCAAATCGAAACTGTTGCCAAAACGCCTTATCTGCTCCTGGCAGTGGGGGCAGTACTGCGACCCGTACATGATCACGCCCTTCTCCGTGAGGCACGACGCCAGCACTTGTGCGTCGACCGTCTTGGAAGGGGATATTATCAGGTAGAGGGTTATTAGCAGGATTATCACGAGTCCTATTAGCAAATATTTTTTCATTCGAAAAATCCCTCGAGGTTCTTGCGAATCTAGCAAGTATTAATAAATGTTTCTTTAGCTTTTAAGAGCTGACAGCTCCTTTACCTTGCCGATAAAAGCATTCGCTTCCTCCTCAGTATTGTAGAGGTAGAGTGATGCCCTCGCGCTGCCATCCAGCTTGTGTGCGTTGAACCATGAATGCACACAGTGTGCTCCGCTTCTGATCATGATATCTGATGAGGAATCGAGCATCATGGCTAGGCTGTGCGGGTCGAAACCCCCAAGGTTGAAGCTGAAGATCCCGCTCCTCAATTCTGCGTTCGCCGGGCCGATAACCTGCAGGGCCTGCAGGTCTGACAGACCTTCAGTTATCATCGTGTTGAGCTTGACCTGATGCTTTCCAATCGAGTCAACACCTACCTTTTCCAGGTAGCGTGCGGCCTCGGCGAATCCTATCATGCCTGCGTAGTTCTGCAGACCAGCTTCGAACCTCTCCGGGACATCTTCGAGTTCGTAGGATTCGTAGGTTGAGTCTTTGACCGTGTCACCTCCGAGGAGGAAAGGTGAGAGCTTCTCAAGATGCTCGGCTTTGCCGTAAAGCAGTCCTATGCCGCTCGGTCCAAGCATCTTATGTCCGGAGATAGCTAGGAAATCGACGTCGAGCTTCCTAACGTTTATTGACATGTGGGGAACCGACTGCGCCGCATCAGCCATCACCAGTGCGCCGTGCCTGTGGGCGATCCTGATAACTTCAGCGAGCGGCGTCGTCACGCCGTCAAGGTTCGAAGTGTGAACGATGCTTACCATCCTCACCTTCACGCTTGACATGGTCTTTTCAAAAGCATCGAGGTCGAAGGTGTTGTCAGGCCTGCTCTTGACATGAAGAGTCTTGAGGTCTTTGTTGCCCATCCAAGGCAGCAGGTTTGAGTTGTGCTCCTTGTCAGATGTGAGGACGAGATCGCCTTTGCGGAACGGGAACGAACGCGCTAGGATATTGAAGGATTCTGTCGCGTTGCGCGTGAATACAATCTCCTCCGTCTTCCTGGCCCCAATGAAGGACCGCAAGGCCTTTCTCGCCTTCTCCACCTCATCGGTCACCCTCTGCCCGATCTTGTGGTAGCTCCTGCCGCCGCAGCCTGGGAACTCCTGGTAGTACCTGTTCATCGCCTCGATTACCTGATCGGGCTTTAATGTCATGCAGGCGTTGTCAAAGTATATGGGCGGTTTCTCTTTCCTCAGAATTGTGAAGTCCTTCCGATAAGCCTTTATAGACATCATGAGTCGTTCCTATCGCTTCTTTTATAAATGTTATGAAACCTTCCTCGCTTTCAGCTCAGCATCAACCACGCGCGTCAGCTGCTTGTAGCTCTCAGGCCCGACGACAACCCTATGATTGACGAAAAAAGTGGGGGTCCCATACACGCCAGCCCCAATACCGATCTCGTGCTGAGCCTCAACGTCCTGGATGGTGCTGGAATCTGCCATGCAGGAGTTGAACGCGAATGCGTCCAGCCCGATCGAAGTGGCTAAGTCCGAGAAATCCGACTCTTCCTTGAAATCTGTAGACAGCAACAGATTGTGGTATTCCCAGAACATGCCAAGCTTTGCGGCACACCTTGCAGCGTACGCGGCTTCCCAGCTCAGTAGGTGGTGGTTGTCAGGAAGGGCTACGAAGGAGAATTCAACCCTGTCTCCGTACTCAGAGACGAGCTTGACCACATCGGGCTCAAACGAGCGGGTGTACGGGCATGAGTAGCAGCCGAACTCTATGATCCTCACATCAGAAGACATGTTCCCAACATTAGGGATCCATTCAGGGAGCTCGCCAGGCGTAATAAGGCTGCCGACGACAGCGTCTGTAGTGGTGCAGGTGTCAGTTTCGTGCGAGATCGAGTCGTAGATGCAAAAGCCTCCCTTGTCCCCGTTGCAGTTGCCGTAGACGGCATAGTTGTACAGCCCAAACGCGGTGTAGGCGAGGCTCGCAATCAGCAGGATGGTGAATACCCAGGATATTATCTCGAAATTTGAGTAGACAAACCTGCCTAACGCCTTGTTCTTCCTGAGTATCCGCCCTGTTATCTTGCTCTTCAAGCGGACATCGAGGCGACTCTCGCATTTCCTGAAGGTGATTCTTCTGAAGACGCAGTCAAACGCCTCTAACGCCAGTTTCCTGTGGCTGACTGAGAAGATTCCCAGGATGCCGAACACGATGAGAGCGAGTAGGCATATCATTGGGCTCAGAATTCTCAACATGCTTTTAATACTTTCCATGTGCAATATTATAATAATGAGTTGTTTTACCATCTAATTTATGATAATCATTGACGGAAGTGAGGGCTCGGCTGGCGGCCAGATGCTTCGCACATCTCTTGCGATGTCAGCAATAACAGGCAAACCATTTAGGATGGTCAACATCCGCTCAGGCAGGCCAAACCCGGGGCTGAAGCCCTCCCACCTGTCATGCCTCGAGGTTTTCTCAAAGCTCTCTGACTGCTCCTACAGCGATGTCGAGCCGGGCTCCACGAGCATTACCTTCAGGCCTGGAAGCGTCAATTCTAGAAGGGTTGACCATGACATCGGCACTGCAGGCTCGGTAACGCTCGTGCTCCAGTCATTGATGCCTTTTCTGTTATCTGTCAGGAAGAGGTTCAAGGTAAGCCTGGTGGGAGGTACTGACGTTTCCTGGAGCCCTTCATGGGACTACACCTCCAACGTTTTGGTGCCTCACCTTCGACGCTACGCAGAGATTGAAAGCCGCCTTCTCAGGCGAGGTTTTTATCCCAAGGGCGGCGGAAGGGTGGAGGTTACGATTCTTCCGAGGAAAATGACGAGGCCCTTGATCCTTAGGAAGGGCTTGAGACTCCTTGGGGTAAGAGGCGCTTCGCACGCCTCCAAGTCCCTTATACAAAAGGACGTTGCAGCCAGGCAGGCTGTCGCTGCAGAGAACGCGCTGAAAGCGCTTGACGTGCCTGTCATCATTGATAGGTCCTACTCGGAGACCTCAAGCACAGGTTCCGTCATCACGCTTTGGGCACTTTTTGGGAAGGGCGAGCTCGACGTTTCAAATCCGACAATCATCGGAGCAAGCCAGCTCGGCGAGAAGGGCAGGAAAGCGGAGGAGGTGGGCAGCAGCGCGGCGGCACAACTCGCTTCCCTGCTAGGTCCTGGATCCTGCGTCGACCCCAACCTTTCGGACCAGCTCATGCCTTACCTTGCTATGTATGGGGGCTTTGTGGAGGCTGATGAATTAACCGAGCACACATCCACAAATATTGGAGTAATAGAAAAATTTGCGGGGAAGGTCTTCGAACTCGACGGTGCTAGGATATCAGTGGGTGAGGGGATGCTCACTTCCCGATACTCGCGAGATTGATGTCGTCGTAGAGCTCCCTCAACGAGTTATGGAGCAGGACCTTCTCATCCTCGTCAAACTTGCCGCGGTAGAACTCTGTCCTCGCCTGGGAGTATAGGTTCTTTGCCGCGTCTAGGTCGCCTTCCCTGAGCAGGTCCCTACATTGGGAGACCATATGCAACACCCTTGTCTGCTTGCGCTCAGGCAATGAGAGGTCGTCATGCACCTCTTTCAAATGGTCGGTGTCTTTTGGGCTTATCGGATCTCCCGAGCTCTTCTGCTTCATGTAGAAGTGGAATTCCTCGTCCTCTAGCGAGTCCTTCTCCTTTTCGTACTTGTTCTCGATGTAGTCGAGAGCTTCCTCCTCGAGCTCTATCTGCTTTTGGAGATCGAGCAGCTCCTTCTTCTTGGCCTCAAGCTTCGCAAGCTCGTCCTTGAAGAGGTGCTTCCGCTCCTTTTCCAGCGCCGCCTGGTCCTGCTTGAGCGTACGCTCTCCCTCCTTTAGCTTTTCCTCGCGCTCTTTTAGCATGCTGCGCGTCTTGGACTCATAGGATTTCAGCTCCGCGAGCTTTTTGTTGTAAGAAGAAACCTCTGCTGAGAGCTCCTGGTCCTTGGTCTTGAGCGAGGCCTCCCTCTTCTTCAGGTGTTCCTCACGCGCGGCTACCTTTTTTTCCATTGCCTCTACGGCTTTCGATTTCTCGTCGAGGTTCTTCTTCTCGTTTGCCAGCTTGGCCCTGTCTGAGTGGACGGACTTCTCCTTTTTCGAGATTTCAGCCTCCCGCTCCTTGAGCTCTTTTTCCTTGCTGTCTATTGCTGCCAGGCGTTTCTTACTCGAGTGTTCAAACTTGCTTTTCTCTGCGACGAGTTGCGTCCTGAGCTTCAAGGTATCGCTGTGCGCTTCTTTAAGCTGCAGCTTTTTTTGTTTCAAATCCTCAAATTCCTTGTC
>CAZPJY010000047.1:0-4648 GCA_964587045.1 uncultured Methanosarcinales archaeon
AGGATTTCAGATATGGTCTCATCTCCTTCTGGATGCGCATGTTCGCCTGCTCGTTGCGCTCGGTGTAGTGGATGAGCTTCTTTCTCAGGTTGGACATCTTGAGGAAATAGCCATCCCTTGACATCGCCTGCTCAATCTCTTCCAGACGGATTTTGCTCAGGTCGTACTCCAGCTTCACCTTCCTGCTTCCGACCGACAAGCCTACCACTCCTTCCAGGCCTCCGAGACTCTCCTCGATAAGACCTCCGCGGCCCTCCAGGCCGTCAACCTTAACCCTTCGTTTCCTTATCATGGTACTATTTTATGCGGCGATTATTATATTCGTTATCTTTAAGCAAAAGGATTTGCCTTTTACCCGCCACAACCGCAGCTTCCGCCACCCCCACAGGTGCCCCCTCTAGGCACCTGTACCTGTGAGAGCTCCTTTTCGACCGCTTGCTGGTTGGTGACGTCGATGTCCTCCTTTACGATAAAGGTCCCGGGAATCATCCCCATCCAGCAGCTCCATGATATCACGCCCTCCTCAGTGGGTGTGAATTCAATCACCTGCTCACCGGGCTTAATTGGGAAATTAAGGCCGAATTTTGGTACCTGGATTGCGTTGTTGCATCCGTTGACCTCCTTTCCATTTATTACCCATCTGACTGGCACGTCCTTCTTCAGGACGAACTTGTTAGGTTCCCAGCCGTTCCGGGTCACGTCCATCCGGATTTCCTGATATCCTTGATTGATCACCACAGGTTCATCAGACAGCGCCGAGACAGAGGTCACCATGGAGTTGACATCATAGCCGGATCCGGTAAGTGAAATGCCGTTGTTGAGCATGACTATGCCAAGGACTATTACTATGGCGCCAGACGCCTTGAGGATCTTATGGGTGACCTTGGCTGACACCGAGCTCACGACAAAGCCAAACCCCAGCATCACAGGCAAGGTGCCAAGGCCGAAGATGAACAGCAATTTTGCGCCCTCAAGCATTGAGCCGGTTCCGGCGGCCATTATGTAGAAGGCCTGCAGGGGCCCGCATGCAATCATGAGGCCGTTTAACAGGCCTATAACCAGAGGGCTGGAACCGCGGCTCTTGCCCAGGAGGCGGGTTATGAACCTCGGCGTTCTGAAGCTGAATTTTCTCAGCATTGGGAATATGTCAAGCATCCTCAGGCCGAAAGTAATCAGGAATATCCCGGCAAGCATCCCCGCAACCCCTCTCAAGGTGGGGGTGAACGCCACGAACGATCCAAGCAGGCCGAATAGCGCACCAATCACGGTGTAGGATACCACCTTACCGGCTCCGTACAGGAGATGGGACACTGATGACGGCCTCTTTTGGTTGGCAGTATAGCCTACCACGAATCCCCCACACATGCCAACGCAGTGGAATCCGGTCAGCACTCCGACGAGGAAAAGCAGCCCTATGCCCATTCCGCTGGTTATATCAGGCATGGCTATGCCTTCTGCCCAGCGGTAGAGGAAAAAACCGATAATCGCTATCCCCAGAGCAGAGAAGGCCCATCCGAGCCAGGGTGAAGTGTTCCCTTCGTAAAGGTAGCATTTGTAGCCCTTCTCCTCAATCTTGTATAGTATGGTGTCCATGTCGGTCCTGGACGCGTCGTAAGTGACCTCTCCGAGCTCTTTTTTGTAGTCGAATTTCACATCGGACACTCCTGGCACTTTCATGGCCTGTTTCTTGATAATTTTCTCGCAGCTCTCACAGGTAGTTCCCTCAGCCGTGAACTCAACAGTAACGTTCTCCCCCATCAGATCACCCTGTAGCCTTCGCTTTCAACTGCGGAACGCAGGGCCTCTTCCTTGGTCTTGCTCTCATCGTAGGAGACGGTGACCTTCCCATCCTTGTATGACGCTTCGGCGTCGTTGACCCCTTCGAGATCGGTCAAGCTTTCTGTTACGAGTGTCTCGCACGACTGGCAGTGCATGCCTTCGGTTTGAAAAGTGACAGTCTTCATGAGACCACCTCCTGCGTAATGATTGTCATGCATTGATATATTCCTTTTCTGGGAGAAATTTGATGCTGGAACGTTTACAAATGCAGAATTATGGGTCCAAATCGTTCAGAAGCGCTTTTTGAGGAAAACGTTCTTGGTCTTGCCTGACTCCTTCCTGCTCAAGACGCCCCTCGCCTCAAGGCCCTTCAGGATCAGGGACAGTGAGGCCTTGGAGATCCCCGTCCTGTACCTCAGGGTGGACTGCTTTATTCCATCCTGCCCTCTGACAGCGACGAGGACTTTCCTCTCATCCTCAGAGAACCCCTCAAGGAATGCGTTGAAATGGTCCTTTCGCGTCGCCTCCTTCAGGGCTGAGGAGACCTCGCGCTGATGCGCAGCCAGCGTTTCCTGGGTCTTGTCGAAGAAAGCGAGGTATGCCCCTAGCAGAAGCAGGGCGCCGCCGAGCACCCAGCCAAATATTATCGGCGCATAGTCCCTGTCCGCATGGAGGCAGGTGCCGTCGCTAAGGTAGCAGGTCCCCTCCTCAGCCACATAAGCATCTATGAGGCGGTCCTCCCGCGCCTTCATGACCTGTACGAACAGTATAATCACTAGAGCCGCCGCCACCAGTATACCGCCGATCTGCCGTTGGTTCATTCTCATTCACTCAAGTTGAAAACAATGATCATGTTTAAGTTATTAATGTTTAAGACGGGATAAGTATTTGAAAGCTGCGAGGCAGGCGATGCAACCGTGGCCAGCAGCAACTATTATCTGCCACTCTGGAACGGTTGAGACGTCGCCGCAGGCAAAGATTCCCGGAATGCTGGTGCGGCAGTGCTCATCGACCTTAATCTCCTTCCCCGGGCTCAAGGCAAGCTTAGCGCCCTCGACAGGTATCCCGGCAGGTGCACCGCCTATCTCGATGAAGACTCCCTCCACACTTAGGGTTTCCCCATCATTAATAATGACACGGCGTACGAAACTGTCGCCTTCAATCCTCTTGACAGTGCTGGAATTGTGCAGCAATACCTTACCAGAGCTTTGGACTTTTTCAATCAAGACTTTATCCCCAGTCAGGCTTTCCGCAATATTGACCACGTGGACTTTTCTTGCAATCTTGATCAGCTGCAGGATGGCATCGAGCGCCGAGTTGCCGCCGCCCACAACCACCACCTCCTTGTCTGTGAACAGCGGTGCATCGCAGGTTGCACAGTATGTAACGCCCCTGTTCTTGAATTCGGACTCGCCAGGAACGCCCAGTGTCTTTGGCTTCCTGCCTGTCGCGATTATCACAGCTCTGGTCTCGAAAGCCTCACCCTTGCTAAAGACCTCAAAGCCCCAGCCTTTCTTCAGAATCCGCTCGACCTCGTGGCCCGTTCTCAGGTCCACATTGAACTTCTTGACATGCTCCTCGAATTTCTTGGCCAGCTCCGGGCCTGATATGAACTGGTATCCTGTGTAGTTCTCTATGTCCCCGGACAGAGCCGCCTGACCTCCAATGTCACCTGTCAGAACCAGTATGTTGAGTCTCTTGCGCGCAGCATAAACTGCAGCGGTTATTCCGGCTGGACCGGCTCCGATTATGATCAAATCATACAATTCGGACACCTAAGGCAAGTTCTCGAGCAGGTCTTTCAGGATTCTCTCATGCGTGGCTTCCTCGTCCGAAAGCATCTGCAGCAAGGCCGAAGCGTCCGGATCCTTCAGAGCCTTCGAAAGGTGGGCATAGAGCTCTTTTGCGTCTACTTCAGCCTCTATGGCTCCTTTCAGCAGGGTCCCGAGCCGGCCCATGTCGGTGAGGGGCGCCATGACAACATCCTTTGATATGTCTATCTGCGAAAGCACGGCCATATCAGGGTGCAGCTCATCGTCAAATAACGCCTTAATGCGTTCCTTGTGCACCTTCTCCTGCTGGGCAAGCTTTAGCAGGACAGACTTTATCGCATCAGAATCAATTCTCGCTGCCGTGTCTGAGTACAGCTGGAAGGCCTTCTCCTCCTCCCTCATCGCGAATTCGAGGATATTCTTCAGATCAGCCATTTCCTACACCTCTTGTTTGTTTTTGATTGTTTCGGCAAGTCTGTCGATTGCCTCAAAGTCGCTCCCTTTCGGAGCCCCTTTGATGCTTATTGGCTCAATTACCTCTGCGTTGAGCGGGCCAAGTATTTGCTTTATCTCCTCGACGAGTCGGCCTCCCCATTCGTAGGAGTCGATGATTGCCAAATGCCTGACTTTCGGCCTCAGAAGCCTCACGAGATAGGCTGCTGACTGAACCAAGGGGTGCACGCCCGCAAGGACCGTCGGCGAGGCGATCACCAAGGTGGAAGCGTCTACTAGGGACATTGCAATTGAACCTATGTCTGAGCAAAGCATGTTGAATTGGGTCACATGGATTCCCTTTCTTGACAGGGAGTCTGTCAACCGGTCGACGACCTTCTGAGTTGAGCCGTGCATCGAAATGTAGACGATTACCACTCCCTCCCTGCTGCCTTCGGCGGTCCATTCTTCATAAGCGTCCAGGATCATCGAAGGTGTGCCATAGATCTCGCCATGACTCGGCGCTATCAGTACGGGATTTAGGTCGCGAACGCGTTTCACATAGCCTTTTATTAGGTGCGCGAAAGGCATCATTATCTCTGCGTAGTACCGCTTTGCCGCCAGGTAAGCCCTCCTCTCGTCCTCCACATAGAGGTCGCTGGATG
>CAZPJY010000048.1:0-4190 GCA_964587045.1 uncultured Methanosarcinales archaeon
ACCCTCGCGTTCTCCTACGTGGTCGGGACAATCTCAGGCATCATGCCTGCGAGGCAGGCGTCGAGCCTCAAGCCTGTTGATTCACTCCGCTATGAGTAATAAAAAATATATACTGAACCAGCTTCCCCCTTCATATGCCATTGCTGCACAGACCAAAAGTCGGACTAGCGCTTTCGAGCGGCTCTGCCAGGGGGCTTGCCCACATAGGCGTTTTAAAATGCCTTCTCTCGCACAATATCCCCGTTGATATGATAGCAGGCACCAGCATGGGCTCGTTCATAGGCGCAGCTTACGCTCTCGGGAGGCTTGACCAGGTTGAGGCAAAGGCCAAATCCATCGACATGAAGACTCTCACACGGCTCGTAGATCCGATAATACCCCGCGAAGGGCTCATCAAGGGGGAGAAGGTAAAACAGCTGTTCTATGACATCCTTGGCGACGCTAAGTTCTCCGACCTCGACATTCCGTTGGCAGTGGTGACGACCGACCTCTCCCAAGGCAGGGAAAAGGTGATAACCGAAGGAAAAATAATTGATGCCGTTCGTGCGAGCATTTCCATCCCCAACCTCTTCTTGCCTGTCATATCCGGCGATTCCATCCTGGTCGATGGGGGAATCACTAACCCCCTGCCTGTCAGCGTGCTCCTTGACATGGGCGCCGATGTGACAATCGGGGTGGATGTGATATCAAGGAGCAAGCTCACCTTGAGCGTTCATGAGCACAGGAACCTATTCAACATCGCTATGGTGTCAGTGGGAATCATGGAAAAGGAGGTTATGGAGAAGCGCTTGATAACCAACCATCCAGACATCCGCATATCGCCAAAGATCAGTGACCTCAACCATGTCGATTTCCATAAGGCTGACACATTCATAAAACAGGGGATCGACGCTACTGAGGAGAAGATCCAGCAGATAAAGAGGCTCTTGGGAAATCCTTAAATATTATGGCTGTTAAGACCGTAAGATGGCAGAATTCACAGTAAAGAACCTCGAACCGGGGGTCAATCTCTACATCGCGAGGAAGAACATTGGTAACGCTAGCTTTGGCCCATCGTATAAGGTGACCATAGCGCTCTTCGAACGCATGTTCCTCGATGGGATGGCCTCTACCATATACGACCTGATCCATTCTGGTGAGATAAGTAGGAACAATTTCGTAAAGAAGGACTTCTACTGGTTCATCGACAAGAAGATGGCTTCCAAGTTCGACAAGTACGATCCCAGCTTCAGGGACCTGATACTGTCAGGATACCAGGTGTCTGGCAGTGCGATAACTGATGCCAGGAATTTCTATCGTAAGCTCGTCAATTCTGATTTTGAGAACACGGAAGGTTTTTTCGAAAAGGTTTTTTGCGGTTCCGTCAAGCCGGCAAGGGCGAGCGACGCACTTGAGCTCATCCTCACGAACAAGCCGATTGACAGCAACTAGTACGACCTCAAGTGGAACTTGGTGAAGCCGGCGTCAAGGAATCTCTTGTTGACCTCAATCTTGAGCACGTTGTCCCAAATCATCTTCAGGGCGTCGATGTGGTCGTCCAGGTCCTTGATGCCCTTCTTGTAATTGGCAAGGTTCTCCCTTCCGATATACTCCTGCATTGGGATGGAGGCACCTGCTATGCCCACGTGCCCCAGGATATCGTGGCTCCTGCCGCCCCCGTAGGAGATCTTGTTGCCGTCCTCTCCATTCTTGTAGAAGAGGTCATGGAAGAGCTCCTCGATCTTTATCTCGTTGTTGTTCTCTGTCCTTCCGGAGGCATCCAGGTCGACGTAATAGATCTTGTCTGCGATGGTCTCATAGGTCAGACCGAACACTATTACTGTGTTGATCGAAGAGTAGAAACTCTTGGTTACCAGCTTAAGCATCTCGTGGGAAACGTAGGAGTATATGCCGTTGTCGGGAACGACGCCTAGCCCGATGATCGCCACATTCTTGTCGTACTTGTCGACGTCCCCGCTGGTGGCGAATCCCAGGGCGCTCATCCAGTGGAAAGGGGCCTTCAGCTGGCTGATGCGTTCGATGTCCTCCTTGCTCGCGTCTGTAAGATGATGTTCAAGGTAGTCTAGGGCGAACTGGTCGATGTCATTGAGCTGAGACAGGTCCTGGGTGTCAGTCTGTAGGCCGCGGTATGCGGCAGCGAGTATGCCCTGATGGTCATCCTTGAAGGGGATGCCGAGCCTGTCAATCAGGGAGGTGAGGATCGAAACGGTTGACCCAGCATTTTCCAATACGATGCCGTTGTCCCCGTTGCCGTTCTTGTGATGGTCTATTGTGAAGATGTTCTTCTTCCCGTCATGGTAGGACGGATTTTCCAGGACCGATGAGAAGTTGTTGACGTTCTCGTAGCAGGATGTGTCAATAAGCATCGCACCTGCTGATGACTCGATCATGCCTGGAAGGTCCTCCACCAGCTCTTGTCTTTGAAGCAGTCCTTTTGGCAGGAAATTGGCGTCAATATGCCTGTTCTCCAGGTATGCCATCCTCTTTGAGTACAAACAGGAGAAACTTCTACCATAATGGTCCATTATTATGCTCATCAGGCCTGCTGATCCTTCTGCGTCTGGGTCCGGCCGGTTATGCGTCCAACCTAGCACGCTTTCGCCCTGCAGTCCTCCGATGAAGTCCTGGAATTTCTCGACGTAGTCTCCAGATAGCATCTTTCCTCTATAAACCCGTAATTTTTCGGTTCTTTTAAACGTTTTCATATAAACTTAGAGCAGGTAAATAGTGAAGGTTTGTGATTTCACGGCATTCCCGCGTTTTTCGAGCCCCGCCCCAAATGGGAAAAAATCAAAGGAAATTGCATATCTTTTGGAGGTATTTCAAGCCTTTTTTTCCAAAATAAGCCACATTTTACCTTCTTTGTCTTTTCCACCTAATATATTGTTCCTTTTCACAAAACAAAGGCATAATATCACGCAAACCTGCAAATAATGTAAATTAGCCTGCAAGCATGAGTGACCTGAACTTTAAAGGATAATTTAAAATAGGAATGACCTTTAATCTGCTAACTATGGGGGTAGACCTTAACGCGTTCCACAAGCTCACCTATGGGCTTTATCTAATAACATCTGTCAAGGGGGAGGCCAAGAACGGCATGACAGCGACAGCAGCTTTCCAGGTTACCTCTGAGCCCGCAAGAATCGCTGTTGCAATCAACAAGGGGAATCTCACTCACGATTTCGTGGAGGCAAGCGGCCTCATAGGAATATCTGTCCTGGAGAAGGAGACTCCTTTCCCCTACATTGGGAGATTCGGCTTCCAGTCTGGGAGGGACACCGACAAGTTTGCTGGCATACAGTATGATACTGGCGAGACGGGTGTCCCCCTACCGACAGAGCACACGATCGCCGTTTTCGAGCTCAAGGTTAGGGACAGCTTGGATGTCGGCACCCACACCCTGTTCATTGGGGACCTGATCGCATCGAGAAAGCTTAGTGATGCCGAACCCATGACTTACTCATACTACCATGTGATCAAAGGCGGGAAGTCTCCGAAAAGGGCGCCCACTTATATAGCGGAGGGAGGTGAATAATCTTGGACAAATATGTTTGTGGTGTTTGCGGATACGTATATGACCCTGAGCTCGGCGACCCTGAGGGTGGAATCAAGCCCGGGACACCTTTTCAAGATTTACCCGAAGACTGGGTTTGTCCGGTCTGCGGAGCAGCGAAGGAGGAGTTTTCTAAGCAATGATAGCAAGGGAGATAAGACCTGGCGTCTTTGAGGTAGGGGCAAAGGACTGGACTAGGACCACGTTCGACGCGCTGATACCGCTCCCCAGCGGGACGAGCTACAATTCGTACCTGGTGCAGGGGACCGACAAGACAGCTTTGATAGACACGGTCGATCCTGAGAAATGGGAGGTCCTGGAAAAAAACCTTGAAGGGTTCACGATTGATTTCGTCATATCCAACCACGCAGAGCAGGACCATTCGGGAAGCCTTCCCAAGGTGCTAGCCAAATTCCCTGATGCGAAGATTGTGACGAACGAGAAGTGCAAAAACATGCTGATCGACCTGGTTGGGATAGGCGTCGACAGGTTCATCACCATCCAGGATGGGGAAACCCTCGACTTGGGGGGAAAGACCCTTGAGTTCATCTTCATGCCTTGGGTGCATTGGCCCGAGACCATGGCAACCTACCTTCGCGAGGATAAGATACTGTTCTCCTGCGACCTGTTCGGAGCC
>CAZPJY010000049.1:0-3040 GCA_964587045.1 uncultured Methanosarcinales archaeon
TCTGGCTCTATCGATGTCATCACTGCTCATATGTGTCCCTTGGTTCCTCCTGTATATGAGAATACAATTGGATTTATATACCTATGCTTATTCCGCCATAGGATGCGCATCCCAAAGAGGTACGGGGAGTCCAAGGAAACCAGATGCCCTTTCTGCGGAAAGCTCGCCACTGCCAAAAACGCCCAGGGCATACCGGTCTGCGCCCAGCACAAGGCAAAGAGCATGCCTGAGATGAGGTGCTCCTGCGGGGAGTGGCTCGAGCTCAGGACCGGCAGGTTCGGCCCGTACTTCTTCTGCTTGCACTGCGGCAACATCAACTTCAGGAAAGGGCTGGACATGAATCCATCAGTCCTCGACAGAAAGCCGGTCGAGAGGGTGGTGCGTTCAGACGAGCTGGACTTCCTATGACGCGTGCTTCTTCACGAGCTTCTCAAGCTTGGGGCGCGAGCGTTCAAGCGCCCTAGAAAAAACATATGGGTCACTGCGGTCGTAGTAGTCGCGGTACCTCTGGTACTGCCTCATGACCATCAAGTTGGAATACTGCCCTACGGCAAAGCCGGCGAAGCCCATGCCGAACATCCAAAACAGCTCGAGCGGAAACTGCAGGATAAGGCTGCCGATACCGCAGACCAATGGTACGTACTTGGATTTCTTGCAAAAATCCACCACTGCTGCGCGCCTTCCAAGCAGGCGGTCGTAGTAGTCGTCAATGATAGCGCGCTTGTAGCGCGGAGACAGGGCATCGGCAGACACCTCGCCCTTGAGGTACTGGACGGTCTGCGTGACCAGGAAAGAATCCGGAGAGTGCTTAAGCTGCCTCTTGAAAACCGTTGCGACCATATCCTCGAGACCCATGTCCGAGCGTCAGAAATGTTAATATTAAAGCCTTACGCCTCTTCTCCCTCAGAAGGCTCCTCTTTTGGCTTCCTCTCAGGCTCAGGTGTCGGGAGGAGCACCTTCTTGGCGTTCTCCTCTTCTTTTAGCACCCGCATCTCGCAGCTCCTGAGGGGGTAGATGCGCTTGAGCTCGTCCCTTACGGTGCGCTGCAGCTTGTACGTCACCAGGTCGTTCATCAGCTGCTCGAGCTTCATCTTGGCTATCTTCCTCACAATGGATTCCCTCATGTTTTTCCTGAGGGCGGAAACTACTGATCTTGATGTCGAGTCGCGTGTGATGATTAGCGGCTTGACGCGCACGATCCTTCCGTCAGAGGTCTTGCAGGTGAAGGAGTCGTCTATGCGGTTCCTGTTCCTGCGCACGATCCTCTTGATCGAGGCAGGCACCATGTGAAAGCCGACCGACTCGGTGGATGCCGTGAGGCCTGTTACCTTGATCACCTTCAGCTTGAGGATGGTGTTCTGCTTCTTGATGTCGCCTGTCAGCTCCATCAGGTTGACGTTGACCATCTTGCCGTTGAGGGACTCTTCGTCAAGGGACATGGTCTCTCCGACCGGCCTCTCGTTGAAGAACTTCGGGGCCTGCAGCACGTACCACTTCTTCCTCTTCCACTTTAGGCCTGCTTTTGTGTCCTTTTTTACCTTAGCCATTGGATTGTGGGGATTCTATCTTCCTTTATAAAGCTTTGCGTTAGATGTCGAGGTTGACAACGTCCTTTGCATACGTTTCGATGAACCTCTTCCTGGGCTCCACCTGGTCGCCCATCAGCACGGTGAAGGTCTCGTCAGCCTCGACCATGTCCTCGCAGGTGACCTTGAGCATGGCCCTGTTGGTGGGGTTCATTGTGGTGTCCCACAGCTGGGTCGGGTTCATCTCGCCCAAGCCCTTGTACCGCTGGATCTTGATGTCGTCGCCTATCTGTTTCCTAAGTTTCTTGAGCTGCTCGTCGTTGTACAGGTAGTGGCTGTCCTTCTTGTAAGTCACCTTGTACAGCGGCGGCTGGGCGATGAAGATGTGCCCCCTTTCTATCAATGGCTGCATGTACCGAAAGAAGAAGGTGAGCAGTAGTGTTCTGATGTGCGCCCCGTCAACGTCGGCGTCGGTCATGATGACGACCCTGTGGTATCGAAGCTTGGATATGTTGAACTCCTCGCCGATTCCGGTCCCGAGGGCGGTTATCAGCGTGACTATGTCGTTGGATGACAGTATGCGGTTGAGCCTGGCCTTCTCCACATTGAGTATCTTGCCCCTGAGCGGCAGGATGGCCTGGAACTTCCTGTCGCGCCCCTGCTTGGCAGAGCCGCCGGCGGAGTCGCCCTCCACGATGAAGATCTCGCTCTTGGTCGGATCGCGCTCCTGGCAGTCGGCCAGCTTGCCTGGCAGGGTGCTGCCTTCCAGCGCCGATTTCCTCCGCGTGAGCTCCCTGGCCTTGCGGGCCGCTTCCCTGGCCTTGGCCGCGTTGATGCTCTTGTCCAGGATAGCATGTGCGACGTCCGGGTTCTCCTCGAGGAACGTCGACAGGCCGGTGGTCACGATTGAGTCTACTATGCCTTTGACGACCGAGTTGCCCAGCTTGGTCTTGGTCTGCCCCTCGAACTGCGGGTTCTGCAGCTTGACCGAGATGACTGCTGCTAGGCCTTCCCTGACGTCTTCGCTTGTTAGCTTCAACGAGCCGTTCTTTAGGTTCTTTTCAGCGTAGTTGTTCAGGGTCCTCGTGAGCGCGGTCTTGAATCCTATCAGATGGAAGCCGCCCTCGATGGTGTTGATGTTGTTGGCAAAGGAGAAGACGTTGTCCTGGTAGCTGTCGTTGTACTGGAGGGCAATCTCGACCTGGATGGTCTCCTTCTCCTTTTGGAAGTAGATGGGCGGGTGGAGGGCGTTCTTGTTCTTGTTTAGGTACTCTACGAAGGACACGATGCCGCCGTCGTAGAGGAACTCGTGCTCCTTGTCGGAGCGCAGGTCCTTGATGGTTATCCTGACGCCCTTGTTCAGGAACGCGAGCTCGCGAAGCCTCGCTGACAGGGTCTCGAACGAGAACTCGAGCCCTGGGTCGAATATCTCCGGATCGGGCTTGAACGTGATTGTGGTGCCTGTCTTGTCGGTCTTGCCCTTCTCGACCATCTTGCTGGTGGGCTCGCCTTTG
>CAZPJY010000050.1:0-2937 GCA_964587045.1 uncultured Methanosarcinales archaeon
TGCCAGAATATGGCGAAGAATATGAGGAAGAGTATCCACCCGACGTTGGTGTGGAAGGTGTCTATGGCGAACTGCTTGTCGTAGAGGATGCCCACGAGCATCAGCAGGTAGATGCGCGTTATGTTGAAGAGGAAGGCCATGAGTACGCCTGCCGGCAGCAGCCACCACATGCGCTTCTTGTTGAGGTCCTTGTACGAGATGACCCATATCAGGACGTAGAGCGACAGGAAGAGCATTATGGAATCGATGCCGGAGCAGTCCTTCGACACGCCGACGATGAAGCCTGCGGCTCCGAGCGTCGGGGCCTGGCCGAACGCCACCTCGCTGTAGACGTCGGCAAACGAAAGCGACAGGAGGAAGGCGACGATTTTCGTGACAACGTAGCTCAGCACGAACCATATCTGCTGGACGCCCTCCAGGATGAAGTAGTAGACCACGAATATGCCTGAGAAGGCCAAGAGCTCCTTCTTGAACTTGACCAGGAAGTCGCGTATGAACGGCCAGCCGTAGATTGCTAAAGCGAGGAAGGCTATGAAGCCCAGGTTGATCGCGTACTTGGCGAGGACTGTCAGGGTCAGGAAGGATCCGAAGAAGTCGGGATTGAACCTGACCAGGTATTTGTAGTAGTACTGCAGCACCAGGAAGAGTAAGGCTACGACGCTGAAGATGATGGTCTTGCTCTTCTCCAGCCTGTACTGCTTGAGCTTGAGGATGGTCTTTCGGTTGTAGACTATGAAGGCGAGGATTATGAAGATGGCAGCGTTGATGATGCGCGTTCCTGTGAGGCCTGTGAGCCACGGGATGTAGTACTCTTCGGTCAGGCGCAGGTAGCGCAGGAAGAACAGCGTGTGGCGGAACCACAGCATGATGACAAGCTTTACTGCCATCACTATACCTAGGAAGAGGCCGGTCTTGAGGTAGAACTGGTTGAGGGCCTTATCCTTTGTGAGCTTTCTTATGAGTTTTCGCATATTGAACTCCTAATTTTATGAAGAGGGCGATCGCAAGAACGGCTGTCACGACGAGCATGGCGCGCCAGACCGTGAACTGTGTGATGCCGCCGGTGACCTGCGCCCAGGCCTTGTTGTAGCCGAGGAAGATTCCGATGGCGATGTCGGTAGCTATCGATAGCGCGATTGCAACCGCCACTTGCTCGATCTTGTTGAGGTCTGAAAAGAACAGCCTTACCATGATGTAGCCTGGTATGAACAGGCCGAAGGCGAATCCGAGGACGATTTGGAGGATTGTGAAGGCATCCATTCTTCTTTGGGTTTCTCAGTTGTTTTATAAGGGTTTTTATTTGCGGGTTATCCAGAAGTGGATGGACTCGTTCTTGTCTGGTATCCCGACTGACACCTTGCCGAAGTCGAAGTCCTGGTCGATGGCGAAGGTCTCGTTGAAGGTCGTGCCCATCCCTGGCTCCAGCATGAACTGCTCGGTGCCGAGGTCGATTTGGCCGACTAGCCTTAGCTGGCAGGGGTCTTCGTTTATCACCAGGTTCCTGCGCTCCCTGGTCTCCTTGTTGTAAAGGTAGAGCTCCCTTGGTTCAAGGTGGGTGTTGAAGGTCTCGATGATGAAGTATCCTGAGGACATGTTGACTCCTGGAATTTCGAAGACCGGCCGGAAATCGTAGTTGAAGGAGACGTTACCGTAATCATATGTTAGGATCACTGTCTGGCGGACGTCATCAGAGAGGTTGTAGTCGAACTCCTGCACGTTCTCGTCGCGGATGTAATAAATTTTGTCTGTTAGCAGCGACAGCATGATTGCCGCCTCAGGCTGGTTGTCCTCATTTACAAAGGTCATGCTTATCAGTCTGGCGCCGTCAAGCGGCAGGTACTGGAAGATGAACGAGTAATGCTCCCAATCTGGAACGTGGGATGTGCGTCCGCTGAATATGTACTGCTTGTTGGGAATGTCGGAGTTGAATTCTGGGAGGGTTTGGATGACTTGGGTTATGAAGTCTGTTTCTTGCTCTGGCTCTTTTGTTGTCTCGGCTGGTTCCTTTTCGCTTGGCGTCGTGAGTTGCTTGATGAAACTGACAATACTGTTGTCTTCAGCTTCGACCGCTGGCACTTGCCTAATCTGTCTGGGTTGGTAAAGCTGCTGGATACGGTATTCCTTAAGGCAGTCGGTCACGGTCAGGGGATCGTCGCAGCGGGGATCTATCCGTCTGAGAACCACGTTTGAGAAGTCAGTGTAGGTCTGGGTTGTGAAGAACGAGATGTTCACTGGGCCGAGTTCTGATATGTTCTTTTCGAAGAGCTGCCCGCCGTTGAGGAAGACTTGGAATGATGTTTCGTTCTTCAGTACCTTAATCCGGTTATCTGATAACTGTGGTGCGTTCTGAGTATAGGTGAGCTGCAGAGCTGTATCGTTTATGTATTCGAAAAGCATGGCATCAGACGTGCTTTGCTGAAGTAGCAACCCTAGCTTGGGAGTTCCTGCAGGGCTTGAGAAAAGCAAGCCTGCCTGACCCAGCCCGGAACGGGTGGAGGTCCTGTAATCCAGTTCAAAAACGTCCCAGTCGAAGGTCTGGTCTTCACCTCTAGCAGTTATTGCGTAACTTGGCAGTAGGACTGTCCCTTGTTCTGGGAGTTCGATGCCTAAAGATTCCCCGAACAGCCTGTACCGGTCAGTTTCAACCCTTTGCCGGCCCATATCGAATACGGTCCTGCGCGATGACTCGAAGATGCTGCGGGCGTTGCTTATGGGTCCTTCATCGACATCATATGTTATTATGCTCTCAGGATCAGTGACCGAGAAGGGCTCGCTGACGTAAGCTTTTAGGTTCTTAATGCTAGCATAGCCCCTCTGCGTAAATGTGAAAGAGGTGGGTGCTTGTGACTTGACCTTTGCTATGTCAGTGCCATTGAAGCTGATAAGGGTTTCATTGGATCCGATCGTGATCAGGAAGGGGAGGCCTTGCTTGAGTAG